>DIUD01000036.1 GCA_002428225.1 Roseovarius sp. UBA6167 | reverse complement strand
AGCGCGAGGTGGCCGAGCGGATCGTGGCGCGGCCCGGCTCCAGGGCCTATGGGCGGCTGGCGCTGCTGGCGCAATGGCGGGCGCAGGCGCGGATCGTCATGCACCTGCCGCCCGAGGCATTCACCCCGCCGCCCAAGGTCTCGAGCGCGGTGGTCCATCTCACGGCGCTGCCCGCGCCGCGCTATCCGGCCGACCCCAAGGTGCTGGAGCGGGTGGTGGCGCAGGCTTTCAACCAGCGCCGCAAGATGCTGCGCGCGGCGCTGCGGGGGGTGGCCCCCGATATCGAGGACCGGCTTCTGGCGGCGGGGATCCAGCCCACGGACCGGGCCGAAACCGTGGGGCTGGAACAGTTCTGCGCGCTGGCGCGGGGGCTGGCGGGGGCGGGTTGCGTGAAAGACATGGGTTAACTGCGGCGGTCGGGGCGGCGGTCGGGGCGGATGGGTCAGTCGGGCGGCAACTGGAAATCCGGCAGCCCGTCGAGCGCCTCCTTGAGCGCAGTGCCCCAGCGGTCGGCGATGTCGCGGTAATAGGCGTCCTCGGCCTCGATCCGGCCTTGCGGCCCGGAGCACAGGCTGTCGGCCTCGTAGAAATGATAATCGAACGGCGCGCCCACCGAGAGATTGGCCTTGAGCGTCGAATCAAAGCTGACCAGCAACAGCTTTATCGCCGCGGCAAAACTCATGTCCGGATCATAGGCGCGCACTAGGATGGGGCGGCCGTATTTTGTCTCGCCGATCTGGAAAAACGGCGTGTCGGCGCTCGCCTCGATGAAATTGCCCTCTGGATAGATCAGAAACAGGCGCGGTTCGCCGCCCGCGATCTGCCCGCCAAGAATGAGCGTGGCGCCAAAGGCGCTGTCGGCCTCCTGCCCGGCCTGACGATGGATGGCGATGACTTCGCGCAGCGTGTCCGCCACCAGCCGCGCGGCCTGAAACATCGAGGGCACGCCGAGAAGCGTGGGCAGACGATCGTCATGGGCCTTGGTGCGCTCGTCCAGAAGGCTGACGACCGCCTGCGTGGTGGCAAGGTTGCCCGAGGACAAAAGCGTGATCACCCGCTCGCCCGGCGCTTCCCAGACGGTCATCTTCTTGAAGGTCGAGATATTGTCCATTCCGGCATTGGTGCGGGTGTCGGACATGAAAACAAGACCCCGCCGGAGCATCATGCCAACGCAATAGGTCATCTGGGGCCTCACTGCTGCGAAACGTCTATCCGAACGTCGAGCACCTCTGCGGCGCCTCCGATCCGCATACCGGATACAGGCGCGGCATCGGCATAGTCCAGCCCCGTTGCCACGCGCACATAGCGGGTATCGGGCGCAATGCCGTTGGAGACGTCGAAGCCGACCCAGCCCAGCCCCTCGACATGGGCCTCGACCCAGGCGTGCATGGCGTCCTGGCTGGTGCGGTCGTCAAGCATGAGATAGCCCGAGACATAGCGCGCCGGGATGTCCATGTGCCGCGCGCAGGCGATGAAGACATGCGCGTGATCCTGGCACACGCCGCGCCCCTGCGATATCGCGTCCTCTGCGCCCCAGCCGGGTTGCGAGGAGCCGACCTCATAGGCGATGGTCGCGCGGATATGCGACGAGAGCGCGTGCAGCCGGTCAAGCGTGGTCTCGCCGTGCGCCCCGCGCGCCAGATCGCGCACGCCCGCGCCGGGCTGTGTGCGCGGCGTGTTGGTGAGATAGAGCCAGAGCGGCGCCGGGCCGCGATGGCGCCCGACGATGCCGTGATTGTCCTCCAGCGCCACACGCCCGCGCGAGACGACGGAGATCTCGGTTGTGTCGCGGTCAAAGCTGATGAGTTCGACCACGTTGTTGTGGTGATCCTCGAACCGGAGTTGCTTGGTGCCGCCTGTTATCTCGGTCACCCAGCCAAGCACGCTCTGGTGCGGTGTGCTCTTGGGGATCTTGCGCACCTGTTGCAGGGCGAATGTCACCGGGGCCGCAAAGCGGTAGCGGGTGGTGTGGCGAATCTCCAGTTGCATTGGCTCACTCATAAAAACGGAAATCGCGTTCGATCTGCGCGGCGATATCGCCAAGCGCCGAAAGAACGCTCTGGATGAATTCGTGCAGGCCATAATCGAAAATGGCCGAGACGTCATGCGAGAGATATTGCGCCCTGAGCGCGCGCACCATCCGCAGCGTGGGGCTGCGCCCCTCGGGATCGAGATAGCGAAGGTTATCCTCGATCTTGGCGGCGCAAAAGGCGAGGCTGCGGGGCATCCGGCGGTCGAGGACAAGGAAATGCACAATTTCGCGCGGGCCGCCCCCCGCGCCATATTCCATGCGAAAGCCGCCCCGCCCCGCGACTGCGCGCAGGATGCTTTCCCAGTGCACATTGTCGATCATCGTGCCGACCGCGTTGATCGAGGGCAGCAGCACATAATATTTCACGTCGATGATCCGGGCGGTGTAATCGGCACGCTCCAGAAAGGTGCCGATGCGCAGGAAATCGAAGATCTCGTCGCGCATCATCGTGCCGAGGATCATGCCGCGCACCAGCGCCGTGCCCTGCCGTATCCGTTGCAGCGCCTCGGCCAGGTCGCGCTCGGTCACCTTGCGGGCCAGGCTGTCGCGGGCGCTCATGTGGACGGCGTTGATCGCCTCCCAGGCCTCGCCGGTGATGGCGGTGCGCACCAGACGCGCGTTCTGCCGCGCGGCCTCGATGCAGGTGCGGATCGAGGAGGGGTTGTCGCGGTCGCGCAGCATCCAGTCGATCGCGGCCTCCTTGGTCACCTCGTCATGGGCGTCCATGAAGGCGGGGTAGGAACCGGCGCTTTGCAGGATCGAGGCCCATTCGCGGGCATCGTCGCCGAGGCGGGTCAGCGCGATGCGCTGCCCGGTCTCGATCAGACGGACGGTATTCTCGGCCCGCTCCAGATAGCGCGACATCCAGAACAGGCCATTGGCGGTTTTGCCCAGCATCGCGCTCAATCCTCCAGCACCCAGGTGTCCTTGGTGCCCCCGCCCTGCGAAGAGTTGACCACCAGCGACCCCTTCCTGAGCGCCACCCGCGTGAGGCCGCCGGGGGTGACGTTGATCTTGCCGGGGCTGACCAGCACGAAGGGCCGCAGATCGACATGGCGCGGCACCAGCCCAGCGCGCGAAAAGACCGGCACCGTCGAGAGGCTGAGCGTGGGCTGCGCGATGTAATTGCCCGGCCGGGCCCTGAGTTTGCGGCGGAACGTGGCGATTTCCTTCCTGCTCGCGGTGGGGCCGATCAACATGCCGTAGCCGCCGGAGCCATGCACCTCCTTCACGACCAGATCATGGAGGTTGTCGAGCACATGGGCCAGCGCGTCCGGCTCCGAACACCGCCAGGTCTGCACATTGTGCAGGATCGGGCGCTCGCCGGTGTAGAATTCCACGATTTCGGGCATGTAGCTGTAGATCGCCTTGTCATCGGCGATGCCGGTGCCCGGCGCGTTGGCGATGGTGAGGCCGCCCGCACGATAGACATCCATGATGCCGGGCGCGCCAAGCGTACTCTCGGGGTTGAAGTTGAGCGGGTCGAGAAACTCGTCGTCCACCCGGCGATAGAGCACGTCGATGGGCTTGTGGCCGCGCGTTGTGCGCATCGCCACGCGGCCATCGACCACCCGCAGATCGTGCCCCTCGACCAGTTCCACCCCCATCTGGTCGGCGAGGAAAGCGTGCTCGAAATAGGCCGAGTTGTAGACACCCGGCGTCAGCACCGCCACCACCGGATCGCCGTTGGCGCAGCCCGGCGCGCTCGCGGCAAGCGAACGGCGCAGATCGAACGGATAGGTCTGCACCGGGCGCACCCGGTTGCGCGAGAAAAGCTCGGGGAACATGCGCAGCATGGTCTCGCGGTTTTCCAGCATGTAGCTGACGCCCGACGGTGTGCGGGCATTGTCCTCGAGCACGAAGAACTCGCCCGGCCCGGTGCGCACCAAATCAATGCCGACGATATGGGTATAGACGCCGCCCGGCGGCTCGACCCCGATCATGTGGGGCAGGAAGGCATCGTTGCGGCGGATCATTTCCTCGGGGATGCGGCCCGCCTTGATGATCTCCTGCTTGTGGTAGATGTCGTGCAGAAAGGCGTTGATCGCGCGCACACGCTGCTCGATCCCGCGCGACAGCCGCGCCCATTCCGCCCCCGAGATGATGCGCGGGATGATGTCGAACGGGATGAGCCGTTCCTCGGCCTCGGCCTTGCCATAGACGTTGAAGGTGATGCCGGTGAGGCGGAAAAGCTCCTCGGCCTCGCGCTGCTTGGCGCGCAGGCGCCTGGGGTCTTCCTGGTCGAACCAGTCATGAAAACCGCGATAGGGCTCGCGCAGGCTTGTGTCGCTGCCCCACATCTCGTCAAAGATGTCCGATCCGTTCATCACCCCTCCTGCCTGGCTTCTGTCAGGAAGCGCAAGACGGGATGGCAGTTCCAGTCCTGCGCGGCGCATGGCGATGGCCGGGACGACCATTGCCTGTCATTCAAGCACAAACAGAAAATATGCCACTTTTCCAGGCGTTTTTGCGACGCGCGCGCCGGGCCATGAGACGGGCGGCGCGAAAGCCAGCCACGACAGCGGCGCGATAAGGTTGCCGGGGGCGGTGTCAGAGCCGACCAGTTTACCTTTCCTGCACCGGCAGGGAAAGGCCCGGCGATCCTGTCCCTTGCATGGGCTCGGACGCTCCGTTCGGCCCGCGCCGACGGGATGAGCAGGTGCGCCCCTTGTTGACACAGGCCAGCGGCGCGGATTAGCCTCAGACTGACGGGTCATAAATAATGATGGATGAACCCGCCGGGGAGGAACAAATGACGATTACGCTACCCACAAGACTGCTCTGCGCAATCGCGGCAGGTCTGGCAGTGACATTTTCCACGGTGCCGGTGGTATCGGCCGAACCGATCGAGATGCGAATATCGGTCGATACCGGGCCTTCGCACACGCGCAACCAATCGTTGCGCCGGTTCATCGAGGTGCTGAACGAACGGACCGGAGGGCAACTGGATATAAAACTCTTCGAGTCCGCCCAGCTCTACAAGGACGGGGACGTTGCCAAGGCGCTGCGTCAGGGCAGTCTTGAAATGGCGGTGCCGGGCAATTGGTTCCTTGGCGGGATGGTGCCCGAGACGACCGTGCTCATGCTGCCGATATTCTACGGGCTGGACGCCGATGACGTGATCGGCGTGCTCGATGACGTGGTTGCGCCCTGGGTTGGCCCGAAGATCGAGGCCAAGACCCGTTCGCGCGTTCTGGGCGACTGGCTGTTTATGGCGGGAACCAGCTGGTTCACGGTTGACAAGCCGGTCGCCTCACAGACCGACTTGGCTGGTCTCAGGCTCCGCGTCCCCGGCGGGACACTGTTTGTCGCATTGGCTGAGGGGCTGGGCGCTACTGTGGTGAGCATTCCCTTCAGCGACGTGCCGCTGGCGCTCAGCCAGAGGGCGGTGGATGGTTTCCTGAGCGCCTCCGATAGCGTCGTGAGTGCCAAACTGTGGGATTCGGGCGTGAAATACGCCTTCAAGGACAACGCATACTATGCTGCTTATGTCCCGCTGGTCAGCGACGCCTTCTGGAACAAGCTGACGCCGGAGTTGCAGGCCGCGATCACCGGCGCCTGGCGCGACACGATCGGCGATGCGCGCGAGGCGGCGAAGCAAGCCGATACCCAGGCGCGCGAAGTGCTCACGCAGAACGGAATTGCCGTGAGCGAGTCCAGCCCGGAGGACTTGGCCAGATGGCGCGAGAAGATGTCCGAGGCCATGCCCGCGCTGGTGGCGAGGATGGAAATGGATACCGACTTCATCGAACAGGTCAGAGCGGGGATTGAAGGTCGTACGAACTAATGTCTGGTGAGATCGTTTTCGGGGCCGCCGCGACCAGCGGCTGTTCCGGGGCCGCCATATGACCACATTCATACGGATATGGAACGCGGTCGAGACGGCGATTATCGGGCTGTTGCTGCTGGCGGCGCTGGCGATATCGCTTTACGACATGTTCGCGCGCATCTTCGGCCCGCAATACGTCACCGGCTGGGCCGGGGAACTGACGGTCTATTTCGTGGTCTGGGCGCTGTTTCTGGCCAACAGCGCGCTGACCTATGAAAATCGCAACGTGCGCGCTGATCTGGTCGTGCAGATGTTGCCCCTCGCGGGGCGCCGCGGCGCCGAGATCATTCATTGTCTGATTGGAATCGCCTTTGGCGCGGTCTTGCTGCGCTATTCCTTCCTTGCCGCCTATGAAGCCTGGGACTTCGGCGATCTGAGCAACGGGTCGCTGCGCGCGCCGCTGTGGATATTTTACTCCGCTCTGCCAGTCGGGTTTGCGCTGGTGATCCTGCGCTACATTCACAGGTTGTGGCTGCTGGGATTTCGGTTCACGCCCAAACTTCCCGATCATGCCGAAAGCGAAAGTTGACGTGACCGTGAAGGGGTCGAAAAATTGAGCATCTCCCTTGTCCTGATCCTGTTCTTCGTCCTGCTGGCGTTGGGGGTGCCGATTTATCTGGTGCTGGGTGGCACCTCGATGGTGATCTTCATGGTCGAGGGGCGACCGCTGGTCGGCATGGCCTCGCAGATCGTGGACGGCCTAAATTCACAGTTGCTGATGGCGATTCCGTTCTTTGTGCTGGCCGCAGCCTTCATGCAGCGCGGCGGTATTGCGCGGGTGCTGATCGATGTCGCCGACGTCTGGGTTGGCTGGATGCACGGCGGGCTGGGTGTGGTCTGTGTCATCGCCTGCACCGTCTTTGCCGCGATCTCGGGGTCATCGGTGGCCACGGCGATGGCCATGGGCACGATCCTGATACCAGAAATGGTCCGGCGCGGCTACCCGCGCCCGCTGGCGCTGGGTGTGGTCGGCGCTTCGGGCACGCTGGGGATTCTGATCCCGCCCAGCCTGGCGCTGCTGCTCTATGCGCTGATCGCCGAGGAATCGGTGCAGCGGCTGTTTCTGGCGGGGGTCGTGCCCGGTCTGTTGCAGGCCGCGCTGTTTGCCGGCTACATCATGCTGATTTCCCGGCGCGAGGCACTGCCCCGACGGACGCGGCCCGACGCGGGCGAATTCCTGCGCCAGAACCTGCGTGCGATGCCGGCCCTGTCCCTTCCCGTGATCGTGCTCGGGGGCATTTATTCCGGTATCGCAACCATCTCCGAAGCGGCGATTGTCTCTGCGCTGGTGGCCTTTCTGCTTACCGCGTTCGTCTATCGGGGCAGCCGGCTGCGCGACACCCTGCGGATCGCGGCCGAGGGTATGAAAAGCGCGACAAGTGTCATGATCATTGTTGCCACGGCGCTGGTGTTCGGCCATTGGGTGACCGAATCCGGTCTGCCCGCGCAACTGGTCGATTTTGTCGTTACGCAGGAACTGAAGACCTGGCAATTCCTGTTGGCGATCAACGTGCTTCTGCTGGTTCTCGGCATGTTTCTCGAGGTCGCTGCGGTCATGCTGATTACCCTGCCGCTGCTTCTGCCGCTGCTGGCACCTCTCGGGATAAATCCGATCCATTTTGCAATCGTCATGACGGTCAACATGGAACTGGCCTTGATCACGCCTCCGATCGGGCTCAACCTCTATGTGCTGTCGTCGATATCAGGTGCCGGCATCGGGACCGTAGTTCGCGGTGTGCTGCCCTTCATCGTTCTGATGGTGCTCCTGGTGGGATTGATCACATATGTGCCGGATCTCTCGTTATGGCTTCCATCGCTGTTTTTCGAAGGCGTACGCTAGGGGATCCGATCGGTCCGGAAAGAGGAATGGCGAAGGATGGGCAAGAGATGACTGGGTTTCCGAAATCGGTCGAGTTCCGCGAGGAAGGGCCGCGCGAGGGGTTTCAGATCGAAAGGACAATTCATCCGATCGAACAGCGCGCGGAGTTGATCGACCTGCTTGGCGAGACCGGCGTGAGGCGCATCGTGGTCGGCTCTTTCGTCAGCCCGAAATACGTCCCCCAGATGGCCGACACGGCCGAGCTGTTCGAGAGGATCGACCGCAAGCCGGGCGTGGAATATTCTGCCATGTGGCTGAATGAAAAGGGGTTCCTGAACGCGCTTGCGGCGGATCGGGTGCATATCGACCCGATGCTGATTTATTATACGTCCGACGCTTTCTGCCGGCGAAACAACAACTGTTCGATGGCCGATATGGCCGAGCGGCAGAAAAGCTGGATCGAGCTTTATCGTGAAACTGGCCACGCGGTTGCCTCTGCCGGGATCACGACCGCCTTTGGCTGCAATTTCGAGGGTGAAATTGCCTTGTCGCGGGTGTTGGATGTCGTTCGCACGCTCATGCGCCAGTGCGACGAGGCCGGAATTGCCGTGCCCACGCTGGTCATTGCCGACACGATGGGCTGGGCCAACCCCGAGGCGGTCAGGCGGATGATCGCCGCATTGCGCGATCTTCTGCCCCAGGGCACACGCATCGGAATGCATTTCCACGATACGCGCGGGCTGGGGATCGCAAATCTCTACGCGGCGCTGCAAATGGGCATCGACCTGTTTGACAGCGCCATCGGGGGGCTCGGGGGCTGTCCGTTCAGCGGCTACGGTGACGCCAGGGCCGCCGGCAACATCGCCACCGAGGATTCGGTGTTCCTGTGTCACGAACTGGGCATAGAGACCGGCATCGACCTGGAGAAACTGATCGATGCCGCACGCAAGGCCCAGGAGATCATGGGCACAAGGCTGATGAGCCGGGTGCTGCATTCGGGCGGGCTGGACCGGTTCCGCCCGCGCCCTGCAACCCGTTCGAAAGCGATGTGAAAACGACGAGACCGACCGCTGCGCGCATCCGCATGGCCCACAGGCATCTTGCGTCCATGACGTTCGATTGCCAGGCGACCAGGGGCGACCTGGCCGCCCTTCAACCCCGGATCGCGAACGCACCAGCATGAGACATATCAACACGAGAGGTGACACCAATGGATCTGAACATTGAAGACTTGCAGATGAACATCGGCAATGACTACCCCGATTTCCGCGAAGGTGTGCGCAAGCTGTGCGCCCATTTCCCGGACAAGTACTGGCGCGATCTGGACAAGGCCGGGGAATACCCGGACGCTTTTGTCAAGGCCATGGGCGACGGGGGGTATCTGTCGGCATTGGTGCCCGAGGAATATGGCGGGCTGGGCGTGCCTTTCCGGGCGGCGCAGGTGGTTCTCGAAACGGTTCACGCAGAGGGGTGCAATGCCGCGGCCTGCATAGCCCAGATGTATACGATGGGCACGGTTCTGAAACATGGCAACGCCGATCAGAAACAACGCTATCTGCCCAAAATCGCCACCGGAGAACTGCGGTTGCAGGCATTCGGCGTAACCGAGCCGGGGGCCGGATCGGAAACCCTGAAGCTGAAGACCCGCGCGGTGCGCGACGGCGACAGGTATCTGATCAACGGCCAGAAGATCTGGACTTCGCGGGCGGCGCATACGGATCTGATGTTGCTTCTCGCACGGACCACACCGATCGACGAGGTGAAGCACCGCAAACATGGGCTATCGGTGTTCCTGCTCGATATGAAGCGCGGGCTGCGCGAGGGCACGATCGAGCTGCGCCCGATCGACATCATGACCAATCACCTGACCTATGAGGTGTTCTTCAAGGATGCGGTGGTGCCGGTGGAGGATCTGATCGGCGAAGAAGGCGAGGGTTTCTCCTACATCCTGTCGGGCATGAATGCCGAACGGACCCTTGCCAGCGGTCTGATTATCGGATCCGGGAAGTGGCTCCTGAAGAGGGCGGTGGATTATGCCAATGAGCGGGTCGTGTTCGGCGGGCCAATCTCCAGGAACCAGGGCATACAGTTTCCCATCGCCGATGCCTATGCCCAACTCGACGCCGCCGACCTGATGGGGCGCCGGGCGGCGGCCATGCTGGATGCGGGGCTGGACTGCGGATATGAGGTCAATGCAGCGAAACATCTGGCGGCCGAGGCCGCATGGAATGCGGCGGATGTTGCCATGCAGACCTATGGCGGCTTTGGCGTGGCGCGCGAATACGATGTCGAAAGGGTCTGGCGCGAGGTGCGTCATTTCCGGACTGCGCCGATTTCGACCAACCTGATCCTGGCCTATATCGGCCAGCACAGGCTGGGTATGCCGAAATCCTACTGAGGGGGCTGGCCGTTCTGACGGGAGAGGAACGGCTGTTCCCTCCCGAAGGGTTGAAATGAGGCAATTACACGGGAATGGAGACAGATCCCATGACACGGACATACGAGACCATCCTGGTCGAGAAACGCGACAACGGGCTGATGATCGTCACCCTGAACCGGCCCGAAGTCCATAACGCCATGAACACCGCGATGATGCGGGAACTGGGCGACGTCTTCGCGCCGCTTGTCCAGCGCCCCGGCGATGTGCGCTGCATCATCCTGACAGGTGCCGGCGAAAAGGCATTCTGCTCGGGCGGTGATCTCAAGCAGCGCAATGACATGACCGACGAACAATGGTTCGATCAGCACCTCGACGGTCAACGGGCGATCTTTGCGATGGCCGACTGCCCGGTGCCGATCGTCTGCGCGGTCAACGGTGTGGCCTATGCCGGCGGTCTGGAAATGACCCTGAATTGCGATTTCACTTATTGCGCGCCACATGCCACATTCGCCATCACCGAGGTCAGCCGTGGCATCATGCCCGGCGCTGGCGGCGTGTCGGTCCTGCCCAACGTCATCGGAGAGCGCCGCGCCAAGGAGATGGTGCTGACCGCGCGTCCCATAGATGCGCGCAAGGCGCTGGAATGGGGGCTGGTCAACCGCATTTGCGCCGAGGGCAAGCTGATGGAAGAGGTTATCGAGGCGGGCGAAAAGATATGCGCGAACGCCCCGCTATCGGTCAAGCAGGCGAAGAAGGCGATGAATGTCGCCCTCGACGTGGACCGCAAGACCTCGCACAAGTTTGCGCTCGAAGCCTATCACCGGCTGATCCTGTCGGAAGACCGTATCGAGGGGATGCGCGCCTTCAACGAAAAGCGTCCTCCCGTGTTCAAGGGCCGCTGACAAACCGCGACCTCGCCGGGTCCGTGCCGGCGCGGTCGCTTGGGCCTTTTTTTCACCGCGCCGCCCCGTTACATGGAGAGGTGAAAGGGTGTGCTCATGACTTTCTGGATTATTGCCGGGGCGCTGGCCCTCGGCACGGGGATTGTGCTGGCGCTGGCGCTCTTGCGTGGCCGTGCCGACGGCGAAGCGCCCGCCGCCTATGATCTGCGCGTCTATCGTGACCAGTTGGGCGAGATCGAGCGCGACCTCGGGCGCGGGGTCATCGCCGAGGATGAGGCCGAACGGCTGCGTGCCGAGATTTCGCGTCGGATTCTGGCGGCGGATGCGCAGTTGCGCGCAGGCGGCGAGGCAGGTGCGCAACCGCGCGTCGCAGGCATCGCGCTGGCGGCATTTTGCGTCGTGGTGCTCGCGGGTGGCGGGGCCTGGCTCTATGGACAGGTGGGCGCGCCGGGTTATCCCGACCTGCCGATGGCACAGCGCATCGCCGCCTCCGAGGCCGCGCGCGCCGACCGGCTGTCGCAGGCAGAGGCCGAGGCGCGCATTGGCCCTGCGATCTCTGCGCCCGAAGGGGTGAGCGAGGAGCATCTGGCGCTGGTCGAGCGGCTGCGCGCGGTGGTGGCGGCGCGGCCCGGCGATGAGCAGGGGCTGCAATTCCTGGTGCGCAGCGAGGCCGCACTTGGCAACATGGCCGCCGCGCGCGCGGCGCAGGAACAGCTTGTGGCGGTGCGCGGCGAGGCGGCGACCGCGACCGATCACGCCATGCTGGCAGAGTTGATGATCGAGGCGGCGGGGGGCTACGTCTCGCGCGATGCCGAGGCCGCGCTGCGCGCTGCGCTCGAACGCGACCCGCGCGCGCCGACCGCGCGGTTCTATCTGGGGATCTACTTCCTTCAGGTGGACCGGCCCGACCGGGCCTTTCGCCTCTGGCGCGACCTTCTGGAGGAAAGCCCCGATCAGGCCCCCTGGGTGCCCATGATCCGGGCCGGGATCGAGGAGATCGCCATGCGCGCGGGTGTGCGCTACAGCCTGCCGCCCCAGGGCCGCGGCCCGACCGCCGAGGACATGCAGGCCGCCGCCGGCATGGACCCGCAGGCGCGCGCCGGGATGATCCGTGGCATGGTCGCGCGCCTCTCGGAGCGGCTGGCGACCGAGGGCGGCCCGCCTGGGGACTGGGCGCGGCTCATCAATGCCTATGGCGTCCTGGGCGAGCAGGAGGCCGCACACCGCACCTGGACCGAGGCGCAGGAGGTGTTCGCCGGGGACGCAGCCGCACTCGCGACCATGCGCGCCGCCGCCCGCAGCGCGGGAGTGGCCGAATGATCTACGACGACATCGCCGGGTTCGCCGCCGCCCTGCCGCGCGGGCGCGGCGTCATCGGGCTCGACCTCGGGACCAGGACCATCGGCGTTGCGCTGTCCGATCGCCTTTTGTCCACGGCAAGCGCGGTCGAGACGGTCAGGCGGCGGAAATTCACCCTCGATGCCGCGCGCCTGCTGGAGATTGCCGCTGCGCGCGAGGCGGGCGGCATCCTGCTCGGCCTGCCGCGCAACATGGACGGCTCCGAGGGCCCGCGCGCCCAGTCCACGCGCGCATTCGCCCGCAATCTGGCCGCGCTTACCGGGCTGCCGATCGGCTTCTGGGACGAGCGGCTTTCGACCGTGGCTGCCGAACGGGTGCTGCTGGAGGCGGACACGTCGCGCAAACGGCGCGCCGAGGTGATCGACGCGGTGGCCGCGGCCTATATCCTGCAAGGGGCGCTCGACCGGATGCGCCATATGAGGGCAGAGCATGACGGATGACATCTGGCAACGCGACGAGATCGAAAGCCCCTGCGTGCGCATCTGCGTCGTCCACCCCGAGGCGCGCATCTGCACCGGCTGTCTGCGCTCCATCGACGAGATCGCGCGCTGGTCGAAGATGAGCGCCGACGAGCGGCGCGACATCATCGCCGCCCTGCCCGACCGCGCCGACCTGCTCGGGAAACGCCGGGGCGGGCGGGCGGCGCGGCGCGCGCGCGACTGAGGCGCGCGGCCGGGCTGCGCCGGTTCATCGCTACCAGCCAAGCGCCTTGCGCAGCATGTTGAGCGCGACGATGGTAATGAAGACGGCAAAGACACGTTTCAGCGGCCTCGGATCCATCGCATGAGCCAGCCGCACCCCCCATGGCGCGGTGATCATCGTCATCGCCACCACCACGGCAAAGGCCACCAGATTGACCGCGCCGATGGTGAATGGCGGGCGGCCATCGGGCGCGATATCGAGCAGCAGGAAGCCCAGCACCGAGGGCAGCGCGATGGTCACGCCGAACCCCGCCGCCGTCGCCACCGCGCGATGGATCGGTACGCCGTAAAGGCTCATCAGCGGAACGCCGAAACTGCCGCCGCCGATCCCCATGAGCACCGACAGAAAGCCCACGACCGGCGCGATGACCAGCCGCCTCATGCCGCCGGGCATGGCTGTGCCGAGGCGCCAATGGGCGCGGCCGAACCCGAGATAGAGGCCGATCACCACCCCCAGCACGCCAAAGATCGCCTGAAGCGTGACCGAACGCAGCCCCGCCGCCGCCACCACGCCGAGAATCGAGCCAAGCGCGATCCAGGGTGCCCATCCGCGCAGGATCTCCCAGTCCACCGCGCCCTTCCTGTCATGGCTCAGCACCGAGCGCACCGAGGTCACGATGATCGTGGCAAGCGAGGTGGCAAGACATATCTGCATGAGCTGCGGGCTGTCATAGCCAAGCGTCTGGAAGGCATGGAAGAACGCAGGCACCAGCACGATGCCGCCCCCCACGCCCAGAAGCCCCGCGAGCACCCCCGCAAAGGCCCCGATCACCAGAAGCATCGCCAGCATCTGCATCAGAAGCGTCGTATCGGGCAGGATCAGGGGCATGTCGTGCGCTCCGCTTTTGGGCCTGTCTTGCCTTACACCGTGCCCGCGGCGGGGGAAAGGTGGCGATGGGGCTTGCCCCTGCCTGGCCAACATCGCACAAGATCGGCCCCGAGAAAGGATCCGATCCGATGCCGCGCTATGCTCTCAAGGTCGAATATGACGGTGCGCCCTTTGCCGGCTGGCAGCGGCAGGCCGATCGCGTTTCGGTGCAGGGCGCGATCGAGGCGGCGCTCGGGCGGCTCGGGCCCGGCGCGCACGGCATCGCCGCCGCCGGGCGGACCGATGCGGGCGTCCATGCGCTCGGGCAGGTGGCGCATTGCGACCTGGCGCGCGACTGGGATCCGTTTCGCCTCTCGGAGGCGCTCAATTTCCACCTCAAGCCCCTGCCTGTCGCCATCATCGCCTGCGCGCGCGCGCCGAACGACTGGCACGCGCGGTTCTCGGCTACGGGGCGGCGCTATCTCTTTCGCATCCTCAACCGCCGCGCGCCGCCTGCCGTTGATGCCGGTCGCGTCTGGCACCTGCGCCACGCGCTCGATATCGGGGCCATGCGCGCGGGCGCGGCGTATCTGGTGGGCCATCACGATTTCACCACCTTTCGCGCCTCGATCTGCCAGGCGAAAAGCCCGGTCAAGACGCTGGATGAGGCGCGGATCGAGGCGGTGGACACCCCCACGGGGCCGGAAATCCACCTGCATTTCGCCGCGCGTTCCTTTCTGCACAACCAGGTGCGCAGCTTTGTCGGCACGCTGGAGCGGGTGGGCAGCGGGGCCTGGCAGCCCGAGGATGTGCGCGCCGCGCTGCAGGCGCGCGACCGCGCCGCCTGCGGCCCCGTCGCCCCTCCTCACGGTCTCTATCTCGCGGGGGTGCGCTATCCGTCCGATCTGTTTGCTGCCGCGCCCCCCGGCTAGCCGGCAGGCGCGCGGATCACTCGGCCTCGCTGCCGCGCACACCCAGAAGCTGATCCATGCTGACCGAGGGTTGATCGCAACCCGCCTCGCCGACGATGCGCGCGGGCACGCCCGCCACCGTCTTGCAGGGCGGCACCTCCTCCAACACCACCGAGCCTGCGGCGATACGCGAGCAGCGGCCCACCCGGATATTGCCCAGCACCTTGGCCCCCGCGCCAATGAGCACACCGTCGCCGATCTTGGGGTGGCGGTCCTCTTCCTCCTTGCCGGTGCCGCCGAGCGTCACCGAATGGAGCATCGAGACATTGTCGCCCACCACCGCCGTTTCACCGATGACGATGGAATGGGCGTGGTCGATCATGATGCCCTTGCCGATGCGCGCGGCGGGGTGGATATCGACGCCGAACACCTCGGACGAGCGCATCTGGAAGAACCGCGCCAGATCGCGCCGCCCCTCGCGCCAGAGCCAATGCGCGATGCGATGGCATTGCACCGCCTGATAGCCCTTGAAGAACAGGAGCGGCAGAAGGAACCGGTCACAGGCCGGGTCACGGTCGCGCACCGCGACGATATCGGCACGCGCCGCAAGGCCGATGGCCGAATCGGCCGCCAGCGCCTTGTCGCAGATCTCGCGCAGGATCTGCTCTGGCATCTCGGAGGAGGCCAGCTTGAGCGAAATCCGGTAGGCCAGCGCCGATTCGAAGCTGCCGTGGTGCAGCACGCTGGAATGGATGAGCCCGCCCAGAAGCGGCTCATCGGCAATCGCCGTCCGCGCCTCCTGCGCGATCTGGACCCAGACGGGATCGAATTCGGCCAGTTTGGTCTTGATGTTGGGCACGGGCTGGTCTCCTTCTCGGGCCTTCACTATACCAGAGGCGTTTCGCGGAGAAAATCCACGACGGCACAGGGGACATAGGGCGATGGACGACGCAACGCAAACCGCCTTTCGCGCGCGGATCATCGCGCGGCTTGCCGAGATCGACCAGGAGGACGCGCGCGGCCGCGAGGGGCAGGCCACGGTGGAGCTCGATCAGCAGGCCGTCGGGCGACTGAGCCGGCAGGACGCGCTGCAATCGCAGGCCATGGCGCGCGCCACCCATGCCCGGCGCGACATCGAGCGGCGGCGGTTGCGCGCGGCGCTCATACGCCTCGACGAAGGCGAGTTCGGATATTGCGAGGATTGCGGCCAAGAGATTGCCGGGACGCGCCTTGCCCTTGACCCCAGCCTCACGCGCTGCATCTCCTGCGCCAGAGGATGACCGCACCGGAGAGGCCATGCAGCGATCCGCCATCATCGTGAGCCACGGCCAGCCCTCCGACCCGGAGCCAGCGGAGGCCGATCTTCACGGGTTCGCGCAAAGGGTCGCGGCGGCGCTGCCTGGCTGGCATGTCGGCGCGGCGACGCTGGCCAAACCCGGCGCGCTCGACAGGGCCCTTGCCGGGGCAGGCCCCGCGCCGCGCATCTACCCGCTTTTCATGACCGAGGGCTGGTTCACCGGCGATGCCCTGCGCAAGCGGCTGTCATCCGCGCCCGGGGCCGTGATCCTGCCGCCCCTGGGCGTCTCGCCCGCGCTGCCCGCGCTTGGCGCCGAGCTGTTGCGCGCGGAAATCGCGGCGGCCGGGTGGGAGGCGTCCGGGGTGCGGGCCTTCATCGCCGGGCACGGCTCGGGCCGCAGCGCCAATTCCGCCCGCGACACCCGCGCCTTTGCCGCCGCACTTGGCGCGCTGCTGGCGCTGGCCGAAATTCGCGTGGGATTTGTCGAGCAATCCCCATTTCTGGCCGACGCGGCGCGGGGGCTGGGCGGGCAGAGCCTCTGCCTGCCGTTCTTTGCCGCCGAGGGCGGGCATGTGGTGGATGACCTCCCAAAGGCGCTCGATGCGGCGGGCTTTGTCGGCTTGCGCCTGCCGCCCATCGGCACCGCGCCCGCCATCCCCGCGCTTGTCGCGCGCGAGATTGCCGCCCTCGGCTGAGCCGCCGTTAGCGCCACCATCTCCCGAGGCGCTGGTTTGGCGATAACGGTTATCGCTAACATACTGAAAATCCGTCAAAAACCACTGCTTTGCGGCTTTCCGAACGCGCGCGCCCCGTCTATACCGCGCGTAACCATCCGAACAGGAGTCGCCCCATGACCATCACCGTCGGCATCAACGGTTTCGGCCGCATCGGTCGCTGCACGCTCGCCCATATCGCCGAGAGCCTGCGCAACGATATCAAGGTCGTCAAGGTCAATGCCACCGGCCCGATCGAGACCGCCGCGCACCTGATGCGCTACGACAGCGTGCATGGCCGCTTTGGCCACCCGATCACGGTGGCGGGCAACACGCTCGATCTGGGGCGCGGGCCGATCGAGGTCATGTCCACCTACAAGCTCGACGAACTGGACTGGGAAGGCGTCGATGTGGTGCTCGAATGCACCGGCAAGTTCAACGACGGCACCAAAGCCCGCGCGCATCTGGATCGCGGCGCGCGCAAGGTGCTGATCTCGGCCCCCGCCAAGAACGTGGATCGCACCGTGGTCTTCGGCGTCAATGATGCGATGCTGCAATCGGGCGAGAAGGTGATCTCGAACGGGTCGTGCACCACCAACTGCCTCGCGCCGCTGGCCAAGGCGCTGCATGAGGGCATCGGCATCGAGAGCGGCATCATGACCACGATCCACGCCTACACCGGCGATCAGCCCACCCATGACCGCCGCCACAACGACCTCTACCGCGCGCGCGCGGCGGCCATGTCGATGATCCCCACCTCCACCGGGGCGGCCAAGGCGCTTGGTGAGGTGCTGCCCGAGCTTGCCGGCCGTCTCGACGGCTCGGCCATCCGCGTGCCCACGCCCAATGTCTCGGCGGTGGACCTGACGTTCATCGCGGCCCGCGACGTGACCAGGGACAACGTGAACGATGTCGTCGCCGAGGCGGCGGCGGGTGCGATGAAGGGCATTCTGGGCTATGATCCCGCGCCAAAGGTCTCGGTCGATTTCAACCATACCGAGGAAAGCTCGATCTTCGCGCCGGATCTGACCAAGGTCACCGGCAAGCGGCTGGTGCGGGTGCTGGCCTGGTATGACAACGAATGGGGCTTTTCGTGCCGCATGGCCGATGTGGCCGTGGCCATGGGCCGGCTGCAATAAGCCCCGCCCTGTCACGCCGCGGCCCCCGGCGCCGTGCCGGGGGCCTGGGTCCGGCGAGCGGGCGGCCTCAGATCGTCTGGTCGTAATCGCCGACGCCGGGCTCGGTGCGGATCACCGCGTCGAGATCGGCAAAGATCGCGCGCATCTCGGCCTCGCTCGCGCTGCTTTCGCAGACCACCACCAGATTGGGCGTGTTCGACGAGGCCCGCACCAGCCCCCACGACCCGTTGTCGAGGATCACGCGCGCGCCGTTGACTGTCACCACCTCCTTGATGGGGCGCCCCGCCAGCGGCTCTCCGGCCTCCTTTTTCGCCACCAGCCGCGCCACGATCCGCTCCAGCACCTGGTATTTCTCGGTATCCGGGCAATATGGCGACATGGTCGGCGTGCCCCAGGTCTGCGGCAGCGCGCGGCGCAGGTCGGACATGGACATATCGGGGTTGCGGTCCATCAGCTTGCAGATCTCGACCGCCACGCGCATCCCGCAATCGTAACCGCGCCCGATGGGATGGGCGAGGAAGTAATGCCCCGATTTCTCGAACCCCGCCAGCGCACCCAATTCCTTGACGCGCCGTTTCATGTGGCTGTGGCCGGTCTTCCAGTAATCCGCCTTGACGCCGTTCCTGATCAATTCCGGGTCCGAGGCGAAAAGCCCGGTGGATTTCACATCCGCCACGAAAGTCGCATCGGGGTAGATCTTCGACAGGTCCCGCGCCATGATGACGCCCATCTTGTCGGCGAAGATTTCCTCGCCCTCGTCATCGACCACGCCGCAGCGGTCGCCGTCGCCGTCGAAGCCTAGCGCGAAATCGGCCCCCGTGGCGCGCACCGTCCCGGCCATGTCGTGCAGCATTTCCATGGCTTCGGGGTTGGGGTTGTAGTTCGGGAAGGTGTAATCGAGCCGGTTGTGCGAGGGGATCACCTCGACGCCGATCCGCTCGAATAATTCGGGCGCAAAGGCCCCCGCCGTGCCATTGCCGGTGGCGCAGACCACGCGCAGCTTGCGGGTCATGCGGAAATCGCCCGCGAGATCGTCAAGATAGGCCTCGCGCACACCGGGGACGAATTCATACGATCCGCCCGCGCGCGCCACCCCGCGCCCCTCCAGCACGATGTCGCGCAATTCCGCCATCTCGTCGGGGCCGTGGGTGAGCGGGCGCTCGAACCCCATCTTGACCCCGGTCCAGCCATTGGGATTGTGCGAGGCGGTGACCATGGCCACGGCGGGCACGTCAAGGTAAAACTGCGCGAAATAGGCCATGGGCGAGAGCGCGGGGCCGATGTCCCTGACGTGGATGCCCGCCTGCATCAGCCCGAGGATGAGCGCGTTCTTGATGCTCAGCGAATAGTCGCGGTAGTCGTTGCCGACCGCGATCACCGGCGCGATGCCGTGCGCGTGGATTTGCGTGCCAAGCCCGAGCCCGAGCGCGGTGATGCCCGGCAGGTTGATCGCGTCGGGATATTTCCAGCGCGCATCGTATTCACGAAACCCCGTCGGCGCGATCATCGCGTCGCGCAGGAACTCCCAGGTGTTCGGGGTGACGGTCGAAAGCGGTCTGGTCATGAAAGACTCTTTTGGCTCACAGGGTCAGGGGGTTTGCCTTGGCCAGCCGGTCGAACTGCATCAGCGTGTCGATCAGCGCGGGCATCTGCGTGAGCGGGATCATGTTCGGCCCGTCCGAGGGCGCGTTGTCCGGGTCCTCATGCGTCTCGATGAACACCGCCGCCACGCCGATCGCCACGGCGGCGCGCGCCATCACGGGGGCAAACTCGCGCTGCCCGCCGCTGCTGCCGCCGCGCCCGCCGGGCTGCTGCACCGAATGGGTGGCATCCATCACCACCGGATAGCCCGTCGCCGCCATCTGCGGCAAGGAGCGCATGTCGGCCACCAGCGTGTTGTAGCCAAACGACGTGCCGCGCTCGGTCAGCAGGATGCGGCGATTGCCGGTGGCCTCGATCTTGGCGATGACATTGGGCATGTCCCAAGGCGCGAGAAACTGCCCCTTCTTGACGTTGATCGCCGCCCCGGTCTCGCCCGCCGCAATCAGAAGATCGGTCTGACGACACAAAAAGGCCGGGATTTGCAGCACATCGGCCACCTCGGCCACCGGCGCGCATTGCTCAGCCGTGTGAATGTCGGTGAGCACCGGCACCCCAAGCGCCTCCTTGACCGATTGAAGCACCTTCAACCCCTCGTCGATGCCAAGGCCGCGCTTGCCCGAGAGCGCGGTGCGGTTGGCCTTGTCGAACGAGCCCTTGAAGATGAACCCCGCGCCTTGAGCGGCGCAGACCTCTTTCAGTGTGCCCGCTATCATCTGGGCATGGTCGGCGGATTCAAGCTGGCAGGGCCCGGCGATGACGGTCAGGGGCCGGTCATTTGCGACACGGCAGCCGGAAATGTCGATCTCGTGCATGGTCAAGATGTTACCTGTTCCCTGAGAATGGAGGCCGTAAGCGACACCATCAGGTAGATACCAGAAAAGATCAGAAAGGCCAGAACGGTGTTTTCGAACACCCGGGGATAGCTGGCCTCCTGCGGCAGGACGGGCCGCGCGCTCACGGTCAGGTAGCGCACTTGCTTGTTGGCCTCGGTCTCGGACATGCGCATGGATTCGAGCGCCGATTGCAGCACCATGTCGGCGGTCGCAAGATCGGCCTGCGCCATCTGGATCGCCGCCGTTTTCGAGGCGAGCGAGCCTTCGCCCTCGGTGGCCTCGGTCAGGCGGCGCTTCTGGCGGTCAAGTTCGGCCCGCAATATGGTGATCTCCGATTGCAGCGCGGTCACGCGGGCCGCATTGGGGCGGGCGTTGTTCAACTGGATGCTGAGCGCCAGCTCCTTTTCCTGCAACTGCATCTCGACCGAATTGATGAGGTTGCGGATGCCCGCGATCTCGCCCTCTGGATCGAGGATCGTGCCCTCCTGCAACGCCACGAGCCGCTCCTGCGCCGCGCGTCGCTCGGCCTTGGCCTGCTCCAGGCTTTCGGCGGCGATCTTCACCGCGTCGTTGCGCTTGTCGCGGCTGAGCTCGTCCACACGCTCTTCGGCATAGGCGATGAGTTGCTCGTTGAAGCGCAGGCTGGTCTCGGGGTCGGCGGCGATCACCTCCATGCGCATGACGCCCTCGGTCGGGTCGTAGCCGATCTTCACATGGCGGCGATAGAGCTTGTAAACTGCCTCGTTGCTGGCATCCGGATCAAGTTGCTGGATCGGGTCGATATCGGGGGCGCTGAAATGCGCGCGAAAGCCCTGCTCCTCGTCCAGCCGCAGCATGGCATCCTTCGATTCGAGATATTCCTGTGTCGCGATCGCGTCCTGCCCGGTGGCGAACTGGCTGGGAAGCAGGCTGCCAAGCCCGCCGCGCCCGCCACTGCCCCCGCCATCGGCGGACAGGATCAGAAAGGCGGAGTTGGAGGCATACATGGGAGTCGCCAGGGTGCTGAAATAATAGCCCGCGAGAAAGGTGGGGAGGAACACGAATGCCATGAGCCGCGAGAGCAGCAGCAGCAGCTTGCGGCGGCGGCGGCGGGCGATGTCGCGCTGGATGGCGACGATCTCCGAGGCGCGCCGCGCGGCGGGGCCGGTATCGCGCGCGGGCGGGGTATGGCCCGGCGCGGGCACGGTTTGCGGCAGCTGGATGCGTAGCTCTTCGCGCGCTTTGGCGCCGCTCTCGCCAGCGGCCACAAGCGCCAGCACGCCCGATCGCTGAAACGGGTCGATCCCGCGCGCCCGCAACAGCCGCACCGCGTCGAGATCCGAAGCAGGTTCCAGCCCGTGTTTGTGCGCCACGCGCCGGGCCATGCGCAGCTCTCGCCCCGTCAGCCCTTCGCGGCGGATCTGGTCGATGTCGGGGTTGGCTGCCCCGGCATTCCCGGCCTCGACCCGGTCTTCGCGCGCGGCCACGGCCTGCGCCGCATCCGCCTGCGGTGCGGTGCTGGCGGGGATCGGGCTGCGCCTTATGCGGAACTTGCTAACCTTGGGTTTCGTAGTCATAAAGTTCTTTTGCCTCTTCCAAGGTGTCGAATATATGGAGTTTCCCGGCCATCAGCACGGCTGCGGAACTGGCGAATTTCTCAAGCGTCCTGGGGTCGTGCGACACGATCACGATGGTGGTGGTCTCAAGCCGCTCGCGCAGGATCTCGCCGGCCTTGCGGTTGAATTCCACATCGGTCGATCCGGGCATTCCCTCGTCGATCAGATAGATGTCAAAATCGAGCGCCAGCATCAAGGCAAAGCTGAACCGCGCCCGCATCCCCGAAGAATAGGTGCCCAGAGGCTGATCGAAATATTCGCCCAGACCGCAGAGCCAGCGGCAATAGGCCTCGATATAATCGGGGTCGAGCCCGTAGAGCCGGGCGATGTAGCGCGCGTTGTCCTTGGCCGAGAGCCGAGACACCACCCCGCCCATGAAGCCGAGCGGAAAGGAAATCCGGCACGACCGCCGGATCACGCCTTCATCGGGTTTCTCCAGCCCGGCCATCATGTTGATGAGCGTGGTCTTGCCCGTGCCATTGGGCGCAAGGATGCCGAGGCTGCGCCCAAGCTCGACCCGGAACGACACATCCTCGAGGATCACCTTGTGCTGTGTCCCGGTCCAGAAGGACTTGCTGACATGTTCGAACTCCAGCATTTCTCGCCCTGATTACCGCGCACTTCGCGCACTACATGCCTGTATTATCCTCGATCTGTTAACAATATGCCATTCGATCGAGGCAATACTATGCCCCGCGGGACAAAAAATAAGGCCATCCCGCGGCATCGGGTTGCACAGGGGTGACCCGCCTGCGCATTTTGTCCCGTCCGATTGCCGGCAGTGAGCCTGTGGGGTAGAGACGGGTGCGAACAGCCCGGATGAATCAGCCCATGAGCCGCATCAGCCATATCGAACTCGATGACGCCAACCTGCCGCCGCCCACGCCCGAGATCGAGCAGGAGCGCAAGGTGGCGATGTATGACCTGATCGAGCAGAACAGCTTTGCCCTGCCTGCACGCGACGGGCGCGAAGTGCCGCCGGGCCCCTATCGCGTGGGTCTTGCCATCCGCGAGAAACGCCTCGTCTTCGACATCCGCACCGAGGACGACCGGCCCGCAGCCGAGTTTCACCTGTCGCTGTCGCCCTTCAGGCAGGTGGTCAAGGATTACTGGGCCATCTGCGAAAGCTATTTCGACGCGGTCAGGAACATGCCTCCCTCGCAGATCGAGACCATCGACATGGCCCGGCGCGGCATCCACAACGAAGGCGCACGTGTCCTCGAGGAACGTCTCGAGGGCAAGGCCGAAGTCGATTCCGATACCGCGCGCCGTCTGTTCACCCTCATCTGCGTGCTGCATTTCGGGGGGTGAGCACATGCCCCAGCGGCTTCCGCAATCGGTGCTGTTCTGCTGCGATCACAACGCCGTGCGCTCGCCCATGGCCGAAGGGATCATGAAGAAATTCTATGGCGCCGACACCTATGTGCAATCGGCGGGCGTCACGAGCGACATGGAAATAGACGGCTTTTCCATCGCCGTCTGCCGCGAGATCGGGGTCGAACTCGAGCGCCACCGCGCGCGCAGCTTCGACGAGATGGAAGAATGGGGCGATGACCTGTCATCCTTCGATCTGATCGTCGCGCTGAGCCCGGCCAGCCATCGCCGCGCGCTCGAACTGACGCGGTTCTTTCACCTCGAGGTCGTTTACTGGCCGATCATGGACCCGACCGGGCCTGTGCAGGCGCGCCAGGCGCGGCTCGATGCCTATCGCCAGGCCCGCGACCAGATCATCGACCACATGACCGAGCGTTGGGGCCCATCCGGGAAGGATACCGCGCCGACACCTTGTTGAGAGCATCGCCGCCCGGCGCCGCCGGGAAGGACACGCCCGTTCAAACGCCGATCTTCCGGGGCTGGCAAGGGTGCACAGGCCGATCAACCGCACACATTGTCGCGCACCCCGCGCCCGGGGCGCGACGTGCAGGGCAAGGGCCACCTGTCAGGCCAGCATCGCCATCGGGTTCTCGAGGTTCTCGACGATCTGTTGCAGCAGCTTCGCGCCAAGCGCGCCGTCGATCACCCGGTGATCCACCGAGAGCGTGACCGACATGACGGTGGCCACGGTCAACGCGCCATCCTTGCCCACCACCGGCTTTTTCAGCGCCGCGCCGACCGCGAGGATCGCGCCGTGCGGCGGGTTGATGACGGCGTCGAAATTCTCGATCCCGAACATGCCGAGGTTGGAAATGGCGAACGTGCCGCCCTGGTATTCGTGGGGGGCCAGCTTGCGGTCGCGGGCGCGCCTGGCGAGGTCCTTCATCTCGGCCGAGAGCGCCGAGAGCGATTTCATCTCGGCATCCTTCAGCACCGGCGTGAACAGCCCCCCCTCGATGGCCACGGCCACGGCCACGTCTGACGGTTTGAGCCTGAGCACCCTGTCACCCGCCCAGACGGCATTGGCATCGGGCACCGCCTGAAGCGCCTGCGCGCAGGCCTTGATGATGAAATCGTTGACCGACAGCTTGACGCCGCGCGGCTCGAGCCGGGCGTGCAGCTCGGCGCGGAATTTCAACAGCGCATCCAGACGGATTTCGCGGCGCAGGTAGAAATGCGGCACGGTCTGCTTGGCCTCGGTCAGGCGCGCGGCGATGGTGCGGCGCATCCCGTCGAGCTTGACCTCCTGATACTCGCGGCCCTCGTACATGGCCATGACCGCATCGGCGGAGGGGCCGGACGGCGCTGTGGGGGCAGGGGCCTTGTCTGCCGGTTTGGCGGCCTCGCCGGCGGTGGCGGGTTCTGCCCCCTCCACATCCGCGCGCACGATGCGGCCATGCGGGCCGGAGCCCGTGATCCGAGTGAGGTCGAGCCCCTTTTCCGCGGCGATGCGCCGGGCGAGCGGCGAGGCGAAGACGCGCTCTCCCTTGTCGTTTCGGGGCGCGGCGGGTGCAGTCTTGCCGGAACCGGAACCGGAACCGGAACCGGAACCGGAACCGGAGCCTTCGGCTGTCGCTGTCTCATCTTTGGCGGCTGCAGCCTTGTTGGCTTGTTTCGGGGGGCTTGCCGCGCCGGATTCGATGTCATCCATGCTTTCGCCCTCCTCGAGCAGCACGGCGATGGGGGTGTTGACCTTCACGCCCTCGGTGCCCTCGGCCACCAGCAGCTTGCCGATAACGCCCTCGTCCACCGCCTCGAATTCCATCGTCGCCTTGTCGGTCTCGATCTCGGCGAGGATATCGCCAGCCTTGACGCTGTCGCCCTCCTTGACATGCCATTTGGCAAGCGAACCCTCTTCCATCGTGGGCGAGAGGGCGGGCATGAGAATTTCGGTCGGCATGGCGCTCTCCTTACCGGTAGGTCACTTGGCGCACGGCGTCGATCACCTCTTGGGTCGATGTCAGCGCCAGCTTTTCCAGATTGGCCGCGTAGGGCATGGGCACGTCCTTGCCGGTGCAGTTGATGACCGGCGCGTCGAGCCAGTCGAAGGCGCGCTCCATCAGCACCGCCGAGATATGGTTGCCGATCGAGCCGACCGGCCAGCCCTCTTCCACGGTCACGCAACGGTTGGTTTTCATCACGCTCGCGATCACCGTGTCGGTATCCATCGGGCGCAGCGTGCGCAGGTCGATCACCTCGGCGCTGATCCCGTCTTCGGCCAGCTTGTCGGCGGCCTCCAGCGCATAGGTCATGCCGATGCCAAAGCTGACGATGGTCACATCCGTGCCCTCGCGCCAGGTCCTGGCCTTGCCGAACGGAATGGTGAAATCGTCGAGTTTCGGCACCTCGAAGGAACGGCCATAGAGGATCTCGTTCTCCAGGAACACGACCGGGTTGGGATCGCGGATCGCGGTTTTCAAAAGGCCCTTGGCGCAGGCCGCCGAATAGGGCTGGACCACGCGCAGCCCCGGCACCTGCGCATACCAGGCGGCGTAATCCTGGCTGTGCTGGGCCGCCACGCGCGCCGCCGCCCCGTTGGGGCCACGAAAGACGATCGGGCTGTTCAACTGGCCGCCGGACATGTAGAGCGTCTTGGCTGCGGAATTGACGATCTGGTCTATCGCCTGCATGGCAAAATTCCAGGTCATGAATTCGACGATGGGCCGCAAGCCCCCCCAGGACGCGCCGACGCCGATGCCGGCAAAGCCGTGCTCGGTAATCGGCGTGTCGATCACGCGTTTCGCGCCGAACTCATCCAGCAGGTTCTGGGTGATCTTGTAGGCGCCCTGATACTCGGCGACCTCCTCGCCCATGATGAACACCGTGTCGTCGCGGCGCATTTCCTCGGCCATGGCGGCGTTGAGGGCCTCGCGCACGGTCTTTTTCTCGGTCTCGGTGCCCTCGGGCCAATCGGGGCTGGTGTCGGATTGGGGGGCTGCCGGGGCCTTGGCCTGTGCCGGGGCGGATTTCGGGGTCTCTGCCTTGTTCTCGCGCGCTTGCGGGGCAGGGGCCGCGGCCATGTCGGAGGCATCCTCGCCCTCTTCGAGCAGCACGGCGATGGGCGTGTTGACCTTCACGCCCTCGGTGCCCTCGGCCACCAGCAGCTTGCCGATGGTGCCCTCGTCCACCGCCTCGAACTCCATCGTTGCCTTGTCGGTCTCGATCTCGGCGATGATGTCACCGGCCTTGACGCTGTCGCCTTCGCTGACCAGCCATTTGGCGAGCGTGCCCTCCTCCATCGTCGGCGAGAGGGCGGGCATGAGAATTTCGGTTGCCATTGTCGTCTCTCCTCCTCAGGCGGTCCGCGGCGCCACGTCGGCGATGATGTCGGTCCAGAGCTCTTCGGGCGCAGGCTCGGGGCTTTCCCTGGCGAAATCGGCCGCCTTGTTCACGATGTCCTTGATCTCCCTGTCGATGGCCTTGAGGTCGTCCTCGGTGGCATGGCCGCCCGACAGCATGAGGTCGCGCACATGCTCGATGGCGTCCTTTTCCTCGCGCATCTTCTGGACCTCCTCGCGGGTGCGATACTTGGCCGGGTCCGACATCGAATGGCCGCGATAGCGGTAGGTCTTGATCTCGAGGATATACGGCCCCTTGCCCGCGCGGCAATGCGCCACGGCCTTGTCGCCGGCCGCCTTGACGGCGAGCACGTCCATGCCGTCCACCGCCTCGCCGGGGATGCCGAAGGCGGCGCCGCGGGTGTAGATGTCGGGGGTCGAGGTCGAGCGTTTCTGCGCCGTGCCCATGGCATACTGGTTGTTCTCGATCACGAAGATCACCGGCAGCGCCCAGAGGGCCGCCATGTTGAAGGTCTCATAGACCTGTCCCTGGTTGGCCGCACCCTCGCCGAAATAGGTGAACGTCACGCGGTCATTGCCAAGGTATCTGTCGGCAAAGGCCAGCCCCGCGCCGAGCGGCACGTTCGCGCCGACGATGCCATGGCCGCCATAGAACCGCTTTTCGATCGAGAACATGTGCATCGAGCCGCCCTTGCCCCGGCTGTAGCCGCCTTCGCGCCCGGTCAGCTCGGCCATGATGCCGCGCGGGTCCATCCCGCAGGCGAGCATGTGGCCGTGGTCACGATAGGTGGTGATGCGGCGGTCGCCCTCCTCGGCGGCGGCCTCGAGGCCCACGACGACGGCCTCCTGCCCGATATAGAGATGGCAGAAGCCACCGATCAGCCCCATGCCGTAAAGCTGCCCCGCCTTTTCCTCGAATCGGCGGATGAGCAACATGTCGCGGTAAAATTGCTTGAGCTGGTCGGCCGAAACATCTGGTTTCGCGGCGCTTTTGCGGGGGGCCATGCGGGTGCTCCTCCTTGGTGGCAAAAATGGTTTAACGCTAAACCAATTTCTACACCAATCCCGCGACGGTTGCGAGGGCGAATTTTCCGTGGCGTCATTTGCGGGGTGATTTCCGGTGTCACCGGATCACGATTTCATCCGCGCGCAACAGGCCAAGCACGTCGCGGGCCTGCTCGTCGAGCAGGTCGAGATCGAGGAAGTCATCCGACAGCCGCCGGGTCAGGATTTCCATCCGCGCCACCTCGGCCTCCAGTTGCGCAAGCTGCACGCGCAACTCGGCGCTTTGCGCTTCGATTTCGATGCGCCGGAACAGGCCATAATCCCCCTGCACCGCGGCAAAGGTAAAGTAGGTCCCCAGAAAGAAGGCCAGGCAGAGCACGGCAAGGCTCCCCCAGACGGTGTTTCTTGTGGTCATGGTGCTCTCATGCCTCGGGTTGCGCCTCTCGGGGCGCCTTGGGGCGATCATGACACAGGGGGGGAGATTTGTGAATCCCTTTTCATGACCGCCAGCCCGCGCAAGGCAAACCGTCCTTGCAGGCGATGAGGGAATGGCACAGACTTGCAAGGCTGTTGTCGGGGATGCAGCCTCGCCACCTGTCGGGATGTGCCAGTTGGCAACGAGATGCAAAAGGAGACTCACATGAAAATCGGTTGTCCGTCCGAGATCAAGCCACAGGAATACCGCGTCGGCCTTACTCCCATCGCGGCCCGGGAGGCCGTGAGCCAGGGCCACGAGGTCATCGTGCAATCCGGTGCCGGGCGTGGCGCGGGCTTTGAGGATGCCGCTTACGAGGCGGCGGGCGCGCGCATCGTCAACACCGCCAGAGAGGTGTTCGAGCAGGCGGATATGGTGATCAAGGTCAAGGAACCGCAGGCCGAAGAGCGCAGGATGCTGCGCGAGGGGCAGGTGCTCTTTACCTATCTTCACCTCGCGCCAGATGAGGCGCAGACGCGCGACCTGCTGGCCTCGGGCTGCACGGCGATCGCCTATGAAACGGTCACGGACCGTTCGGGCGGCCTGCCGCTGCTGGCGCCCATGTCCGAGGTGGCGGGGCGGCTCGCGCCGCAGATGGGCGCCTGGACGCTGCAAAAGGCCAATGGCGGGCGCGGCGTGCTGATGGGCGGCGTGCCGGGGGTGGGGCCTGCCCGCGTGATCGTGATCGGCGGCGGGGTCGTGGGCACCCATGCGGCGCGCATCGCTGCGGGCATGGGTGCGGATGTCACCGTGCTCGACCGCTCGCTGCCGCGGCTGCGCTATCTGGACGATGTGTTCGGTGGCCTGTTCAAGACGGGCTATTCCTCGGCGGGTCTTCTGGAGGAACTGCTGCCGCAGGCCGACATGGTGATCGGCGCGGTGCTCATCCCCGGCGCCGCCGCGCCCAAGCTGGTGCGCCGCGAGCAGTTCGCAATGATGAAGCCCGGCGCGGCGCTCGTCGATGTGGCCATCGACCAGGGCGGCTGCTTCGAGACATCGCGCCCCACCACCCATGCCGACCCGATCTACGAGGTGGACGGGATCATGCATTACTGTGTCGCCAACATGCCCGGCGCCGTTGCCCGGACCTCGACGCTGGCGCTGGGCAACGCGACAATGCCGTTCATGCTGGCCCTGGCCTCGAAGGGCTGGAAACGCGCATGTGCCGATGATCCGCATCTGCTCGACGGTCTCAACATCCATGCGGGCAAACTGACCTATGCCGCGGTGGGCGAGGCGCTGGGTATCGAGAGCGTCGATCCCGCATCGGTTCTCTAGATCGCGGCCCGACGGACGGACCTGTTCCGCTGGCGCGGCAACGGGCACCGGGCGCTGTCCGTCTCAGATCCGCAGAAAGGGCTGCGCCAGCCGCGGCAGCAGCGTGCGAAAGCGCAGCGGCGCGTCGGTCGCGGCAAGGCAGATGCAATCGGCGCCGATATCGGCCACCGGCGTGTGGGTCACATCTTCATTCGATACCTCGATATCGCCGGGGCCAAAGCGCGCGGTTGCGTCGAGAAACGCGCCTTGCAGCACGAGGGTCAGCTCTGTCCCCCGATGGCCGTGACCGGGCACCGCCGCACCCGCCGGAATGAACAGAAGCCGCGCGGTCGCGTCCCTGGCCGTGGGCAGGATCGCCTGTTTCAGGCCCATGCCGATAGGCCGCCAGCGCACCGCCTCCAGATCGCCGCCGACATAATCGCACAGCGGCGCGGGCAAGACGCCCGCCTTGCGCGGGAGGGGCCACTCGCGCACCCTCTCGCCGCCCGCCCGAATGCGCGCCACGGTCGCGGCAAGGCTGTCCCCGGCCATCGGCGCGGCCTCTTTCTCCAGAAGCGCGCCGCCGAGCGTATCGAAGGCCCCCAGCCGCGCGCGGCATTCGTCGCACATCGAGACATGCGTGGCCACGGTCAGGCTGAACGCCTCGGGCAGGGACCCGGCGGAATAGGCCATCAGCAGGCCGTCGGTAGGATGGTGCGCGATAGTGGTCATGGCCGTCATTTCATTGCGTGGCGCAGCCGATCGAGCGCCAGTCTTATTCGGGATTTGATCGTGCCGAGCGGCAGGCCGGTCTGCTCGGCGATCTCGGAATGGCTGAGATCGCCGAAATACGCCTTTTCGATCAGCACGCGCTGTTTATCGGGCAGCGTGGCGAGCGCGCGCCCCAAGGCCGCGCTTTCCTGTTGCAGCGCCAGCGCCTCGGTCTGGTCCGGCTCGGGCTCGGGTCCCCAGGGCAGGTCTTCGGGCTCGGGCCGTCTGGCACGCCGCAGCGCGTCGATACGCCGGTTGCGTGCGATGGTGAAAATCCACGTCGCCACCGAGGCGCGGGTGGGATCGAACAGATGCGCCTTGCGCCACAGCGTCGCCATCACGTCCTGCGCCACCTCCTCGGCCAGAGCGGCATCGGCCCCCGAGCGCATGAGAAACGCCTTCACGCGCGGCGCGAAATGGCCGAAGAGCCGGGCAAAGGCGGCCTCGTCGGCCGCGTCGCGTATGAGCGCCATGCACGCCACCCAGTCCTCGCTCTCTGCCGTCTCGATCGTCGATGCCACGTCGCGTTCCGTCACTCTCTTCGTCTTGCATCGAGCTTTAGCACGCGGCGTGAGGGCAGGCGAGGGGGGCGTGAGTTGAACTTATTTGGCATCCATCATCATGTAACGGTTACGCCACAGGATCGCCGCCGGATCACTTTTGCGCATGGCGGCGGTCATTGTGATCCATGTGCGCGCGCCCCCGGGCCACCCGCGACCGAGGTCAGCCGCCGCGCGCGTCATCATCCCGAGGTCGCTACGCGATCCCGAGCCGCGCCCTGAGCGCGCCAAGAGTCGCGCGCTCATCATCGCCGAGCGGGGCAGGGCGCGAGCGGTAAAGCGTCGCCTGGGATTTCAGGATCAACCCGTCTTCGAGTATTTTCAGGTGGTTGGCGCGCAGCGTGTCGCCCGATGAGGTGATATCGGCGATGGCCTCGGCGGTCTCGTTCTTAATCGTGCCCTCGGTCGCGCCCTGGCTGTCCACAAGCTGATAATCCGCCACGCCGTTCTCGCGCAGGAAGTCGCGAACGAGGCGGTGATATTTCGTGGCGATCCTGAGGCGGAAGCCGTGGCGCGCGCGGAAGGCGGCCGCCACCGCGTCAAGATCGTCGAGCCGCGCCACATCCACCCAGCACCGCGGCACCGCCAGCACCAGGTCGGCCTGGCCAAAGCCCAGCTCGGCCAGTTCCTCGACCTGTTGATCCCACTGGCCCAGCTTCTCGCGCACCAGATCGGTGCCGGTCACGCCCAGATGGATGCGCCCGGCGGCCAGTTCGCGCGGGATCTCGCCCGCCGAAAGCAGGACCAGTTCCACGCCGTCTATCCCCCTGACATAGCCCGCATATTCCCGGTCAGAGCCGGACCGGCCAAGGTCGATGCCGCGGCGCGCGAACCACTCCACGGTCTTGTCCATCAGCCGCCCCTTGGAGGGCACGCCCAGCTTGAGGCTCATGCCGCACCTCCCAGGGTCAGCACCAGACCGGGGCGGATGACGCCGCCCACGGCGGGGATCTCGCGGCCCTGGCCCAATTGCCGGGTCAGCGCGTCATAGCGCCCGCCGGTCGCCACGGGGGGCAGGTCGGGGCGGGCCCCGGCGTAGAAGCCGAACACGAACCCGTCATAATATTCCATCTGCGTGCGCCCGTAGCTTGCTTCAAACTCGAGTTGCGAGGCATCGACGCCACGCGCGGCAAGCGCATCGAGCCTGCGCGCCAGCCGTTCGACCGCGGGCCCGATGGCGGGCAGGTCCACGGCGATGTCGCGCAGATGCTCAAGCGCGTTCGGGCAGGTCTCGCGCACGGTGAGAAGGGCGTCGAGCAATTCCACCTCCGCGCCAGAGAGCGGCTCTGCCGCCGCGTCCTCGCGCAGCGCGGCGATGCGCGCGGCAATCTCGTCAGGCCCGCGCAGGCCAATGAGCGGCGCGGCCCCGGCCATCGGGTCCGCCGAAGCCAGCAGCGCCGCGCGCGCCTCGGGCACCGGTATGCGGCCCGCATAACGCTCGATGAGCGCGCGGAACCGGCGCGGGCGCCATATATGGCGCAGGAGCGCCGTCTTGCGCGCAGGGCTCGTGCGCAGCCCCGCGACGGCGGCCATCAGGATGCCGATATCGCCGGTGGCCGCCCGCAGGCCAAGCGGGCGCAGGATATCGCAGAAAAGCGCGAAAACCTCGGCATCGGCCTCTTCGGGGGCCTCGCGCGCGAAGATCTCAAAGCCCACCTGGATATATTCGTTGGCGCGGCGCGCATCCTCTTCCTGACGGCGGAACACTTCGCCCGCGTAGGTATAGCGGGCGGGTTCGGCCCCGTGGGCCATGTGCATCTGCACCACCGGCACGGTGAAATCGGGGCGCAGCATCTGCTCGCCGCGCAGCGCGTCCGAGGTCACATAGGCGCGCGCACGGATATCCTCGCCATATAGGTCGAGCAGCACCTCGGCGGGTTGCAGGATCGCGGTTTCCACCGGCACGGCGCCCGCCGCCTCGAAGATGCCGCGCAGGCGGGCGGCCTCGGCAAGGATCGCGGCGCGCTCACGCATCAGGCGTGCCCCGAAAGGATTTCGCGCACCTTGTCCACAAGCGCGCCGCGCGGCACCTCGTATTGGCTCGGGCGGTCCTTCCATTCCTCCAGCGTCGCGTCCTGGGCGATCATTGCCCCGAGGATCAGGTCCTTGACCTGCACCATGTCACGGTCGAATTCATCGCTACCCGCGATAATCGCCACGGGGCTGCCGCGCCGGTCGGCATATTTCATCTGGTTGCCGAAATTCCTGGGGTTGCCGAGATAGACCTCGGCACGGATGCCCGCGCGGCGCAACTCGCCCACCATCGCCTGATAATCGGCCATCCGGTCGCGGTCCATCACGGTGACGACCACCGGCCCCTGCGCCTTGTCGCCGGTGCGACCCTTTTCGCGCAAGGCGGCAAGCAGGCGATCGACGCCGATCGAGACACCCACGGCCGGCACCCGCTGCCCGGTGAACCGCGCCACGAGATCGTCATAGCGCCCCCCGCCCGCCACGCTGCCGAACTGGCGCGGGCGGCCCTTTTCGTCGAGGATGTCAAAGGTCAGTTCCGCCTCGAAGACCGGGCCGGTATAATAGCCTAGCCCGCGCACCACGGAGGGGTCGATCACGATGCGGTCGGGGCCGTATCCTTGGGCGGCGAGGAGCGAGGCGATCTCTTCGAGTTCGTCCACGCCCTGCACGCCCATCTCCGAGGCCCCAACCGCTGTGCGCAGATTGGTCAAGGTCTCGTTGGTGTCGCTGCCCTTGGAGGTCAGAAACGCCAGCACGGGTTCGGCTTGCTCATCCGACAACCCCACCCCGTCGATATAGGCCCCCGAAGCGTCAAGCCGCCCCTTGCCCAGCAACGCGCGCACGCCCGCTTCGCCCACCTTGTCGAACTTGTCGATGGTGCGCAGGACGGCGGCCTGTTGCTCGGCGTCCGAGACGCCCGTTGCCTCCAGCACCCCGTTCAAAACCTTCCGGTTGTTCACCCGAATGATATAATCGCCTTTGACAATCCCGACCTCTTCCAGCGCATCGGCCAGCATCGCGCAGATCTCGGCGTCGGCGGCCATGCTGCTCGTGCCCACCGTATCCGCATCGCATTGATAGAACTGCCGGAACCGCCCCGGCCCCGGCTTTTCATTGCGCCAGACCGGCCCCATCGCGTAGCGCCGGTAAGGCGTCGGCAGATCGTTGCGGTGCTGGGCATAGACGCGCGCCAGCGGCGCCGTCAGGTCATAGCGCAGCGCCAGCCATTTCTCGTCCTCGTCCTGCCAGGCGAACACGCCCTCGTTGGGCCGGTCAACGTCGGGCAGGAACTTGCCCAGGGCCTCGACCGTTTCGACCGCGCTGCTTTCCAGCGCGTCGAACCCGTAGCGGTGATAGACCCCGGCAATCCGGCGCAGCATCTCGGCGCGCTCGGTCACGTCCGAGCCGAAATAGTCGCGGAAGCCCTTGGGCGTCTCTGCCCTCGGGCGGGGGGTCTTGGCGGGCTTGGCCATGGGCGCGTGTCCTTCGCGGGGGGCTCGCGGCGCGGTCTAGCCGAAGGGACAGGCGGGGGCAAGGTTGACCGGGGCACGGCCTGCGCGTAAGGCCACGCCATGACCGATATCGAGGAAAAGCTGGCCCATCTCATCCGCGCTGTCGATGACCTCTCCGATGTGGTCGCGCGGCAGGACCGCGAGATCGAGCGGCTGCGCGCGCAGGTGGCCCGTCTCACCCGCCGCGAGACCGAGCGCGCCCGCGATGGCGAGGGCGGCATCGTGCTCGGCGACGAGCGCCCGCCGCATTACTGAGCCATCCCGCCGAAACCCGAAGAGCCGCGTCATCCTCTGGCTTGACCAGAGGATCTCCGTAATTCCGCGAGATCCCCGCCTGCGCGGGGATGACATGGCGCGGGGGGATGACGGGGCTTGGGCTTTCCTGCGCGGTCGCGCGCAGCTTGCGCTTGCCCCATGGCCGGGGCGCGGCTAGGCTCTGTTTCACACTGGGCCGGATGCGCCCAGGAACCTTGAGGGGAGATCACCATGACCAGACTGACCGGACTTGCGCTTGCCGCGCTGATGGCCTCGACGGCCCTGCCCGCCATGGCCGAAACCCTGAGATGGGCGCGTGCGGGGGATTCGCTCACGCTCGATCCGCACGCCCAGAACGAGGGACCGACCCATACGCTTGCCCACCAGATCTACGAGCCGCTCATCATCCGCGACGTGACCGGCGCCTTTCAGGCAGCACTTGCGACCGATTGGGCGCCCAAGGCGGATGACCCCAACGTGTGGGTGTTCAACCTGCGGCAGGGCGTCACATACCATGACGGCGCGGATTTCACCGCCGAGGACGTGGTTTTCTCGATCAACCGCGCCAAATCCGACAATTCGCGGATGAAGGAATTGCTGGCCTCGGTCGTGGAGGTGCGCGCGGCGGATGATCACACCGTCGAATTCGTCACCGACGGCCCGAACCCGATCTTGCCTGCGAACCTCACCAACCTGTTCATGATGGACAAGGGCTGGGCCGAGGCCAATGGCGTGGTCGAGGTGCAGAACATGGATGCCGGCGAAAGCACCTTCGCCGCCACCAATGCCAACGGCACCGGCGCCTACAGGCTGGTCAGCCGCGAGCCGGACGTCAAGACCGTGCTGACGCGCAACGAGGAGTACTGGGGCAAGGGCGAGTTTCCGCTGGAGGTGAGCGAGGTCGTCTATACCCCGATCCAGAACGCGGCGACGCGGGTGGCCGCGCTGCTCTCGGGCGAGGTGGATTTCATCCAGGACGTCCCGGTGCAGGATCTTTCGCGCGTGGCCGCGACCGATGGCCTTGTCGTCAGGACCGCGCCGCAGAACCGGACGATATTCTTCGGGCTGAACATGGGCGCGGATGACATCGCCAATGACAATGTCGAGGGGGCAAACCCCCTGTCGGACGTGCGCGTGCGCCGGGCGATGAACCTCGCGCTCAACCGCGACGCCATCAAACAGGTGGTGATGCGCGGCCAGAGCCAGCCCGCCGGCATCATCGCGCCGCCCTTCGTCAACGGCTGGACCGAGGAGATGGACCTGATCGAGACCGATGTTGCACAGGCCAGGGCGCTGATGGCCGAGGCAGGCTATGGCGACGGCTTCTCGATCCAGCTTGACTGCCCGAATGACCGCTACATCAACGACGAGGCGATCTGTCAGGCCGCCGTGGGCATGTTCGGCCAGATCGGTATCAAGGTGAACCTCAACGCCCAGTCCAAGGCGCAGCATTTCCCGCTGATTTCCTCGGGAGGGACGGATTTCTACATGCTGGGCTGGGGCGTGCCGACCTATGACAGCGAATATATCTTCAACTTCCTCGCGCATACCCGCACCGATCAGCGCGGAAGCTGGAACGGCACCGGCTACAGCAACCCCGAGCTTGACGCCAAGATCGTGAGCCTGTCGTCGGAAACCGATCTCGACAAGCGCAACGCCACCATCGCCGAGATATGGCAGGTTGTGCAGGACGAGGTGCTCTATCTGCCGATCCACCATCAGGTGCTGAACTGGGGAATGACGGAGAAGGTCGGCATCGAGGTCAGCCCCGAGGACGATCCCAAGATCAAATACTTCTCCATGAAGTGATCGAAACCGGGCGGCGGACACGCCGCCGCCCATTCGCAAGGGGTGCGCGATGCTGGCCTATATCCTCCGCCGTCTCGGGCAATCGGTGCTGGTCCTTCTGGTCGTGGGGCTGGTCGCCTTCGCCATGTTCCGTTATGTCGGCGATCCGGTCGATGCGATGCTGGGGCAGGACCGCACCCAGGCCGATGTCGCGCGGCTGACCGGCGAGCTTGGCCTCGACCGGCCGTTCCCCGTGCAATACTGGAAATTCCTCACCCGGGCCGCGCAGGGCAATTTCGGGCTGAGCTATCGGCAGGGGCGGCCCGTGACCGAGATCCTGCTCGAACGCGCGCCCGCCACGCTGGAACTGGCGTTTGTCTCGGGGCTGATGGCGCTGGTCGGCGGCATCGCACTTGGCGTATTCACCGCGATCCGGCGTCGCGGCGTCGCGGCCAATGTGATCATGACCGCCTCGCTCATCGGGGTGTCGCTGCCCACCTTTCTCATCGGAATCCTGCTGATTTACGTATTTGCCGTCGAGCTGAAATGGCTGCCCAGTTTCGGGCGCGGCGAGGTGGTGCGCATCGGCGGCTGGACCACCGGGTTTCTGACGGAAAGCGGGCTCAAGGCGATCATCCTGCCGGCGATCACGCTGGGGCTGTATCAGATGACGCTGATAATGCGGCTGGTGCGCACCGAGATGCTCGAGGTGCTGCGCATGGATTACATCCGCTTTGCCCGCGCGCGCGGGCTGCGTGAGAGGTCGGTCAATTTCCGCCACGCGCTCAAGAACACGATGGTGCCGGTCATCACCGTGACGGGGCTGCAACTGGGCTCGATCATCGCATTCGCCATCATCACCGAGACGGTGTTTCAATGGCCCGGTGTGGGGCTTCTCTTCATCAACGCGGTGCAGTTTGTCGATATCCCGGTGATGGCGGCCTATCTGATGCTGATTTCGGTGATGTTCGTTGGCATCAACCTCATCGTCGATTTGCTCTATTTCGCCATTGATCCGCGCCTGCGGCTGGATCGCGGCACGGAGGCCCGCGCATGAGCGACGAGGCCCTCACGCCCCCCGCCGCGCCGTCGCGCCTGCGCGGCGCCTGGGAGAGCGATTTGATCTGGTCGTTCCGCCACGCGCCGGTGGCGATGGTCGCAACCGCGGTGGTCGTGATCCTCGTTCTGGCCGCCGTGCTGGCGCCGCTGATTGCGCCGCACAACCCGTTCGATCCTGCCACGCTCAACCTGATGAACGGCTTTACCCCGCCGATGGAACCCAATGCCTTTACCGGCGAGGTGTTCCTGATGGGCACCGACGACCAGGGGCGCGACGTGTTCTCGACCATCCTTTACGGGATGCGGATATCGCTTTTCGTGGGGTTTTCGGCGGTGATGCTGGCGCTGTTAATCGGCGTGACGCTGGGGCTCTTGGCGGGCTATCTCGGCGGCTGGACCGAGACCATCATCATGCGCGTGGCCGATGTGCAACTGACCTTTCCGGCGATCCTTGTCGCCATGCTGATCTTCGGCATCGCCAAGGGGATCACCCCGCCCGAACATCGCGACCAGATGGCGATCTGGGTGCTGATCCTGGCCATCGGCCTGTCGGACTGGGTGCAGTTCGCGCGCGTCGTGCGCGGCGCGACCATGGTAGAGAAAAGCCGCGAATACGTGCAGGCGGCGCGGCTGATCGGGCGAAGCCCCGTCTCGATCATGCTGCGGCATATCCTGCCCAACGTGCTCAACCCGGTGCTGGTCATTGCCACGATCAGCCTCGCGCTGGCGATCATCGCCGAGGCGACGCTGTCGTTTCTCGGTGTCGGCGCGCCGCCCACGCAACCCTCGCTCGGCACGCTCATCCGCATCGGGCAGGGGTTCCTGTTTTCCGGCGAGTGGTGGATCCTGCTTTTCCCGGCGATCACCCTGCTGGCGCTGGCGCTGTCGGTGAACCTGCTTGGCGACTGGCTGCGCGATGCGCTCAATCCGAGATTGCGATGACCGACCCTGTATTGTCCGTCCAAAACCTCACCGTGGAAATTCCCACGCGGCGTGGGGTGTTGCGCCCGGTGGAGGGCATGAGCTTTGACATCGCGGCGGGCGAGACGCTGGGCGTCGTCGGTGAATCCGGCGCTGGCAAGTCGATGACCGGCAATGCCGTCATCAACCTGCTCGATCCGCCCGCGCGGATCACCGGCGGCGAGGTGCATCTGCGCGGCACACGCATCGACAACCTGCCGCCCGAGGAGATGCGGCGCATCCGGGGCAAGCGGATCGGCATGATCTTTCAGGACCCGCTCACCTCGCTCAATCCGCTGCTGACGGTGGGCGAGCAACTGTCGGAGACGATCCGCCTTCATCTGGGGGTGAGCGAGACCGAGGCAGCCGGCCGCGCCGTGGCCGCGCTCGACGAGGTGGGCATCCCGGCTGCGAAGGCGCGGATCGGCGCCTATCCGTTCGAGTTCTCGGGCGGGATGCGGCAGCGCGTGGTGATCGCGCTCGCGCTGTGCGCCGAGCCGGAGCTTGTCATCGCCGACGAGCCCACCACCGCGCTGGATGTGAGCGTGCAGGCGCAGATCGTCGCGCTCTTGCGGCGGCTGTGCCGCGAGCGGGGGCTGGCGGTGATGCTGGTGACGCATGACATGGGCGTGATCGCCGAGGCTGCCGACCGGGTGGCGGTGGTCTATGCCGGGCGGCTGGCCGAGATCGGGCCGGTGCGCGACGTGATCCAGCGGCCCGCGCATCCCTATACCGCGGGGCTGATGGCCTCGACGCCACAGGCGAGCCTCGGGCAAAGGCGGATGCGCCAGATCCCCGGTGCCATGCCGCGTCTTGACGCGCTGCCGCAGGGATGCGCCTTTCACCCGCGCTGCGCGCGGGCCGACGAGAGATGCCGCCGCGATCCCGCGCCCACGGTCACGGGCTGCGGCGGGCGCGCGGCCTGCTGGTATCCGCTCGTGCAAGCCGCCGACGAGGGCGTGGCATGAGCGCGCTTATCTCGGTCAAGAACCTCACCCGCGTCTTCGACGTCTCGAAACCCTGGCTCAACCGGGTGATCGAGCGGCTGCCAAGGGCGCATCTGACCGCAGTTTCCGATGTCTCTTTCGAGGTGCCGGAAAAATCGGTCTATGCGCTTGTGGGCGAGAGCGGATCGGGCAAGTCCACCATCGGCAAGATGGTGGTGGGCCTTCTGCGCCCCACCTCGGGCGCGGTCGAGATCGACGGGGTGGATCTTGCCAGTTCGCGCGATGCCGGGGCGGTGGCGCGGGTGCGCGCGGACATCCAGATGATCTTTCAGGATCCCTTTGCCTCGCTCAACCCGCGCTGGCGGGTGCGCAGCATCATCGAAGAGCCGGTGGCGGTGCGCGGTGGCGACACGCACGGTCTGGCCGAGCGGCTGCTGGAGCAGGTGGGGCTGGCGGCGGGGGACGCCGACAAATACCCGCACGAGTTTTCCGGCGGCCAGCGTCAGCGCATCTGCATCGCCCGCGCGCTGGCGTCCGGGCCGCGCGTGATCGTCTGCGACGAGCCGACCTCGGCGCTTGACGTGAGCGTGCAGGCGCAGGTGCTCAACCTGATGAGCGACCTGCGCGAGGAATTCGGCCTCACTTATCTGTTCATCAGCCACGACCTGACCGTGGTGCAGCACATGGCCGATGTGATCGGCGTGCTCTATCTCGGGCGGCTGGTGGAAGAGGCGCCGCGCGACGAGCTGTTCGCCACCCCGCGCCACCCCTACACGCAGATGCTCTTTGCCGCCGCGCCCCGGATGGACGGGTTCGACCGCGAGATCGTGCCGCCCACGGGCGAGATCCCCGACCCGATCAATCCGCCCCCGGGCTGCGCCTTTCACCCGCGCTGCCCGATCGCCGTTGCCCGCTGCAAGCGCGAGCGCCCCGAGATGCGGCATCTGGGCGGCGCGCGCGTGGCCTGCCACCTGGCGCAATAGGGCCGGGCGCGCACCGAAAGACCGCCGTCTTGTCAATGGCAGAGATTGCGCCCGCAGCCCCTTTCCGGTAACGAAAACCTGCCAGTTTCGGGAGCGCCGGCCATGCCCGTCATCACCAATATCGAGGATCTCAGGCAGATCTACCGCCGCCGCGTGCCCAAAATGTTCTTTGACTACGCGGAATCGGGCAGCTGGACCGAGCAGACCTTTCGCGAGAATGTCTCGGATTTCGCGCAGATCCGGCTCAGGCAGCGGGTGGCCATCGACATGACGGGCCGCAATCTGGCCTCAAGGATGATCGGGCAGGACGTGGCGATTCCGGTGGGCCTTGCGCCGGTTGGCCTTACCGGGATGCAGCACGCCGATGGCGAGATCAAGGCGGCGCGCGCCGCCGAGAGGTTCGGCGTGCCCTTCACCCTCTCGACCATGTCGATCTGTTCCATCGAGGATGTGGCCGAGCACACCGAAAAGCCGTTCTGGTTTCAGGTCTATACCCTCAGGGACGACGATTTCATGCAGCGCCTGTTTGACCGCGCGAAGGCCGCCAAATGCTCGGCGGTGATGATCACGGTCGATTTGCAGATGATGGGTCAGCGCCACAAGGACCTCAAGAATGGCCTTTCGGCGCCGCCCAGGCTGACCGTGAAATCGGTGGCCGACATGATGACCAGGGTGCACTGGGGCCTCGGGATGCTGGGCACGAAACGGCGGTTCTTCGGCAATATCGTGGGCCATGCCAGGGGCGTGGCCGATCCCTCGTCGCTCGCGGCGTGGACGGCGCAGGCGTTCGACCAGGCGCTCGACTGGGACCGCATCCGGCAGTTTCGCAGGATGTGGGACGGCCCGCTCATCATCAAGGGGATCATGGATGTGCGCGACGCGGAGGAGGCGCTCAACGTCGGCGCGGACGCGATCATCGTGTCCAATCATGGCGGGCGGCAGCTTGACGGCGCGCTCTCGTCGATCCGCGCCCTGCCCGAGATCGTCGAGGCGGTGGGCGCGCGCATCGAGGTGCATTTCGACAGCGGCATCCGTTCAGGCCAGGACGTGCTCAAGGCGCTCGCCCTTGGCGCGAAGGGCACCTATATCGGGCGCGCCTTTACCTACGGGCTGGGGGCCATGGGCGAGGCGGGCGTGACCCGCGCGCTGGAGGTGATCGCGAGCGAGCTTGACACCACGATGGGGCTGTGCGGGCGGCGCGACGTGCGCGATCTGGACCGCGACGTGCTGCTCGTTCCCAGGGGCTTTGCCGGCGACTGGGCATAAGGGCGGCAGGCGTCGCCAGGTGGATATTTTCGGCAAGATGAAGCCGGGGACGGGCTATTTTGCCCCTTTTCAAGCGGCTGGGCTTGGGCTATCAGCGCGGCTTCATGCGGGGTGACAGCCTTGGAGGCATCCCGCTTTTGCCAAGGAGAAAAAACATGGCTGGAGAAATTCCTGATCTTCACGCCCAGGAACGCACGGGGACGGGCAAGGGCGCCGCTCGGGCAGCGCGTCGCGCGAACATGGTTCCGGGTGTTGTCTATGGCGGGGATGTAGATCCGCTGCCGATCCAGATGCCGTTCAACGTGCTGCTCAAGCGACTCAAGAAGGGGCGGTTCAAATCGACGCTCTTCAACCTCAAGGTCGATGGCCACGAGGATGTGCGCGTGATCTGCCGCGATGTGCAGCGCGACGTGGTCAAGGACCTGCCGACGCATGTCGATTTCATGCGCCTGCGCCGCGCCACGCGGATCAACCTCTTTATCCACGTCGATTTCGTGGGCGAGGACGAGTGCAAGGCGCTGCGCAAGGGCGGTGTGCTGACCGTGGTGCGCCCCGAGGTGGAACTCAATGTGCTGGCGGGCGATATTCCCGATCACCTGACCGTGGATCTCTCGAAGATCGAGAGGATCGGGGATGTGGTCACGATCAGCCAGATCGAACTGCCCGAAGGGGCCGAGCCGGTTATCAAGGACCGCGATTTCGTGATCTGCAACATCTCCGCCCCCTCGGCGCTGCGCTCGCAGGGCGAGGATGAGGAAGAGACCGAGGCCGAGGCAGAAGCAGACGAGGCCTGAGACCGTCTGACAGATCGGGAAAACCGGGCAGGGCAGGCCGCCTCGCCCGGTTTTTTCCTGCGCGGCCTTCGGGCGCGTCCGGCCCATGATGATCTTGAGAATTTTTCCGATCCCGCGCCATGGCCCCGATCGCATTGTGGGGATAGATTGCGCCGGTCGCCGCCCGATCGGTCCGTGCCCGCATGGCGTATTCGGGCCGCAAGGAAAAGGAATTAATCGTGGTTGAGGTCACCATCGTTTACTGGCGCGATATTCCCGCCCAGGTCATCGTCGGCAAGGGGCGCCGCGGCGCCAAGGTGCAACTGCCCGAGCGATTCGAGCAGGCCATCGACCGCGCCGCGATGAAGTCGGGCGCGGCAGGCACCGACGCCTATCTTGGCGAATGGCGCAAGGCCGCGCCCTATGCCGTCGAGGGGGATCAGGACGAGGTGGCGCGTGCCGAGGCTGCCCGGCTCGATGCCGAATTCGATCAGGACCGCCTCAAGGCGCTGATCGCCAACGGTGGCTGGGCATGAACCCGGCCCTCGAACACGCCATGGATGCCCCGAAGGCGCTGGCCATCAGACAAGGACAGGACAGGACATGACCCGCACCATCGTCGAGAGCAAGACCCGCACCGCCGTCATCGGTTTTGACGAGCCGTTCTGCGTGATTGGCGAGCGCATCAACCCCACGGGCCGCAAGAGGCTTGCCGTCGAACTTGAGGCGGGGGATTTCTCGACCGTGGAGGCCGACGCGCTGGCGCAGGCGGCGGCCGGCGCAGGCGTGCTCGATATCAACGCGGGCGTGGTCTATAATTCCAACCCCAATCCCAACGAGACCGAGCCGCCGCTGATGACGCGGATGATCGAGCTGGTGCAGGGGCTGGTGGATGTGCCGCTGTGCATCGACAGCTCGGTTCCGGCGGCGCTGGAGGCGGGCCTCAGGGCCGCCCATGGCCGCCCGCTGCTCAATTCGGTGACGGGCGAGGAGGAGCGGCTTGAATATGTGCTGCCGCTGGTGAAGAAATACAACGTGCCGGTGGTCGCCATTTCCAACGACGATACCGGCATTTCCGAAGACCCGGACGTGCGCTTTGCCGTGGCGAAAAAGATCGTCGAGCGGGCCGCCGATTTCGGCATCCCGGCGCATGATATCGTGGTCGATCCGCTGGTCATGCCGATAGGGGCGATGGCGACGGCGGGGCGGCAGGTCTTTGCCCTCGTGCGCCGCCTGCGCGAGGAACTGGGCGTCAATACCACCTGTGGTGCCTCCAACGTCTCGTTCGGGCTGCCCAACCGGCACGGGATCAACACCGCCTTTTTGCCCATGGCGATCGCGTCGGGGATGACGAGCGCGATCATGAACCCGATCGCACTGCCGGTGAAGGCCGCCGATATTGCGGCAAGAAAGGCCGAGGTCGCCGCCGCCGGCATCGTCCTGCCCGAGGATATGGATGACGAGACCTTTTGCCGGCTTTTCGGCCTCGGCTCCACGCGCCCCGGCCCCGGCAAGGAGATGGAGGCGATCATGGCGGCCAACTTGCTGATGAACAACGATCCGCATGGCGGCAACTGGATCAGGTTCAACAAGGCGCCGCCCAAACCCGGCCAGGAGGCCGCCGGCCGCGGCGGCCGGGGCGCAAGCCGCCGCCGCCGGGGCTAGGCGCCCGGCGGCGTCAATCGCCGCTCAGGCGATCCCGGCCAGCAGGCGCGCGGCCTCGTCGCGGGGCCGTGCGAGCGTCTCGCGATCCTCGCCAGGGAAAAACCGCGCGCGCGTCGCCGTCGGCATCGGTGCGGGGGCAAGGATATGGACGCGGGGCCCGGTTCTCGCGCTCTCCGCCTGCCAGCTTCTGGCAAGCGCGATCTGCGCCGCCTTGGTGGCGCCATAGGCGCCAAAAAACCTGTCGCCCGCGCGCGGATCGTCGAAGAACACCGCCCTCCCGTCCTCGCCCAGAAGCGGCGCAAGGAACGGGATGAGGATCCCCGTGGCCGAGGCGTTGACGGCGACCGATCGCTCCCAGTCCTTTTCATCCAGATGCGCGGCGGGGCTGAGGGGGGCTGCGTGGATCGCGGCATGGACCCAGAGCGCGAGCCGGCCCCAGCGGTCGTGGATGGCGCGGCAAAGCTGCGCCATGGCGTCGCGGTTGGTGATGTCCATGGGGGCAAGCGTGGCATGCCCGCCGCGGGACTTGATGCGGTCGTCCAGCTCTTCGAGCGCGCCCACGGTGCGGGCGACGGCGACGACATGATAGGCAGGCGCGAGCGCCTCGGCCATGGCCGCCCCCAGCCCGCGCGAAGCGCCGGTGACAAGAGCGACGGGGAGATCGTGTGTTTCGGTCATATGCGGCAAATCCCACCGCTTGGGCGACAGATCAAGCACTATCGCTTGACTTTCCTGCCGCTGCGGCGAAAAAGTCAGGCTGGAAACCGAAACAACGGAGGGACGCGGAATGCGCGCACAGGTTCTCACTCAGGCTGCCATCGGTCACGATTCGCTGATCCGCAAGGCGGGTCTCGTTCTTGGCGGGTCGCTTTTCATCGCGCTTGCCGCACAGGTGAGCGTACCGTTCTTCCCGGTGCCGCTGACGCTTTCGACGCTGGCCATTCTGATCGTGGGCCTCACTTTTGGCGCGCGCCTCGGGGCGGCGACGCTTGTGGCCTATCTGGCCGAAGGGGCGATGGGACTGCCGGTATTCGCGGGCGCGCAGAGCACGGCCTCGCTCGTGGGGCCGACCGCCGGCTTTCTCTATGGTTTCGTGGGCATGGCCTGGCTGGCCGGTCTGGCGGTCGAGCGCGGTATCGCGCGCGGCGTTGTCTCGACGGCGCTGGTGGGCGTTGCGGTCTCGGCGCTGCTTTATATCCCCGGCCTTGCATGGCCCGCGCTGGTGATGGGCAAGGCGATGCCCGACCTCTGGGCCTACTGGATGGCGCCGTTCCTGCTGGGCGATGCGGTCAAGGCCGTGATCGCCGCGATGGTGGTCTGGGGCGGCTGGACCGCACTCAAGGCGCGCAAGGGCTGAAACCTGTTTCGGGAAATGCGAGGGGCCGCGTCTTTGGGCGCGGCCCCTGTGCTTTTGGCTCCATCATGCCAAGACCCTTGCGAGCGCGGCCGTCGCGCTGTATTTGCAACCTATGAAACGGGTTTTCGACATGGATGACCGCGCACGCCTGCCGTGGCGCTTTTACGGGGCGCAATTTTGTGTGCGCGCGCGTCTCTGAGGCCGCGCGCCTTTCATCCATCCGACCGCAGCCATTCAACGACGGGAGAGGACAGATGTCCCCCAAGACACTCTATGACAAGATCTGGGATGCCCATGTGGTCCATGAGGCCGAGGACGGCACCTGCCTGCTCTATATCGACCGCCACCTCGTGCACGAGGTGACCAGCCCGCAGGCCTTCGAGGGGCTGCGGATGGCCGGGCGCAAGGTGCATGCCCCCGACAAGACCATCGCCGTGCCCGATCACAACGTGCCTACCACCGAGGGGCGCGAGAACCCCGAGGCGATGACCGAGGAGAGCCGCATCCAGGTTGAGGCGCTGGACAAGAATGCGCGCGACTTCGGCATTCACTATTATCCGGTGTCGGATGTGCGCCAGGGGATCGTGCATATCGTTGGCCCCGAACAGGGCTGGACCCTGCCGGGCATGACCGTGGTCTGCGGCGACAGCCATACCGCGACGCATGGCGCCTTTGGCGCCCTCGCCCATGGCATCGGCACGAGCGAGTTGGAGCATGTGCTGGCCACACAGACGCTGATCCAGCGCCGGGCAAAGAACATGAAGGTCGAGATCACCGGCAAGCTGCGTCCCGGTGTGACCGCCAAGGACATCACGCTCTCGGTTATTGGCAAGACCGGCACCGCGGGCGGCACCGGCCATGTGATCGAATATTGCGGCGAGGCCATTCGCGACCTCAGCATGGAGGGCCGCATGACCGTCTGCAACATGGCCATCGAGGGCGGCGCGCGCGCGGGGCTGATCGCGCCGGACGAAAAGACGTTCGAGTATATCAAGGGCCGCCCCCATGCGCCCAAGGGCGCGCAATGGGAGGCGGCGCTGGCGTGGTGGACGACGCTCTTTTCCGACGAGGACGCCCATTGGGACAAGGTGGTCACGCTGCGGGGCGAGGATATCGCGCCCGTCGTCACCTGGGGCACCAGCCCCGAGGACGTGCTGCCCATCACCGCTACCGTGCCCGCGCCAGAAGATTTCACCGGCGGCAAGGTCGAGGCGGCCCGCCGGTCGCTGGACTACATGGGCCTCAGGCCGGGGCAGAAGCTGAGCGAGGTCGAGATCGACACGGTGTTCATCGGCTCGTGCACCAATGGGCGCATCGAAGACCTGCGCGCGGCGGCCGAGATCCTCAAGGGCAAGAAGATCAAGGAGGGCTTGCGCGCGATGGTCGTGCCCGGCTCGGGCCTTGTGCGGGCGCAGGCCGAGGAAGAGGGGCTGGCCGATATCTTCAAGGAGGCCGGTTTCGAGTGGCGGCTCGCGGGCTGCTCGATGTGCCTCGCCATGAATCCCGACCAGCTCAGCCCGGGCGAGCGCTGCGCGGCCACCTCGAACCGCAATTTCGAGGGCCGCCAGGGCCGCGGTGGCCGCACCCACCTGATGAGCCCCGCCATGGCGGCGGCGGCGGCGGTGACGGGGCGGCTCACGGATGTGAGGGAGATGATGTGATGGAAAAGTTCAAGAAAATCAGCGGTATCGCCGCCCCCCTGCCGCTGATCAATGTCGATACCGACATGATCATCCCCAAGCAGTTTCTCAAGACGATCAAGCGGTCGGGCCTTGGCGTCAATCTCTTCGACGAGATGCGCTATGATGATGACGGGAATGAGATCCCCGATTTCGTGCTCAACAGGCCGCAATACCGCGAGGCGCAGATCCTTGTCGCGGGCGACAATTTCGGCTGCGGCTCCTCGCGTGAGCACGCGCCCTGGGCGCTGCTGGATTTCGGCATCCGCTGCGTGATCGCGCCGGGCTTTGCCGATATCTTCTTCAACAACTGCTTCAAGAACGGCATCCTGCCGATTGTCCTGCCGCAAGAGCAGGTCGATATTCTGATGCGCGAGGCCGAGAAGGGTGCCAATGCCCGGATCGAGGTCGATCTCGAGGCGCAGACCGTCTCGACCTCCGAGGGAACTGTGCTTTCCTTCGAGGTGGACCCGTTCAAGAAGCACTGCCTGCTTGAGGGACTCGACGATATAGGCCTGACGCTGGAAAAGGCCGCCGCGATCGACGCCTTCGAGGCGCAGGCGGCACAGGCGCGGCCCTGGGTCTGATCGCAGGACGGAGCGGCATGTCCCACGCCGGGCGGCGGGATCCGTGCCCTCGTTGGCAGAGGGCCTGGCATTCGAATACCTGGATGGTCGCGCCCGACTGCGCCATTGGATCGGCCACGAGCCGGATGATCGGCAGGTCAATGCGTTCTCGACCCGCTCGACCGAAGTTGCCAAGCGCGTCGGGCGGCCGTCGTGAAAGACCGCTGTCCTCGCCGCCCGCGCGCTCCAAGAATTGAACGTCCCGGATTCGCTGACGATCTGCGCAACCCGAGCGTCGGGAAACCGGTCCCCCGGGGGCTG
>DIUD01000068.1:7403-7827 GCA_002428225.1 Roseovarius sp. UBA6167 | reverse complement strand
GGCGGGCACGCCGCCAAGCCGCATGAGACCGTGGACACGACCGTAATGGCCGCGCATCTGGTGACTGCCCTCCAGACCATCGCCAGCCGCAATGCCGATCCGGTGGATCAGGTGGTGGTCTCGGTCACGTCCTTTCAGACTTCATCGAACGCGTTCAACGTGATCCCGCAGGGGGTGCATCTCAAGGGCACGGTGCGCACGATGAGCGCCGCGATGCGCGCGCTGGCCGAGGCGCGCATCCGTGCGCTGGCCGAGCATGTGACGGCAGGCTTTGGCGGCAGCGCCGGGGTGGACTATCATCGCGGCTATCCGGTGATGGTCAACCATGCCGAGCAGACGGAATTCGCCGCCGCCGTCGCGGCAAGGGTCGCGGGCGATTGCGCCGACGCGGCGCTTGTCATGGGCGGCGAGGATTTCGCCTTCA
>DIUD01000068.1:6942-7330 GCA_002428225.1 Roseovarius sp. UBA6167 | reverse complement strand
ATTTATGGCAAGATGAAGCGGGGGCAGGGGGCAGGCCCGCCCCTTTTGCCCCGGCTCACGCGCCAAACACCCGCGCGAAGATCGTGTCCACGTGCCTGGTGTGGTATCCGAGGTCGAATTTTTCCTCGATCCCGGCGGGACTGAGGGCGGCGGTTACCTCCGGGTCGTTCAGCAGTTCGGTCTTGAAGTCGCAGCCCGTCTCCCAGACCTTGAGCGCGTTGCGCTGCACCAGCCGATAGNNGGCTGACGCCCGCCTGGGTCAGCGCCAGAAGCACACGCTGCGACATCACCAGGCCGGGGAACTTGTCGAGGTTCTTCAGCATGTTCTCGGGGTAGATCAGCAGCTTGTCGATGACATTGGTCAGGCGCGCCAGCGCGAAATCGAGCG
>DIUD01000068.1:0-6933 GCA_002428225.1 Roseovarius sp. UBA6167 | reverse complement strand
CGCTCGTGCCAGAGCGCCACGTTTTCCATCGCCGGAATGACCATCGAGCGCACCATGCGCGCCAGCCCGGTGAGGTTCTCGGTCAGCACCGGGTTCTTCTTGTGCGGCATGGCCGAGGAGCCCTTTTGCCCCATCGAGAAGAATTCCGCCGCCTCCAGCACCTCGGTGCGCTGNNGCATGTGGCGGATCTCGATGGCGATATTCTCGATGCTGCTGGCCACCACGCCGAGCGTGGCGAAAAAGGCCGCGTGGCGGTCGCGCGGGATGACCTGCGTGCTGATCGGTTCGGGCCTGAGACCCAGTTTCGCGCAGACGTGTTCCTCGACCCTGGGATCGACGTTGGCGAAGGTGCCGACCGCGCCCGAGATGGCCCCGGTGGCGATCTCTTCGCGCGCGGTCCCGAGCCGCGTCAGGTTGCGATCCATCTCGGCGTAAAAGCGCGCAAAGGTCAGGCCCATGGTGGTGGGCTCGGCATGGATGCCGTGGCTGCGCCCGATGCGGATCGTGTCCTTGTGCTCATAGGCGCGGCGCTTGAGCGCGGCCAGAAGCGCCCTGGTATCCTCGATCAGGATATCGGCGGCGCGGGTGAGCTGCACGTTGAAACAGGTGTCGAGCACGTCCGACGAGGTCATCCCCTGATGGACAAAGCGCGCCTCGTCCGCGCCCACATGCTCGGCCAGGTGGGTGAGAAAGGCAATCACGTCGTGCCTCGTCTCTGCCTCGATCTCGTCGATGCGGGCGACGTCGAACGCCACGTCTTTGGCCTTCCAGACCGCCTGGGCATTTTCGCGCGGGATCACGCCCAGATCGGCCATTGCGTCGCAGGCATGGGCCTCGATCTCGAACCAGATGCGGTATTTCGTGGCGGGTTCCCAGATCTGGACCATCTCGGGGCGGGAATAGCGCGGGATCATCTTGTCGTCCTCTGGCAGATGGGGTTTGTTGCGCTTCTAGTGGCAGAGGCGAGGCGCGGCAAGGCAGGGTGCGGGGCGTGCGGCAATTGGCGGATTTCGAGGGGGCGTGGCGGTTTGACCGCCGCGTGACCGAGGCGGGCGGGCGCGTGACCCATGTCGCGGGGCGCGCGGTCTGGCGGCGCGACGGCGCGGGTCTCGTCTGCGAGGAGGCGGGCGAGATGCAGCTGCCGGGCCATGCGCCGATGCGGGTGACGCGCCGCACGCTGTGGGGGCCGGGGCTGTGCGTGGCGTTCGAGGACGGGCGGCCGTTTCACCAGGTGCCCCCCGGGGGCGGCGCGGTCGCGCATTGGTGCGCCCCGGACCAGTATGACGGGCACTATGATTTCGGCCGCTGGCCGGATTTCCGCGTGGACTGGCGCGTGCGCGGGCCGCGCAAGGATTATCACATGGTGACGGATTACCGGCGAGAGGCCCCATGACCCCGATCCTGCAATCTGTCACCCCCTATGATGTGAGCGCGCAGCGCCCGCTGCCGGGCATCGCGCCGCTTGACATGGCCGGGTGGCTGCTGGTCGATGAGGCTTTCGCCGCGCAGATGGCCCTTCGCGCGCGGCTCTTGTCAGAGCGCCGCGCCGATGTGCTGGCCGTGACCGCGGGCGCGGGGCCGGCGATGGACGAGCTTTTGCAATTCGTGCTGGACTGGCTGGCGGAATATGGGGCGGGTTATGACATTTCCGCAAAAGAGGCGCGCCGCCCCGATGGCGTGACCGTGCCGATTGACCGGGCCGACCCGATGCTGACCCTTGGCCACCTGGTGCAGGAGGATCTCTGCATCATGGAAAAGCGCGGGGCGGAGCATGTGCTGAGCGCCGCCGTGCTGTGCTTTCCGGCAAGCTGGCGGCTGGCCGAGAAGGTCGGCCGCCCGCTTCTGGCGATTCACGCGCCTGTCCCCGAATATCACGCAATCGCGCCCCGTGTGCAGCGGCTGTTCGACGGGGTGCAGCCGAGCCGCCCGCTGTGGCGGTTCAACGCCCATGGCTATGGTGATCCGGCGCTTTTTCATCCCCTGCGTGAGGCCGTCGATGACGCGGCCCGCGCGCGCCTGCCGTATCTGCGATCCGAGCGGCAATGCGTGCTGCGCCTGCCCGGGACGCGGGCCTGCGTGTTCTCGATCCACACCTATGTGATCGCGCGTTCCGGCGCAGCCATGATGGGCCAGAGACCCCCGGATCAGGTCCGGGGGTGACGGGGGCCGGGCTGCGCGGGTCATCCTCCGGCGCGACCGGGGGATCTCGCGCAACTCGTTCCGTCGGGCCTGATGATCCGCTCAGGCGCGGTGCGCGCCCGCCGCCAGCGCGCGCACGAAATCGAGCACCTCGGCGACCGGCCGCCCCTTGGCGATCTCGCCCACGATGGCGGAGCCCACGACGCAGCCATCGGCGACGCTGGCGATACCTTGAGCCGTCTCGGGCGTGCGGATGCCAAAGCCCACGATCACCGGCAGGTCGGTCTGCGCCTTGATGCGCGCGACCTCGGGGGCGACATCGCCCGCCTCTGCCGCCGCAGCACCAGTGATGCCGGTGATCGAGACGTAATAGACGAAGCCGGACGTGTTGCGCAGCACCTTTGGCAGGCGCGCATCGTCGGTGGTGGGCGTGGCCAGCCGGATGAAGTTCAGCCCCGCCGCGTTGGCGGGCAGGCACAGCTCCTCATCCTCTTCGGGGGGCAGATCGACCACGATCAGCCCGTCCACGCCTGCCGCCGTGGCATCGGCCAGGAACCGCGCGACGCCGCGATTGTAGATCGGGTTGTAATAGCCCATGAGCACGATCGGCGTCGTGTCGTCGCCCTTGCGAAACTCTGCCACCATGTCGAGCGCCTTCGAGAGCGTCATGCCGCCCGCAAGCGCGCGCTGCCCGGCAAGCTGGATGGTCGGCCCGTCGGCCATCGGATCGGTAAAGGGCACGCCAAGCTCGATCACATCGACCCCCGCCCCGGGCAGCCCCTTCATCACCGCAAGCGATGTCGCCATGTCCGGATCCCCGGCCATGATGTAGGAAACGAACGCCTTGCGGCCAGCGGTGTGCAACTCGGCGAATTTGGCGTCGATACGGGTCATGGCGGGCCTTTGGTGGTGGTTCGAGGCGGGTTTGGCGCAAATGGTGGCGGAAATCAATGGCCCGGCGCGCACCCCGGTTCAGCTTGCGCGCCGGATACCCATCACCCGCGCCCGCGCGCGCGGGTCGCTGTCAAAGAGCGCCGCCAGTTGCTCGATCATCGCGCCGGCAAGCTGTTCGGCATCGGTGATGGTCACCGCCCGGTCATAATAGCGCGTCACGTCATGGCCGATGCCAATGGCCAGAAGCTCGACCTGGCGGCGGCGCTCGATCATGGCGATGACGTCGCGCAGGTGCTTTTCGAGGTAATTGGCCGGGTTGACCGAGAGCGTGCTGTCATCGACCGGCGCCCCGTCCGAGATCACCATGAGGATCTTGCGCGCCTCCTTGCGCGCGATGGTGCGCCGGTGCGCCCATTCCAGCGCCTCGCCGTCGATGTTTTCCTTGAGCAGCCCCTCTTTCATCATCAGGCCGAGGTTGTTGCGCGTGCGCCGCATCGGTGCGTCGGCGGCCTTGTAGATGATGTGGCGCAGGTCGTTGAGGCGGCCGGGCAGTTGCGGGCGGCCTTCGGCGAGCCATTTCTCGCGGCTCTGCCCGCCCTTCCAGGCGCGGGTGGTAAAGCCGAGGATTTCCACCTTGACCGAGCACCGCTCGAGCGTGCGCGCCAGCACGTCGGCACAGATCGCGGCGATGGAGATGGGCCGCCCGCGCATCGAGCCGGAATTGTCCAGCAGAAGCGTCACCACCGTGTCGCGGAACTCGGTATCCTTCTCGACCTTGAAGGACAGCGGCGTGGTGGGGTTGGCGACGACGCGCGCGAGGCGGCCGGCGTCGAGGATGCCCTCCTCGCGGTCGAACTCCCAGCTTCGGCTTTGCTGTGCCTGAAGGCGGCGTTGCAGCTTGTTGGCCAGCCGCGAGACCGTGCCCTTGAGCGGTTCGAGCTGCTGATCGAGATAGGCGCGCAGCCGTTCCAGCTCGGCGGGGTCGGCCAGTTCCTCGGCGCGGAGTTCCTCGTCAAAGCCCGTGTGATAGACGGCGTAGGCCGGATCGGCCTCGGAGGCGGGCGGTGGCGGTGGCGGCTCGAGCGGGGCCTCGCCCTCGGGCAGCTCGGCCTCCTCGTCGATCTCCTCCTCGTTCATCTCGTCAAGGCTGACCTGCGCCTGTTGTGCATCCTGCTGCTCGTCCTGGCTGCGTTCAGGGTCGGCCTCGGCCTCGTCCTCCTGGTTGTCGTCCTTGCCGGTGTTGTCCTGCTCCTCCTCGGCTGTCTCCTCGGCCTCGTCCTCGTCGCTTTCGTCGGGGTTGTCGGGATCCTCGCCCAGCTGATCGCCATAACCCAGATCCTCGATCACGCGCCGCGCCAGTCGCGCGAAATCGGCCTGATCGGCGAGCATGTCCTGCAAGTTCTCCAGCGTGCCGCCCGCCTGTTTCTCGATGAAATCGCGCCAGAGATCCATCACGTTCTGTGCGCCCGCAGGCATGTCGCGGCCGGTGGCCAGATGGCGGATGAGGTATCCGGCGGCAGCGGGCAGCGGCGCATCTTCGCTCGAGGTGATCCGGTCATAGCCCAGGCGCGCGGCATCCTGCGCGATGCGCGCGTCGATATTGGTGGCGGTTCCGGGCATGTCGCGCGCGCCCACGGCCTCGCAGCGGGCGGTTTCCATTGCCTCATACAGGTCGCGCGCCATCTCTCCGGGGGGCGCGTAGCGGGCATGGATCGCCGGATCGTGGAACTTGTGCCGCAGCGCCAGCGAATCCGCCGTGCCGCGCGCCAGCAGCACCTCCTCGCGGCTCATGCGGCGGCTCACCTGCGGCAGGCGCATCGCTTCGCCCGAGAGCCCGCTGGGATCGACCGAATAGGAGATCGTCAGTTCGCTGTCGTCGGCCATCACCTTGGTGGCGTTGGCGAGCGCCTTCTTGAACGGATCGGCGGGGTTGTCGCTTGGCTTGTTCATGGCTTGAAAATGGCGCAGCGGCCAGGCCAAGGCAAGCGGATATCCCGCCGCTCTCAGGACAGGCGCATGTGGCCGCTATCCCCGGCCTCGTGCTCGGGTTCGACATGGATCGTGACCCGCGCATCGGGCAGCGCGTCGTGCAGCGCGGCCTCGATCCGGTCGCATAGTGCGTGTGCCGTCTCGACCGTGGTCTGCCCTGGCACCACGAGGTGAAAGTCGATGAATGTCACGGGGCCGGCGTGGCGCGTGCGCAGGTCGTGCATCTCGATCGCCACGCCGTCGCGCGCCACCTCGGCGATCACCGCCCGGATCGTGGCCTGTTCCGCGTCCGGCACCGCCTCGTCCATCAGCCCGCTGAGCGAGCCGCGGATCACCCCCCAGCCCGACCACAGGATGTTGAGCGCCACCACCACCGCCATTAGCGGGTCGAGCATCCACCAGCCGGTGAGCACCGCCAGCGCCACGCCGATCAGCACGCCGACGGAAGAGACGACATCGGTCATCAGATGCTTGCCATCGGCCACCAGCGCGGGCGAGCGGTGCGCGCGCCCGCCGCGGATCAGCAACAAGGCCCAGACCCCGTTGATCGCGCCCGCGCTCGCACTGATCGCCATGCCGAGGATCGGCGCGTCCATGGCGCGCGGGGCGAAGAATCCGCCCCAGGCCTCGCGCAGGATGAAGAGCGCGGCGAGCACGATCAGCACCCCTTCGAGCACCGCCGAGAAGAATTCGGCCTTGTGGTGGCCGTAAGGGTGGTTGTCATCCGCCGGGCGCCGGGCCACCCGCAGCGCCACGATTACCGCCAGCGCCGTCGCCAGATTGACGAGGCTTTCCAGCGCGTCGGACATGAGCGCAAGCGAGCCGGTCACCTGCCAGGCGACCAGCTTGAGCGCCATGACGAACAGCCCCACCAGCACCGAGCCGATGGCCAGCCGCATCACCCGGTCCATGGTCTATCCCTTCCGCCGGGGCACACCGTATAGCTCCAGCCGGTGCCCCACCAGCCGATAGCCCAGTTGCTCGGCTATCTTCTCCTGAAGCGCCTCGATCTCGGGATCGACGAATTCGATCACCTCGCCCGACTGCATGTCGATCAGGTGGTCGTGATGCTCGCGCTCGGCATCCTCGTAGCGCGCGCGCCCGTTGCCGAATTCGAGCTTGTCGAGGATTCCCGCCTCCTCGAACAGCTTGACCGTGCGATAGACCGTGGCGATGGAGATCCGCGCGTCACGCGCGGCGGCGCGGGCGTGAAGCTCTTCCACGTCGGGATGGTCGTCGGCGGCTTCCAGAACCTCGGCGATGGTGCGCCGCTGCCCCGTCATCCTCAGCCCCCTGGCTTCGCAGCGTTCGGTGATGGTCTCGGGCATTGCGGCTCTCCGGGTCGGTCTTGCCGGGGGATAGCGGGAAGGGGGGCGTTTTTCCAGCCGTTTTCACGCTTTCGATGCGACAGGCGCGATCCGGCCAGCCCCGCCCCGTGACGCGCGCGGCAGATCTGCGCGGGAAGGTTTTCAAATATTCATATTTGCATATATTGATTTCCAAAGTTTTGCAAATTTGCATGAATCTGGTTGGTTTCAAGGCCGCGTCCCCCTAATGTGCGCGCCAGCGACAAGGGGAGAGCCATGAAAGACATCCTTCACGAACTTGAGCGCCGCCGCTCGGAGGCGCGTGTCGGCGGCGGGGTGGCGCGGATCGAGGCGCAGCACAAACGCGGCAAGCTGACCGCCCGCGAGCGCATCGAACTGCTCCTTGACGAGGGCAGCTTTGAAGAATTCGATATGTTCAAGGCGCATCGCTGCACCGATTTCGGCATGGAAAAGAGCCGCCCCTATGGCGACGGGGTGGTGACCGGCTGGGGCACGATCAACGGACGCGTGGTCTATGTGTTCAGTCAGGATTTCACCGTCTTCGGCGGCGCGCTGTCGGAAGCCCATGCCGAGAAGATCTGCA
>DIUD01000075.1 GCA_002428225.1 Roseovarius sp. UBA6167 | reverse complement strand
AAGATCCCGCGCTTTGCCTTCGAGAAATTTCCCGGCGCCAGGCCGCACCTGACCACCGCCATGAAATCGGTGGGCGAGGCGATGGCGATTGGCCGCACGATCCATGAATCCTTGCAAAAGGCGCTCGCCTCGATGGAGACCGGCCTTACCGGCTTTGACGAGATCGTCATTGACGGCGCGCCCGACAAGGCCGCGATCACCCGTGCGCTCTCGGTGGCTACCCCCGACCGGATGCGCACCATCGCGCAGGCCATGCGCCACGGCCTCACCGATGACGAGATCAACGCCGCCACGGCCTATGATCCGTGGTTCCTGGCCCGTATCCGCGAGATCGTCGAGACCGAGGCGCGCATCCGCCGCGACGGCCTGCCGATGACCGAGGACGGCTTGCGCCGCCTCAAGATGATGGGCTTTACCGATGCCCGTTTGGCCACGCTGACGGGGCGCGACGAGGGCCAGGTGCGGCGCGCGCGCGTCAATCTCGGCGTGCGCGCCGTGTTCAAGCGCATCGACACCTGCGCCGCCGAGTTCGAGGCGCAGACGCCCTATATGTATTCCACCTACGAAACCCCGATGATGGGCGAGGTGGAATGCGAGGCCCGCCCCTCGGACCGCAAGAAGGTGGTCATCCTCGGCGGCGGGCCGAACCGGATCGGTCAGGGGATCGAGTTCGACTATTGCTGCTGCCANNGGGATCGAGTTCGACTATTGCTGCTGTCATGCCTGTTACGCGCTCAGCGATGTGGGCTATGAGACGATCATGATCAACTGCAACCCCGAGACGGTCAGCACCGATTACGACACCTCGGACCGGCTGTATTTCGAGCCGCTGACCTTCGAGCATGTCATGGAAATTCTGACCAAGGAGCAGGAGAACGGCACGCTGCATGGCGTGATCGTGCAGTTCGGCGGGCAGACGCCTCTGAAACTGGCCCGCGCGCTCGAGGCCGAGGGTATTCCCATTCTCGGCACCACGCCCGACGCGATTGATCTGGCCGAGGACCGCGAGCGGTTCCAGGCGCTGGTCACGCGGCTGGGACTGAAACAGCCGCGCAACGGCATCGCCTCGACGGGTGCGCAGGCGCTGGCCATCGCCGAGGAGATCGGCTTTCCGCTGGTCATCCGCCCGTCCTACGTCCTTGGCGGGCGCGCGATGGAGATCGTGCGCGACATGGCCCATCTGGAACGTTACATCGCCGAGGCGGTGGTGGTCTCGGGCGACAGCCCGGTGCTGCTCGATAGCTACCTTTCGGGGGCCATCGAATGTGATGTGGACGCGCTTTGCGACGGGCAGGCCGTGCATGTCGCGGGCATCATGCAGCATATCGAGGAGGCGGGCGTTCATTCGGGCGACAGCGCCTGTTCGCTGCCGCCCTATTCGCTGGCCCCGGCCACCATCGAAGAGATCAAGAAGCAGACCGAGGCGCTGGCGCGCGCGCTGGGTGTCGTGGGGCTGATGAACGTGCAATTCGCCGTCAAGGGCGAGGACATCTACCTGATCGAGGTCAATCCGCGCGCCAGCCGCACGGTGCCCTTCGTCGCCAAGGCAACCGACAGCGCCATCGCCTCGATCGCCGCGCGGCTCATGGCGGGCGAGCGCCTCGACGCCTTTGCGCATCGCGGGCCCTATCCGCGCGACACGCGGCCCGGCACCTTGCCGATGGCCGACCAGATGACGCTGGCGGATCCGGACATGCCGTGGTTCTCGGTCAAGGAGGCGGTGCTGCCGTTTGCGCGCTTTCCCGGCGTCGATACCATCCTCGGGCCGGAAATGCGCTCTACCGGCGAGGTGATGGGCTGGGACGTGTCCTTTCCGCGCGCCTTTCTCAAGGCGCAGATGGGCGCGGGCGTAAGCCTGCCCGAGAGCGGCAAGGTCTTTGTCTCGGTGCGCGACAGCGACAAGACCGGCCAACTGATCGACACGGCGGAAATCCTTACCGGGCTGGGGTTTTCCCTTGTCGCCACGCGCGGCACGGCGGGGTTCCTCAAGGAGGCGGGGATTGCCTGCGAGGTGGTCAACAAGGTCTATGAGGGCCGCCCCAATATCGTTGACATGCTCAAGGACGGCGATATCGCGCTGGTGATGAACACCACCGAAGGCGTGCAGGCGATCGAGGACAGCCGCGAGATCCGCTCGGTCGCGCTGTATGACCGGATCCCCTATTTCACCACGCTCGCAGGCTCCCACGCGGCGGCGCAGGCGATCCGCGCGCGCCGTGAGGGTGTGCTCGAGGTAATGCCGTTGCAGGGCATGAAGGCGTAACCGCAGGAAGGCCGTGGCGCGCGCCGCCGCGTCAACCCTCGCGCGCGCCGCCCGGTGCCGGCCGCGCGAGGGGGTGATGCTCCTCCACCAGGGCGCGCAGGCGGGCATCGAGCACATGGGTATAGATTTCGGTCGTGGCGATATCGGCATGGCCCAGAAGCGTCTGGATCACCCGCAGGTCGGCCCCGTTCGCCAGCAGATGCGTGGCGAAGGCATGGCGCAGCCGGTGCGGCGTGACCTGCGCGGGATCGACACCCGCGGCCACGGCGATTTCCTTGATCAGCCCGTAAAAGCGGTGGCGGGTGAGGTGCCCCGTCTTGCCGCCCGAAGGGAAAAGATGGGGCGAGGCCGCGCGCGCCTTGTCGGCATCGCGCGCGCGCAGCCAGTCATCGAGCGCGGCGCGGGCGGGCGGCGAGAGCGGCACCAGCCGCTCCTTGCCGCCCTTGCCGCGCACGAGCAGCATCTCGGGGTGGCCGCGCGCCGCCGCGACCGGCAGTTCCACCAGTTCGCTCACCCGCATCCCGGTCGCATAAAGCAGCGCCACCAGCGCCGTGTTGCGCGCGCGCCCGAGCAGGCCGCGCCCGACTGTCGGCGCGGCGGCCAGAAGCCGCTCGACCTCGGCCACGCTCAGCGTGCCGGGCAGGTGGCGCACGCGCCCCGGCCCCCTGAGGCGGATCGCGGGGTTGTCGGCCCGCCACCTTTCCTCGACCGCGAAACGGTAGAATTGCCGGATCGACGACAGCCGCCGTGCCCGCGTCGATCTGGCCAGCCCCTCGGCGGCGCAGGCGATCAGGTAGGATTCCACATCCGCTTGCGAGGCACCCAGCAGCGTGCCCTTGCGCCGTGCCAGCCAGTCCGCGTAATCCTTGAGGTCGCGGCCATAGGCCAGCAGCGTGTTGCGCGCGGCCCCGGGCCCGGCCGCCTGTGCCTCGAGGAACGTGGCGATGCGGGTGTTGTCGCTCATCGGGCCGGGCCGAGCAGCAGCATCTGGAGCGCGGCGCGGCGGGCGGTATCCTCCAGCCCCACGGCACGCAGCGTCGAGAGTGCCGTGCGCGTGGCCGAGGGCGCGGCGCGCAGGGCGGCGGCGTCAAGCTGCGTGGCGGCGGCGAGGATCGCCTCGCCCAGCCGGCTGCTGTCGAACAGCGTGCGATGCTCGGGGGCAGGCTCGACGCTGGCGAACGCATCGACGATGGCGGTCTCCAGCGGGGTTTCGGCGTCGTCCGCTTGCGGCGTGCCGCTCGCCACCGCTGCGAGCAGCCGCTGACGTGGCGTCGAAGGGGGCAGGATGTCGGTGGCCCGTTCATAAAGCGCCGACAGTGCCACAATCTCGGAAGCAAGCGGGCGCGTCGCCGTGGCAATAGGCGCGGCGAGCAGGCGTTCGGCGAAAAGATCGGCCAACACCACCTCCAGGCGCACTTCGCGCACGGCAGCCCATGCCTTGGGCAGCGCGCTGGCCAGTGCTTCGGCATCGCTGGCACCGAGCGCCGCATCGAGCGCCTGGATGGCAGCTACCCGCTCCCACACGCCGCCCGAGGCGGCGCGCTTGCGCGCGGTATAAAGCCCCAGCAGCCGCGCACCGGCGACGGCCCCGGTCTCGGCCAGGCGCTCGGCGGCCTCGATCTCGGCCTTCCAGCCGGCCGTGCCGCGCAGGTCGGCCATGGCGAAGGCGCGCGGCAGATCGCGTGTGCCAAGCGGCGCGCCGATCGCCTCATGAAGGCGAAAGCGCAGCGGTGTCACCGGGTCGGGTTGAGCGGGCGGGTCGATCTCGTCGATCAGTTCGGGCTCGAGAAAGAGCGCGAGCAGGATTGCATCGGCCTCGTCCAGCGCGCCGGTCGTCTCGGCCCCGTGCAGGATCAGCGCGGCGGTCTCCCAGTCGCCCGCGCGCGCAAGGCAATAGATGCGCGCGCGCAGGTCACGGCTCAGGCGGGGGGTCTTGGCAAGCGCCGCGCAGGCGGCGGCCTCGTCGCCGTCAAGCAGCGCCAGGTCGAACCAGGCGTCAAACAGCGCCGGCGTGGCCCCGCCCGCACGCTCGACCAGCGCGAGCGCCGGCTCCACCGCGCCAAAGCGGCGCAGCGCCGCCAGTCGCGCATTGAGAAGGCGCGCATCCGGCCCGGTGTCGGGGGGCGGCTCGGCCTCGGCCAGCAAAAGCGCGTAATAGAGCGCCTGCAGCGCCGGAAGAGGGCGCTCGGGCAGGCCCTCTAGATAGCCGGTGAGCGCGGCGGTCGTGCTGTGTCTCCACAGGATCGCGGGAAGGCCGGTGACCGGCTCGGGCAAAAGGCCCACGGCATCAACGCGCGGCGCGTCGAGCGCGGTGACGGATATTTCGGGCACATTCGCCCCTTCGCTTACCGGCGGCAGGTCCGGGGCGACGGTGACGCTTGGGGTCTCGCTCAGCCAGTCGATCGCCGATAGCGGGGCCTGCGCCATCGCCACACCGCCCCAGACGATCGCAGCCAGCGTGGCGCTACTTCGCTTCAAGCGTGACATCTTTACGGATCTCGGTCTGGGGCGGGGCGAAATCCGCCCCGAAAAACGGGCCGACATAGGCATAGGCCGCAAGTGCGATCACGCCCAGAACCGCGATATAAATCAGCCATCTGATAAGCCGAAGCATGAGGTATCCTGCCTGTTTGCCCAGTATGTCCGCGCGTGGTATCTGCCACCGCTTTTGCACCACATATAACTGGCATTTCCGGCAATATCACGCCATTGAGGAAAAAACTTTGCAAACAGGCAGGGGGGCGCCGAGGGTGGCGGCTTGCAAGGGCTGGAAACTGAAGAAATCGGTGGTTCTTGTCGGCATGATGGGTGCGGGCAAGACCGCCGTGGGCAAGGCACTGTCGGCGCGGCTTGGTGTGCCCTTCATCGATTCGGATGCCGAGATCGAAAAGGCGGCAAACATGACGATTGCCGAGATTTTTCAGAGGGATGGAGAGGATTTCTTTCGCCGTCGCGAGACTGAGGTTCTCGAGCGTCTGCTCGAGGCGCATCGCGGCATCCTGTCCACCGGGGGCGGTGCGTTCCTGGCCGAACGCAACCGGCGCCTGATCACGGAAAAGGGCATATCGGTCTGGCTGGACGCCGATCTGGATCTGTTGTGGTCGCGCGTAAAAGGCAAGAATACCAGGCCGTTGTTGCGCACGCCTCAACCGAAGGAGACGTTGCGCGAGATTTATGAGGCGCGCCGGCCAGTCTATGCGCAAGCCGACCTGCGTGTGCAGGCCCGGCCGGACTATACAATCGAGGGGATGTCTGCGCGGGTGGTCGAGGCGCTGGCGACGCGGCCCGATGTTCTGGAGAAGGTGACATGATCGAAAAAGTGCATGTGGCGCTGGGCGAGCGGGCTTATGACGTGGTGATCGGACCGGGCCTTCTGTCAGAGGCGGGGGCGCGCATCGCGCCGTTGCTGCGCCGGCCCCGCGTTGCGGTGGTGAGCGACGAGACGGTGGCTGCGCTTCATTTGACTTCGCTCTGCAATGGATTGCAAAAGAACGGGATTTCCTGTTCAAGCCTGACGCTCCCTGCCGGCGAGGCGACGAAATCATGGCCGTATCTGCAACGGGTCGTGGCGTGGCTTCTGGAGGAAAGGATAGAGCGTGGCGACATGGTCGTGGCGCTTGGTGGCGGGGTGATCGGCGATCTGGTGGGCTTTGCCGCCGCGATTCTGCGGCGGGGGGTGCGGTTCGTGCAGGTGCCGACAAGCCTGCTGGCGCAGGTGGACAGTTCGGTGGGAGGCAAGACCGGGATCAACGCGCCGCAGGGCAAGAACCTGATCGGGGCGTTCCATCAGCCCTCGCTCGTCCTGGCCGATACCGCGGTGTTGGCGACGCTGGACAGGCGGGATTATCTGGCCGGACATGGCGAGGTGGTGAAATACGGTCTGCTCGGGGATAGCGAGTTTTTTCAATGGCTTGAAAGCCATGGCTCAAGCGCGGCGGCGGGCGATGTGGCCGCGCGCATTCACCTTGTGAAACGATCGGTCGAGATGAAGGCGGAAATCGTCGTCAGGGACGAGACCGAGCAGGGCGAGCGCGCGCTTCTCAATCTGGGTCATACATTTTGTCATGCGCTGGAGGCGGCGACACGTTATGACGGGGCGCGGCTCTTGCATGGTGAGGGGGTGGCGATCGGCTGTGCGCTGGCTTTTTCGCTTTCGGCGCGTCTGGGGCTATGCTCGCAAGAGGCGCCAAGTCGCGTGCGGGCGCATCTCCGAGACATGAAGATGAAGGTTGATCTGTCTGATATTGAAGGGGAACTGCCTGGCGCCGATCAGCTCATAAATCTCATGGGGCAGGACAAGAAGGTGGTGGATGGAAAGCCGAGATTCGTGTTGGTGCGCGCAATAGGAGAGGCGTTCGTGACCTCCGATGTGCCGATTGACGCGGTGCGCGAGGTGCTGGAGGACGCGCTCAGGGGCTCCAGATTTCCGGCCCGCCCGTGATCGCCTGATCAAAGGCCCCGACGGCGCTGGCATCCTTGCGCGCATAATCAATCCCGGCCAGCAGGTGGCGTATGACCGCAATATGCGCCCGCCGCTTGTCGTCCGAGCGCACCACGGTCCAGGGCGCGTGGACGTTGTGGGTCAGGGTCAGGGTTTCGGCGATCGCGGCGCTGTAGGCGTCCCAGCGTTTCAGCCCCTCGACGTCGATCCAGCTCAGCTTCCATTGTTTGAGCGGGTCGCGTTCACGGTCGAGAAAGCGGCGGAGTTGCTCGGCGCGTCCGACATTGAGCCAGAATTTCACGAGATGGATCCCCTCATCGACCATCATGCGCTCGAAATCGGGCACCTGCGCGAAGAAATGCGCGCGCTGCGCCTCGGTGCAAAAGCCAAAGACCGGCTCGACCACGCCGCGATTATACCAGCTCCTGTCAAAGAGCACGATCTCGCCCGCCGCCGGCAGATGGGCGATATAGCGCTGGAAATACCATTGCGTCGCCTCCTGATCCGATGGCTTGGGCAGGGCCACGACGCGCGCGCCACGCGGGTTGAGGTTCCGCGTGAGCCGGGTGATCGTGCTGCCCTTGCCGGCCGCATCGCGCCCCTCGAACACCACGACCACGCGCGCGCCGCTCTCGCGCACCCAGTGTTGCATCCTCACAAGCTCTATCTGGAGCTTGTCCATGGCCTTTTCATAGGGCTTGCGCGGCATCCGCTCTGAATAGGGATAGCCGGGGTCGATCAGGTCACCCTTGTCGGCGCGCGCGATGGCCTTGCGGATCGCCTCGGGCGCTTCGGTCTCGTAAAAGGCGCTGATTGCGCCATCAAAGGGCAGGTCCATGGGCGGCCTCGCGGTTTTCGGGTGCAGTATGGCCGTTCTGGCGCGGTCAGGCAATCGTTGCTCACAGCCTCAGATCAATCATTTCCAGTCCGATTTTCGTTCTGTCATAGGGGGTTGTCTGGTAAATCTCGGATATCCAGTTGCCATAGAGCAGATGCGCGTGGCTGCGCCAGCGGTTGAGCGGCGCGCGCGCGGGATCGTCGTCGGGGTAGTAGTTGCAGGGCACATTGACCGGCGTGCCACCCGCGATGTCGCGGTCATATTCCTGCTTGAGCGTGTCGCTGTCGTATTCGAAATGGTTGAAGATGTAGAGCGCGCGGTGGCTCGTGTCCTCGACCAGACAGGGGCCGACCTCGCTGCTGTCCAGAAGCACGCGCAGCCCCGGCACCGCCTCGATCTCGGCGCGCTTCATCTCGGTCCAGCGGCTGACGGGGATCACGCAATCGTCGGAAAAGCCGCGCAGATAGGGCGAGGCGGGGGTCATGTTGCGGTGACGGAAACAGCCGAACGCCTTGGCGGGCAGCAAGTGCTTCTTCACGCCGTGGAAATAGTTAATCATCGCCATGCCGCCCCAGCAGACGCCGAAGGTGGAATGGACATGGGTCTGCGTCCACGTGAACACGCGGGTCAACTCGTCCCAGTAAGTCACGGCGTCGAAATCGAGATGCTCGATCGGCGCGCCGGTGATGATGAGGCCGTCATACTTGTCGCCCGAAGCCTCGACCTCGGAGAAGGGGCGGTAAAAGCTCTCCATATGTTCGGCGGCGGTGTTCTTGGTCTGGTGCTCGCTCATGCGGATGAGGTCGAACTCGATCTGCAAGGGCGTGGCGCCGATCAGTCGCGCGAACTGGGTCTCGGTCTGGATCTTCTTGGGCATGAGGTTCAACAGGCCGATGCGCAGCGGGCGGATGTCCTGCCGTGCGGCCTGGTCGGGATCCATCACCATCACGCCCTCGCGCCGCAGAACGTCATAGGCGGGCAGGTCGGCGGGGATCTTGATGGGCATGGGCGGTTCTCCGGTCTCAGGCGGCGCGGCGGTCGATTGCGGTGGCGATGAGGGCCTTGAAGCGGTCGGCATCGGTGGCCTCGGCCACCTCGTCGGCGGTAATCCGAACGCCCCATTTGGCCATCGCCTCATATCGCGGCTGGCGATGTTCGAGCGCCTGCGCATAGGTCCAGCGGATGAAGGCATCGGGATCAACTTCGGCCTCTGATACGTTGTTCCTGCGCAGATATTCCTCCCAGACACCTGCAAGGAACTCGGGCTGGTAGGCCATCGGCTTGGGCGCGCGGTCAAAGCGGCGGATCAGCTCGGCGGTATGTGCGTCGGAGCCTTCGATATAGATCAGCAGGCAGTGGCGGGAAAGCTCGGCCAGGATCGGGTCGGCGGGGTCACAGCCATCCACCCATTCGCAGATCGAGCCGCCCGTGTCGCAGATGAAATGCGGATAGCCATAGAGCCGCTGGCTGCGCTCGATGAAATAGCCGGTGTCCATCAGCGCGTTGATTTCGGCCTGGCGGAACTGTTCCTGCCGGCGGCAATATTCGGCCATCGGCATCCCGCCCTTGTCGGGCGCGCCCGGTTTGCCCAGGTAGGTCGAGACCGGCGAGAGATTGTTGAACGTGATGTTGGAGCCGATATAGATCGAATCGGTCAGCAGAAGATCGCGCAGGAAGGGCACCTGCATGGCGTGGGCCTTGGCGTTGTCGGTGATGAATTCGCCCATGTAGCGCGTGCCGATGCGGTAATCGACCGAGTAGTGAAACCAGCCGCCCGCATCGCGCAGCATCTGCGATAAATGGGTCTTGCCCAGCCCCGACATGCCATAGAAAAGCACCCGCTTTTGCGGGGCGTCGTGCCAGTCGCGCCCGGTCTGGTAGATCATCGGCGGCTCCTTGTCCTGCGCGTCTTACCTGCTGTCTTCACGCGGATTTGGCAAGGGGCCATGGAAAAACCCCGCCCGGCCTGGGGGCGCGGTTCGACCCTGTCGGTGACGCAGGCTCAGAACTTGAAGCCGACCATCGTTGCGACGGCAAGGGCGCTATTGTCGGAAAATGCCGTGACCGTGGAGTCGGCATCGCCAAGATCGAAATAGCGGATGCCGGTCGTTATCCTGATCTTGTCGGTCTCATAGGTTGCGGCCAGGCCGTAGCTGATATAGCCGTCCTTTCCCGAGAGGTTCCCGACCTGCTCGTCCTGATCCTTTTCGTAACCGAGAATGAACGCGCCGCTCCAGTTCTCGCTGAACTTGCGTCCGATGCCCAGCTCATAGGTCCAGATATCCTTGGGTTCGCTGGCGATCGGAACATTCACCGCCCCGAAACCGGGGACCAACTCGAAGAAATCACCCGGCTGAATCTTGAACTTCGTCCATTCGCGCCATCTGATCGAGCCGAAAAGCAGGGTGTTTGCGGCAATGCCGGTCTGGGCACGAAGCGTGACCGCCCTGGGAATTTCAACCTTGAAGGGCGCGCCGGTATTGTCCTTGAAATCGTGTTCGGTCTCGGATTCGTAGGTGAGCGCAACCCGCAGCGCGATATCGGGGATCTCGTAGGCCGCGCCCAACAGGTAACCCAACTGATAATCCTTGTCCACGTCCAGGGAATATGGCCCCGGCCCGCCCAGTGGATCGCCCGTTGTGGCAGGCGACAGGATAAGAACGTTGCCGTCAAGGCCCATGTAACGCAAGCCACCGTAAACGCTGAAACGATCGGTCGTCTGATATTTGGCGAGCGCGGTGATCGCGATCGAGCTGATCTCGGCATTCGAGGTGCCGAAGAATGCGCCGCCCAGAGAGGCCGGCGGCGTGCGATAATCGACCTTGACCCCGACCGGCTCGTCGATCACCAGCCCAAGCGTGAGCCTGTCGGTAACGTCGGTCTTGAACCCGCCGGCGAAGGAGCGATAGCTACGCTGGATGTTGCCGGTGGGCCCGGTGGGGATCCCCGCAAGCGGCTCGCCGGAAACCGACGGGTCCACATGGGCCACGGAAAACTCGACATAGTTCCTGCTTTTCTCGAACAGGATCACCGACGGGTCGCCCCGCCGTTCGATTCCGCCGGCACTGGCGGTGGTCGCGGTCATGGCAAGCGCGGAAACAATCACCAAGTATTTTTTCATTTATCCCCCTCCTGTCATGACCTGTACAGGGTATTCCAACGCCGGAATCGGTCAACCTTCGACGTGGGTCACAAACTTCATATACCGTCAGGGTTGCGTAAAAAGCACATTCCCAAAAGCACATTCCAGGCGTGACTGCCAGTCGGAGTTAGCGCCGCTGGCGTGTCTCTGACCAGAGGTTGAGGTAATTCGCGCCGAAGATCACCGCCGCACCAAGGATCACCCAAAGCTCGATCGTCTCGCCATAAAGCGCAAACGCGATGGCGGCGATCAGTGGCAGGCGCAGGAAATCCACCGGCACCACCACCGTGGCGGGCGCGAGCGAGAGCGCGGTGGTGAGGCACAGATGCGCCACCAGACCCGCGAGCGCGATGAGCACGAGCCAGGGCAGGGCAGCGCCGGAGGGCAGGGCAATATCGCCGTCATATCCCGCGCAAATCAGGCCAAGCCCGATCTGCATGAGCGTCATCCAGAACAGGATCGAGGTAAGGCTTTCGTGGCGGGTAAGTCGCTTGGTGGCCAGAATGGACCCGGCAAAGCCAAGCGCGGCAAGGACGGCGGCGAGCTGCCCGAGGCTCAGCGTCTCGGGGCTGGGGCGCGTGACCAGCAGGATGCCGATGAAGCCCAGCAGCGCCGCCAGCACCCGGATGGGGGTAATCCGCTCGCCCAGAACCAGCGGCGAGAGCATCAGCACCCAGAGCGGCGAGGTGAATTCGATCGCAAAGACCTGCGCCAGCGGAATGAGGGTGATCGCCAGGAACCACAGGTTCTGGCCGGTGAAGTGGCACAGGTTGCGGATGACGTGAAGGCCGAGCCGGTCGCGGCGCACCTCCGCGAGATGCCCGGTGGCGCGCGCTACGATCACCACGATGACAAAGCCCACGACGGAGCGGTAGAGCATGATCTCGAACGTGTCGTGATCGAGGCTGACCGCACGCCCCGCCACCGCCATCGTGGAAAACGACGCCACCGCCCCCAGCATCCAGAGCGCGGCGCGCAGGGTCTGCGGGGCGGGAAGGGGGGATGTCATTCCTCGCTCGCGTCGAACTCGCGCGTCATGTGGCCGGTTGCGCGCCACCAGTCGCTGGCGCGGGTGCGGGTCTGATGGGCGTCAAAGGCGGCGCGGGCGGCAAAGCGCTCGGCGACGGCGAATATCCCCGGCGCGGTTTCGGTCACGTCGAACGACAGACAGCCCGGTTCCGCCCGGCTCAGGCGGATATGCGCGGGCAGGGCGGCGCGCACGGCTGCCGCTTCTTCGGGCGCGCAGGTGAGCGTGCCGGTGAGACGGATCACTCCCATTCGATCGTTCCCGGCGGTTTGGAGGTGATGTCATAGGTCACGCGGTTGATGCCCTTGACCTCGTTGATGATCCGCGTCGCCGTCTCGCCCAGAAACTCGTGGGTGAACGGGTAGTAATCGGCGGTCATCCCGTCCACCGAGGTGACCGCGCGCAGCGCGCAGGCGAAATCATAGGTGCGCCCGTCGCCCATCACGCCGACGGTGCGCACCGGCAGGATGGCCACAAACGCCTGCCAGATCTCGTCATAAAGGCCGTGGCGGCGGATCTGGTCGATATAGACCGCGTCGGCGCGGCGCAGGATGTCGAGCTTGTGGCGCGTGATCTCGCCGGGGCAGCGGATGGCAAGGCCGGGGCCGGGGAAGGGGTGGCGGCCGATGAAGCTCTCGGGCAGGCCAAGCTCGCGCCCCAATGCGCGCACCTCGTCCTTGAACAACTCGCGCAGCGGCTCGACCAGTTTCAGCCCCATCTTTTCGGGCAGGCCGCCCACGTTGTGATGCGACTTGATGGTGACCGAGGGGCCGCCGGAGAAGGACACGCTTTCGATCACGTCCGGGTAGAGCGTGCCCTGCGCCAGAAACTCGGCCCCCTCAATCTCTGCGGCATATTTCCCGAACACGTCGATGAATAGCCGGCCAATGATCTTTCTCTTTGTTTCCGGGTCACTTACGCCATCAAGCTCACCCAGGAACAGATCTGCCTCATCGGCATGGATGAGCGGGATGTTGTAATGATCGCGAAACATCGTGACGACCTCGTCGGCCTCGTTTTGCCGCAAGAGGCCATGATCGACGAAAACGCAGGTCAGCTGATCGCCGATTGCCTCGTGGATCAGCACGGCGGCGACCGAGCTGTCCACCCCGCCCGACAGCCCGCAGATCACCCGCTTGTCGCCGACCTGCGCGCGGATTTTCGCGATCGCCTCTTCGCGATAGGCGCCCATGGTCCAGTCGCCCCTGAACCCCGCCAGCCGGATGAAATTCTCGTAAAGCCGCGCGCCGTTCGGCGTGTGATGCACCTCGGGGTGGAACTGCACCGCGTAAAAGCGGCGCTCGCGGTCGGCGATGATGGCGAAGGGGGCACCGGGGGAGGTGGCCAGCACCTCGAAACCGGGTGCGATTTCGGAGACATGATCGCCGTGGCTCATCCAGACCTGTTCGCGCGCGCCGTCCTTGAACCAGCCGTCGAGAAGCTCGCTCTCGATCCCGGTGGGTGTCACGAAGGCGCGACCGAACTCGGCGGTGGCGTGCTCGCCGGCCGCCACCTTGCCGCCGAGATCGTGCATCATGACCTGCTGGCCGTAGCATATCCCGAGGATCGGCACGCCAAGATCGTAAACGGCGCGCGGAGGGCGGGGGCTTGCCTCTCGTGTCACGGTGTCGGGTCCGCCCGAAAAGATCACCGCGCGCGGTGCCATGTCGCGCAACAGCGCGTCGTCCACCTTCTGATAGGGGTGGATCTCGCAATAGACGTTCAACTCGCGCAGGCGACGGGCGATCAGCTGCGTCACCTGGCTGCCGAAGTCGATGATCAACAGGCGGTCATGAATGATCTGGCTCATGTCCGCCCAATAATGCGCATGCTTCCTCTGCGCAAGGGTCGCCCAGAGCGCGCGGCATGGCCGCCTTTCCCGGGGAAAGGCCGAGGACGAGCGGGCGCGTCCGGTGCGCCGTGGTCACTTGGCGGCGCGCGAGGTAATGACCGGCATCGGTCCGGTGCCGGTGAACGTGCCGCGCCTTCGCGATTGTGGTGCTGGCGGCGACAAGATCACCTTCACACCCGGCATCCTGCCGCGTTCGCCGCGCGCAAGGCGAAATCGGCCGGGATGTGACCACCAATCAATCAGACCCAAAACGCAGCTTGACAATCGCGCACTGACAAACGAGAAAATTGGCAGGGAGAAAGTCTTTCGGTGCCGTGGATGTTTGATCGGATTGTTAAAGTCCGACGGAGGGCGTTCGGCGCGACTGGAGAGAAACGTATTCTGGGAGGAAACACATGATGCATTCGACCTGCAGGACGATGATCGCCAGCGCAGCTATTGCCGCGAGCGCCGCCATTTTCATAGCCGGCCCGTCCCCCGCGCAAGAAGCTCTCGAATTCAAGATCGCTCATCCCTTTCCCTCGACCCACTACCTCTCGGTCCATGGCGTCGATGTCTGGCTGGAAAAGATCAGGGAACGCCTGGGCGAGCGGGTCTCCTTCACGGTCTATCCTGCGCAGCAACTTGGCAAGGCCGCGGATACCCTTGAGCTTGCCGAGACGGGTGTGGCCGAGATTGTCGTGACCCCGGTTTCAAATCATGCGGCCAGGCTGCCGCTGTCCAGTGTCGCCGAATTGCCGGGCATGTTTAGCGACATCTGCGCCGGCAGTCGGGCGTCTCTCGCGCTCTCGCAGGAAGGCGGTCTTCTCGACGAGCACGACTTTGCGCCCAACAACGTGCTGTCAATCTGGAATGTCAGCGTGCCCACCTACAAGGTGATCACGGCGAGCAAGCGGGTAAACACGCTTGAAGATGTTGCGGGTCTGAAGCTGCGCACCACGGGGCCAGCCATGGATCTGACGACTCGCGCGCTTGGCGCGGCGGCAGTGCGGATGCCATCTGCCGAGTTGTATCAGGCCGCTAGCCGCGGCACCGTCGATGGGGCCGTGTACTTCTATACCGGAATGCCGCCCTACGATCTCCAGTCGGTTTTCAAGCATGCGGCCGAAGGGGTGAGTCTCGGGTCGACACACGCCGCCGTCCTCATCAACAGGGACATATTCCAGGCGCTCCCGGCGGACATAAAGCAAGCCTTCCTGGAGGCTGGCGCTGAGACGGCAGAGAGCCTGTGCAAGTGGATGGCCGAAAACGACATGGTCATCCGCGATACCATGGTCGAGGAAGACGGTCTTGAGATCATCCAACTCTCCGAGGAGCAGATTCGCCTTTGGGAAGAACGCGTGGAGACGGTCGCCACCGATTGGGCGAAAGGCCTTGGCGAGCAGGGGAAGCCGGCGCAGGAAGTGCTCGACGCTTACCGCGCGGAGGTCAAAAAGGCGGGAGGCTGATGGGCTGGAGGGGGCATGATCCTCTCAAGGCGCTGCGGTCCGGGCGATATGCACACCGCTGCGGTCATGCTCTGGGAAGTGGGGATGAAACACGGTCTTCGGCACGAGCAAACGCGTCTGGTGCCGACATTTGAAGCCTCTGAAATCTCGCGGTCGCTGCGGCCAGCATACGAGATTGCCCTGCCCGCAGCGACCGCGTCGGTATGATCTGCGCGGTTGCAGGCAACGGTGCAAACTGGTCGCCAAAGCGGCTCGTTGAATCGGCGGAAACGCTGCAGGTTATCGAGTTTTGGCAATTTCGAACCGAAAATGCCTGTAAACATTTTTCGAAACTGCTTTAAGGTCAGTCGGGTCGGCCTGATGCTCAACGCGCCAGCGGAAGCCTGACAGACGGAGGCGCGACGGGACAACCCCGGTTGCTCGATGGGAGGAGGGATGACTATGCTGCGAACGCTTCTGGTGAGACTTCTGGACCGATTGGAAAACGTGACGATTCTGGCTGCCGGCCTCTGCCTTCTGGCGATGATGCTTGTCGTCACAGTGGACGTTCTAATGCGATACGGCTTCAACGCTCCGCTCGGCTGGGTATACGATTTTGTCGGGAAGTATCTCATAGTGGCCGCATTTTTCCTCGCCGTTTCTGAAACTTTCCGCCGTGGGGGTCATGTGGCTGTAGATCTGTTCCGAAACATGATGAAGCCCGGCGTCCGTCGCGTGGTCGATATCGTTGGATATGCCCTCACTGCGTCGGTCCTTCTGGCGATGGTTGTTACCGGCGTTGAAACGGTGGAGCGCGCCTACGTTCGCGGCGAGGTGATCACCGGAGTGGTTTCCTGGCCGACCTGGATTTATTATGTTTTCCTGCCCGTCGGCATAGGGCTGCTGCTCGTGCGCGTCGTGCTGCACGTCGCTGATCTGGTGATGGGCGGGGAGGGATATGTGTCCAGTGTCAGCGGTGACCACACGCAACCGGACGACCCTGCTTCGGTCAAGGCTTCGGGAGACGGCGTATGATTGCGGCTGCCGGTAGCGTCCTTCTTATAATCCTTTTGGCGATCGGTCTGCCGGTTGCCTTCGCCATGGCTGTTGCGGGTGCCGCAGGGCTGTGGTTTGTCGGCGGCTTTGATATCCTGATGGGAATTATCAAAACCACAACGATTTCTTCCATCGCGTCTTACGAACTCATCACCATTCCGATGTTCATCCTGATGGCGGAGTTTATCATAATATCGAAGATCGCGGATGAATTGTTCGATGCCACCGCCGTCTGGGTCGGGCGCACGCCCGGCGGACTGGGCGTTGCAACAGTTTTGGCAGGTGCGTTTTTCGGAGCCATTTCCGGGTCGAGCACGGCGTCTGCCGCGACCCTCTCCTCGACCAGCATTCCGGCAATGATGCGCCAAGGCTACTCGCTCCGTTTTGCGGGCGGAATCGTCGCAACGACCGGCACGCTGGCGATGCTCATTCCGCCCAGTATCGCGCTCATCCTCTATGGTATCATAGCGGATGTCAGCATCGGACGCCTGCTGATCGCGGGCATAGTGCCCGGCATCCTGGTTGCTTTGGCCCTGACGTTGGTCATTTTCGTCACGGCGCTTTTGCGACCCTCGCAAGTGCCGCCGGGCAAAGCCTACCCGATCGGTTTGAAGCTCCGAATGCTCAAGGTGACGGGGCCGATGCTTGCGCTTTTCGCCATGGTCACCGGCGTCCTTTACTTCGGCGTCGCCACGCCGACGGAGGCTGCCGCTCTCGGTGCCTTCGGTGCCTTCGTGTTGAGTGTCCTCTATCGGCGTCTCACCGTCGATGGCCTCATCAAGGCCTTGTCCAGCACGGCGCGTATCAGTTGCATGATTGGTCTGATCATCATAGGCGCCCACATTTTCGGCTATTTCTTCACGCTTACCCAGGCGACCCGGTCGATCACGGATTGGATCATCGGATTGAACGCGACGCCCTACATGGTGCTGTTGATACTGCTGATCATTTACGTCATCCTCGGCTGCTTTCTCGATCAGGTTGCGATCCTGATCCTGACCGTTCCGGTGGTTCTGCCCATCGTCGTGGGAATCGGCTTTGATCCGGTATGGTTCGGCGTCGTGGTCGTGATGACAGCCGAGATCGGCATGATCACCCCGCCGATGGGCATGAATGTGTTCGTGGTTTCGCGCTACACCGGACGCCCGGTTCACGAGATCTTCGCGGGCGTTCTTCCGTTCCTGGGCGCGGTACTCGCGCTGATCGTAATGTTCGCCGTGTGGCCCGAGATCATCCTGTGGCTACCAAGCCAGATGATGAACTAGTCATGGCCGGAAGAAGGGCGGTGCATTGGCACAGACGCCGCAGACAATGCCCGGCGATGTGTGGCGCCCGGTTTTCGGAGTTGCGGATGATGCTTGGGTCTGCCTTCGAGAACGATCACAAACGGTACGAGCATGACGGCGAAGTTCCGTGCAGAGGAGTTGAATAGCATGGCTGGCCTCCTTGACGGCATCAGGGTTCTGGATCTGACGACCATGGGCACTGGCCCGTACACGACGCAGATACTTGGAGAACTCGGCGCGGAAATCATCAAGGTTGAAACGCCGGACGGTGACGCCGCCCGCGGGGTCGGACCCGCACGCAGTCCTGGAATGGGCACGATCTTCCTTAATATTGGACGCGGTAAGCGCAGCATTGTTCTCGATCTCAAGAAACCCGAGGGGCGGCAGGTTCTCGAGAAGCTCGCGGCACGAGCCGACGTGGTTATCCACAACATGCGCAAGAGCGCTGCTCGCAAGCTCGGGCTCTGCTATGACGACTTGAAGCGGTGCAACGAGACGGTGGTCTATTGCTCTATCCTCGGGTTTGGTGGCGATGGCCCCTATGCGGGCCTGCCCGCCTACGATGATCTGATACAGGGCCTTGTCGCTTTGCCGGACCTTACCGGACGGGCGAGCGGGGAGCCACGATATGTGCCGTTGGCGCTTGCTGACCGAACGACCGGTCTGTTCGCCGCCTATGCGGTTCTGGCCGCCGTCGTGGCCCGGCTCAGGACGGGGATCGGCCAGGAGGTTGAAGTGTCGATGTTCGAGGCGTTGGCTGGCTTCGTACTTGGCGACCACCTCTACGGAGAGGTATTTTCTCCTCCAGAAGGGGAGATGGGATTCCCCCGTCATCTTGCACCGCACCGCAAGCCGTTCCGCACGAGCGACGGCTGGATCGGAGTCATGCCCTATACCGACAGACAATGGAGCGCGCTGTTTGAGGCTGTCGGGGCGCCGGAACTCTGCGAGGATGACCGTTTCAGATCAGTCCATGCGCGCACCGCGCATATCTCTGAACTTTATTCGATGGTAAGCGACTTTCTGGTGACGCGCTCAACGGAGGATTGGCTAACGACATTCAAGGCCGTTGACGTTCCGGCGATGCAAACCAACACGCTTGAGATGCTGAGGAACGATCCTCATCTGGCGGCGGTTGGCTTCTTTCAGGAGATCGATCATCCGAGCGAAGGCAGGATCTGGCGCATGTCGCCACCCGTGCGGTGGGCACGAGACACGAGCGGGCCTACGCGAGAAGCGCCGAGATTGGGGGAGAACAGCCGAGAGATTCTGGAAGAATTAGGTTTGGATCAAGAGGAGATTCAGGCTTTGATAGAGAGCGGCGCAACCGCTCTGCCACCGGCAGCAGACCCGGACAAGGGCGGATAAAACAGCCAAGGACGCGTCCACTCTTGCGGAACACCTTGTGAGATCTGTTCAGAGTTGAAAAAGGAGGACGAAGGAATGATCGGCATGATGAGAGGAAAGACTGCGGCACTTGGCCTGATGGTGGCCAGCCTGTCTTGGGCAAACCCCGGTTTTGCGCAGGAAAAATTGAAGATCCGCCTCGCGGATACTTACTCGAATACCCACTATGTCGCCGTGGAAGGGGCGCAGCACTGGATGAAGATTGTGGAGGAAGCGCTCGGCGACCGCATCGACTTTGAATATTTCCCCGCGCAGCAATTGGGCAAGTCGGCGGATATGCTATCGCTGATGGAGAGCGGCGTGGCTGATATGGCGTTGACTTCGCCCGCTTATATCGGGGATCGCCTGGCTCTTGCGCAGGTGGTGGAACTGCCCGGCATGGCAGGGACGCAATGCGATTCCACGACTGCTTTCTGGTCGCTGGCAGCCGATGGCGAACTTCTCGACAGGGAGGTTTTCGAGCCCAACGGCATCAAGGTCCTGATCGTAGCGGCGGTCGCTCCGTTCAAGCTCTATACGACGACCCACCCCGTGGAAACGCTCGACGACGTAAGCGGGATGAAGTTGCGCGCAGCCGGTCGCGCCATCGTCCATAGCATCGAGGCGCTAGGCGGCGTTCCCGTTCAGATATCGGGGCCGGAAACTTATCAGGCGGTGATCCGGGGCACCGTGGAAGGCGCGGTCTGGGCACCCTTGAGCATCAAGCCTTACGACCTTCAGAACGTCTTCAAGTTCGGCACCGAAGGGGTGACGCTTGGAAGCTTTGTCGTGATCTATTCGGTTCGTCGCGACCTTTGGGACGGCCTTGACGAGGATGTAAAGACGATCCTCGAGGAAGCCGGCCAGGAGGCGTCGCGCCATCTGTGCCGTTACATCGATGAGAACACTCAGGCGGTACAGGATGAACTCGCCGAGAAGGGGCAGGTCGCATTCGTCGTCCTCGAGGGTGAGGAAAAGGCTCGGTGGGATGAAAAGCTCAACCAGGTGCAGGAAGCCTGGGCCGACGAACTCCAATCGCGTGGCAGGCCGGCCCGTGACGTTCTGAACGCTTTCAGGGAGGCTCTGGAAGCTGAGGTCAGGTGATTGGAATCGGGGCAGGTCGGCACCCTTGGACCGATTGCAGCGGATCGTCGAGCGCCTCGAATATATCGAGGCGCAGATGGCACAGGGTGGTGGCGATATTGCGCGGCTCGGGCGCGAATATGCCGAGTTGCGCCCCGTGGTCGAGGAAATCCGCGCCTACCGGCAGGCACTGGACGATCTCGACGCGGCGCGGGCGCTTGTAGCGGACCCGGAAATGCGCGCGCTGGCCGAGGCCGAGGTGGCCGAGATCACCGCGCGCCTGCCCGACATGGAGCGCGCGCTGCAACTGGCGCTTTTGCCGCGCGATGCTGCCGATGCGCGGCCTGCGATCCTGGAAATCCGTCCCGGAACGGGGGGCGAGGAGGCGGCGCTTTTTGCCGCCGATCTCATGCGCATGTATCAGCGTCACGCCGAGGCGCATGGCTGGTCCTTCGAGGTGATCGAGGAGCAAACGAGCGAGATGGGCGGTATTCGTGAACTGGTGGCGCGGGTGAAGGGCGAGGGGGTGTTTGCCCGGCTCAAGTTCGAATCGGGCGTCCACCGTGTGCAGCGCGTCCCCGAAACCGAATCGGGCGGGCGTATCCACACCTCGGCGGCGACGGTGGCGGTCCTGCCCGAGGCCGAGCCGGTGGACATCGTGATCGACCCTGCCGATCTGCGCATCGACACGATGCGGTCCTCGGGCGCGGGCGGGCAGCATGTGAACACCACCGATTCGGCGGTCAGGATCACCCATATCCCGAGCGGCATCGTGGTCACGAGCAGCCAGAAATCCCAGCACCGCAACCGCGATATCGCCATGGAGGTGCTCCGCGCGCGGCTCTACGACATGGAGCGCCAGAAGGCGCAGGGCGCGCGGTCGGCGGATCGTGCGGCACAGGTGGGCACGGGCGATCGCTCCGAGCGCATCCGCACCTACAATTTCCCCCAGGGCCGCGTGACCGATCACCGCATCGGCCTCACGCTCTACAAGCTCGATCAGGTGATGCAGGGCGATCTCGACGAGTTGACCGACGCGCTGAGCGCGGATGCTCAGGCGCGGCTTCTGGCCGAGATGACATGACCGGTGCCGCGGCGCTTCGGGAGGCCACGCGCAGGCTCGACGCGGCCGGGATCGAGGGCGCGGCAGGCGACGCGCGCGCGCTTCTGGCCGAGGCGATGGGGGTGGCGCGCGACCGGCTCACGCTGCATCTGGGCGAAGAGATGAGCGCGGCGGCCGCGGCGCGGTTCGCGGCGATGCTGGCGCGGCGCGCGGCGCGCGAGCCGGTGGCGCGCATCCTCGGGCGGCGTCTGTTCTGGGGGCGGGAATTCATCGTTACCCCCGAGGTGCTCGACCCGCGCCCCGAGACCGAATGCCTGGTCGCGGCGGCGCTGGAGGGGCCTGCGCCTGCGCGCCTCATCGACCTTGGCACCGGCACGGGCTGCATCGCGGTGACGCTTCTGGCAGAATGGCCTGGCGCGCGCGGCGTGGCGAGCGACCTGTCGCCGGGTGCCCTGGCCGTCGCGCGGCGCAATGCCGACCGGCACGGGGTGGCGGGCCGGCTCGATCTGGTGGAAAGCGACTGGTTTGCCGCGATCGAAGGCCGGTTCGACCTGATCGTTTCCAACCCGCCGTATATCGCCCTGGCCGAGATGGCTGCACTTGCCCTCGAGGTGCGCGGGCACGACCCCCGCCCGGCGCTTGGCGATGGCGGCGACGGCCTCTTGGCCTATCGGGCGCTGGCGCGCGGGGCGCGGCGGCATCTGGTGCCGGGGGGGCGCGTGCTTGTGGAAATCGGCTGGCGTCAGGGCGCGGCGGTGGCCGCGATATTCGCCGCCGCGGGGCTGGCGGGTATCCGCGTTCTGCCCGATCTTGACGGGCGCGATCGGGTGGTGAGCGCCCATCTGCCCGACAAGACCGCGTGAGCGCGGCAAGAATCCGCGCCCCGTGCCAGATTATGTGCGCTTTTCGCTTGTCAGGGGGCTGTCGGCGTGATTAGAGGGGGCATCGCGCAGGTGGAGGCCATGATCGGCATCCCCGCGAAGATCAAGCCGAGACATGTCCGCTCCGACGAATTTCTTGCGCAGAGGCGCATGTTCGGATCAAGCGGCACTCACACCACAAGGCTGGACTGCATACATATGAGACCAACGAAGTCACGTTCGCGCAACAAGTCGAACCGCAATCGCACTGTCGGCAATGTCGTCAACCGTGTGTTTGAAAGTTCCGGCCCGGAGGGCAAGGTGCGCGGCACACCGCAACAGATATTCGACAAGTATAATCAGCTTGCCCGCGACGCACAGCTTTCGGGCGACCGGGTGGCGAGCGAGAATTTCCAGCAGCACGCCGAGCATTATCAACGGATGCTCAACGAGGCGCAGCGCGAGCAGGAGATGCGGCGCGAGGAACACGAGCGCCAGAACCGCGACCGCCAGCATGACCGCGACCGCGGGCAGGGCGGCGGCAATGGCGGGCAGGGCGAGCGGTCCGCCGATCCGGCACGCGATCCGCAACCCGATGCGTTCGCGCCGGTGACCGGCGAAGAGAGCGACCTTGTCGAGACACCCGAGAGCCGTAGCGCGGCGCAGTCCGAAGAGCCGCAAGACGCCGCGCCGCCCAGAAAGACCGTTCGCAAGCCGCGCGCCCCAAAGCCACGCCTGGAACAGGGCAATGGCAATGGCAATGACGGTGGGCCGGATCAGTCATCCGGCCCGGTCGAGGCGGCCGGCTAACCGGGCCCCGCGCGTCCGCCCCCCGAGCCACAGATGAGCGACCCGATGCCAGGCCAGCCCGCCTTCGTGCTCGTGCGCCCCCAGATGGGCGAGAATATCGGCGCGGCGGCGCGGGCGATGTGGAATTTCGGCCTCGACCGGATGCGCCTTGTCGCGCCGCGCGACGGCTGGCCCAACCCGGCGGCGGACGCGATGGCCAGCGGGGCAGGGCGGCTTCTGGATGAGGCGGGCCTGTTCGCTGACCTGGGCGGCGCGGTTGCCGATTGCACCTATGTGATGGCCACGACCGCGCGCACGCGCGGGCTGACCAAGACGGTATTCTCCCCCGAGCACGCCATGGCCGAGGCCGCCGCCCGCATCAGGCGGGGCGAGCGGGTGGCGGTGCTGTTCGGGCCCGAGCGCGCGGGGCTGGAAAACGGGGACGTGGCGCGCGCCAATGCCCTCATCTCGGTGCCGGTGAACCCGGAATTTCCCAGCCTCAACCTTGCGCAATGCGTGCTGCTCTGCGCCTATGACTGGCGGCGGGCCACGGCAGAGGTGGTCGCCGCGCGTGTGGACATGGCCGGGGCCGACTGGGCCGAGATGGCCGAGATCGACCGGCTGGCGGATCACTACGAGGAGCGGCTCGACGAGGCAGGGTTCTTTTTTCCCGAGGACAAGGCCGCGCGGATGAAAACCAACCTGCGCAATCTCTGGAGCCGGCTGCCGCTGACGCGCGCCGACGTGCGGATGCTGCACGGGGTGATGCGGCAGATGGTCCGTCGGTCGGGACGCGGTTGAAGGGCCGAGGCGCGCGGCCTAAAGCGTTTCGGTATTTCGTTGAAACATCGAAACGCTTTAAGTATTTGTTTTGGCGTAATTTCGAACCGAAAAAGTCTACCAACTTTTTCTGAAATTGCTTTAATCTCTGGCACGATCAGGAAGCGAGGCGGGACATGGCCGGAAAACGCAGCATTTTCGAGGAGGTGGGCGCGCGCGCCCCGAATCCCGTGCCGCAGGGCGGGGTGATCGACGCGGGCAGGCGCGGCGCGCGGCGGGGTATTCGCCTGTGGCTCATGGTGCTGTTCGCGCTGGTGGTGGCGATGATCGTGGTGGGGGGGCTGACGCGGCTGACCGATAGCGGCCTGTCGATCACCGAATGGCGCCCCGTGACCGGCGCGCTGCCGCCCATGTCAGAGACGCAATGGCAATCGGAATTCGACAGGTATCGCGCAAGTCCGCAATACGAGCTGCTCAACAAGGGCATGTCGCTGGACGAATTCAGGCGCATCTACTGGTGGGAATGGGGCCACCGGCAATTGGGCCGCGTGATCGGCCTTGTCTGGGCGCTTGGCTTCTTCGGCTTTCTCGCCGCGCGCCAGATCCCGCGCGGCTGGTCGGGGCGGCTTTTGCTTCTGGGCGCGCTTGGCGGCGCGCAGGGGGTGATCGGCTGGTGGATGGTGGCCTCGGGGCTGGCCGAGGGGATGATCGCCGTGGCCTCCTACCGGCTGGCCACGCACCTGGGGCTGGCTTTTGCGATCCTCGGGCTCATTGCCTGGCATGTCTTCGCGCTTGGCCGCGAGGAGCGCGAATTGATGCAGGCGCGGCGCGGGCGGGAGGACCGGCTGTTCGGCCTCTCCACCGGGCTGATGCATTTCGCCTTTGTGCAGATCCTGCTGGGCGCGCTGGTGGCCGGGATCGACGCCGGGCGCAGCTATACCGACTGGCCCTTGATGGCCGGAGGGTTCCTTCCGCCCGACATGATGGCGTTGCAGCCCTGGTGGCGCAACCTGTTCGAGAACCCCGGCACGGTGCAGTTCATCCACCGCATGAGCGGCTACCTGCTGTTCGTGTTCACGGCGGTGGTCTGGCTGCGGGGGCGGCGCAGCGCGCATGGCGCCACGCGCGGCGCCTTTAGCGCCGTGTTTGCGGTTCTGCTGTTGCAAATGCTGCTGGGAATCATGACGGTGCTTTATATCGCGCCCTGGCAACTGGCGATCGCGCATCAATTCGTGGCGGTCGTGCTCTGGGTGCTCATCTTGCGCGCGCGGTTTCTCAGCCTTTATCCGCGCGCACAGTCCATCCGGGGGGGATGACATGGCGGCCCATGACGATCTGATGGCGCGCGAGCGCGAGAGCGCGGCCTTGGCGCAGGTGGCGGCCCGGCTGGGCTGGGATCAGGAGACGATGATGCCGCGCGGCGCGGCCGAGCAGCGCGCCGAGGAAATGGGTGCGATGCAGGCGGTGCTGCATGAGCGGCGCACCGATCCCGCGCGCGGCTATCTGCTGGCCGAGGCGGAGGAAGAGGCCGATCCCGAAGACGCGCAGACACGGGCCGAATTGCGCCTCATCCGCCGCGATTACGAGCGCGCGACGCGCGTGCCGGCGGCCCTTGCCGTGGCGCTGGCGCGGCTGACGAGCCGGGCACAGGGCATCTGGGCCGAGGCGCGCGCCGCCAACGATTTCGCCGCCCTCGCGCCGACGCTGGCCGAGGTGCTGGAACTCAAGCGCGAGGAGGCGGCGGCGGTCGCGGATGGCGCTGACGCCTATGACGCGCTTCTCGATGAATACGAGCCGGGGATGACGGCGGCGGCGCTGGAACGGCTTTTCGCCGAGATGCGCCCACGTCTGGTGGCGTTGAGCGGCGCGGCGCTGGCGGCCCCATGGCCCGAGGTGAGGGGGCATTTCGCACATGATGCGCAGATGCGGCTTGCGCGCGAGGTGGCGCGCCGCTTCGGCTATGATTTCACGCGCGGGCGGCTCGATCTGGCGGTGCACCCGTTCTCGTCCGGCTCGGGCGACGATGTGCGCATCACCACGCGGGTCAGCGAGAGTGACCCGTTCAACTGCCTCTATTCCACGATCCACGAAACCGGCCATGCCTGTTACGAACAGGGGATCGACCCCGATTACCGCCTGACTCCGCTGGGGCAGGGGGTCTCGATGGGGGTGCACGAAAGCCAGAGCCGCATCTACGAGAACCAGCTTGGCCGCAGCCGGGCGTTTTGCGGCTGGCTCTACGGTCGGATGGCCGATGCCTTTGGCGATTTCGGGATTGCCGACGAAGAGGCGTTCTATCGTGCGGTCAACCGCGTGCATCCCGGCCATATCCGCACCGAGGCCGACGAGGTGCAGTATAACCTGCACATCATGCTGCGGTTTGACCTGGAGCGCGCGCTGATTTCGGGCGATCTCGCGGTGCGCGACCTGGAGGTGGCGTGGAACGACCGCTTTGCCGCCGATTTCGGCCAGGAGGTGCGGCGCGCCTCGGAGGGGGTGTTGCAGGATGTGCATTGGGCGGTCGGGCTTTTCGGTTATTTTCCGACCTATGCCCTCGGCAATGTCCATGCCGGCAGCCTCTACGCGGCGATGCGGGCCGATCTGCCCGATCTCGACGCGCATCTCGCGGCCGGAGAGCCTGCCGTGGCCGGTGAGTGGCTGCGCGAGCGCGTGCACCGCCATGGCGGGCTTTACCTGCCTGCCGATCTGATCGCACAGGCCAGCGGCGCGCCGGTCGGCGCGGCACCGTTGCTCGATTACCTGGAAGAGAAATTCGGCGCGCTGACGGGGTAGGGGGCCGATCCGGGGAGATCCCGCTTTCGCGCCAGTCACCCGGAACCAAACTTTCCATCATTGATATGATGCAATTTTTCGGGGGGTATGAGATTCGGGGACGGGCGTCGGTTGCGATTACACTCAGCGCTGAGGAGCGCGGTTTTCTGGAAGCGCAGTTGCGCAGGCACAAGGCGGCGCGGTCCCCGTCCGACAGGTACCGGATCGTGTTGAGGTGCGCTGACGGTCTCCCCAACTTCAGCACCATAGAGTCAGATTGTCGCCACCTTGGGAATCCCCCGTGAGTCAGCCTTGACGCGGCTTGGTATGAGGGCCGAATTTGAAGCGGTCGCAACACCCCCCGCGCGACTGGTCTATGAATTGTGCATCGGCACGGGCCAGCGGATCGGGGACGTTCTGAAAATCCGCGGGGGCCATATCAAAGACGGTGCACATGACTGTATGCGTCCGGCCACGCAGCGCTTGACGCCTATCTCGGCGTCCAATTCCAGGGTGCGAGTTCGCCAATGCGATTGATCTTGTGATCGGCGATGCGCTCGAGAACCCATGTGAGCCATCCGCGATACCGAACCGCGCGACCTCATGATGCCTAACACGATAAGCCGCACCAAGGTCGGTCCGGTCGGACCCGTTCAGCCAGTCGTCACGCTCCGCGCTGTCGAGGATCACCGGCATGCGGTCATGGACCGGCGTGACGGTGTCATTCGCGGCACGCGTCAGGATCGCGCAGGTGCGCAGGTCGTTCCAGACCGACAGCAGCCCCGCGAACCACAATGTCTCTTCGTTGCCGGCGCTGGCGAAGAAATGCGGCTGCTTGGGGCTCTTGCTGCCGGTCCACTCGTAATAGCCGCCAGCGGGGATCAGGCAGCGGCCATAGCGCCATGCGCCGCAAAAGCTGGGCTTGGTCGCGGCCTCCTCGATCCTCGCGTTGATCGTGCTCGCGCGCCAGTCCTTCAGCTCGCCCTTGTGCCAGCTTGGGATCAGGCCCCACCGGGCGCAGGTCAGCTCCTTGCCCAAAAGCACATAGACCTCCTGGGTCGGCTTGATGTTGAACCGTCGCGGGAAGGGCGTGATCTTGAGGTCGGCGAACTCGAATTCGGTGCCGCGCAGGTTGGGGTCTATGAAACGTCCACACATAGGCAGACGATGACGGGTCTTGTGCCGATTCTACAAGCTGCAGAGGAGGGCAAGGATCTGGTTGCGCTGTCCAGGGTAAAGCGTTCGAGCGGTCAGTCGCTGTGATGATCTGGTCTGATCGACTCGCCAGCTCAACAAGAGGCCCAAACGGGACGGAGTGGTGGTTCGAAGAAGTGTTCCGGAGTCGAAATTCAACGCCCGCCTAAGTGATTGAAAAATATCATTTTATGGGGCTTGACTGGGGTGGTAGGAAGCCCAGCCAGCTTGTCATATGAAATAAATATCTTTCAAAATCAGGCTATTATAATTTTCTCGAGTTTTCTGAACAGTGTGTTGTGTAACCTTTTGTGTAAACGCCTGTGTAAACAAAAGGTGATCGGTGGATTGTCCAAGGCTACCGTAATTCGGCTTGCAGCCGAATGCTGGGCGGCCTGCATTTATTTCTTCGTCGATGGCGGCACAACACCAGCCATCAAACAGAAAATGGCCAGGTGAATTCTACGGACGCACCCCGTTAAAAACGGGGAGATTACATCCATCATCAAGCCCCCAAAAACTCAGGAACAAGATACAAAATCTACAAGACAACGCGAATCCTCAATTGTGCAGAGGTCTTTCTGGATTTTCGCGGCGATCTGCTGTCCGGTCACGCCAGCTATCCTGCTGACAAAATGCCGGTCCCCGGCATTGCCCAGCATGGCGGCCGCGTCGCGCGGTGACAGCCATTGCGCGCGATGGCCCGGCTCGGTCGGCGCGCCAAGACGACGAACGGGAAACGCGTGGTAGATAACACAGAGCTTTTCCGCCCAGAGATCGTAGTCCGGCATATAGGCAAAACGGCGGAACGCCCCGAGGCGCCGCGGCCGCGCGATGCGCCAGCCGGTTTCCTCCCTTACCTCCCGATGGAGCGCCTGCAAGGGCGTCTCGCCCGGATCGATCCCGCCGCCGGGCAGCTGATATTCCGGCACCGGCTCGGCCTGATGCGTCACCAGAATACGGCCCCCGCGGACCAGGATCGCATAGACGCCGCGCCGCAGGCGATAGCGGATATCGCGTTTCGGCACCTCGCCAAATCGTCGGATCATGCCTGTCTCCAGTCCTTCGGCTTGTCGCGCCCTCATGGACGCGATATGCGGGAGCCCGTCACAAAAGGAAAGCCCATGAGCCTTGGACAGCGAATCGCCTGGGATGACACGGTGCTGCCGTTCCAGCTAGACCATGCCGACATTCGGGGCCGTGTCGCCCGGCTTGACGGTGTGCTCCAAGCCATCCTCGCGCAGCACCAATACCCCGCCCCGGTCGAGGCGCTTGTTGCCGAAATGGCGCTTCTGACGGCGCTGATCGGTCAGACCGTCAAGCTGCGCTGGAAGCTGTCGCTTCAGGTCCAGAGCAAGGGCGCGGTGCGGATGATCGCCACCGATTATTTCGCCCCCGAGGCAGAGGGCGAGCCTGCGCGCATCCGCGCCTATGCCGGCTTTGACCCTGACCGGCTGCGCCATGCACGGCCGTTCGACCAGCTGGGCGAGGGCTATTTCGCCGTGCTGATCGACCAGGGGCCGGGCACGACCCCCTACCAGGGGATCACGCCGCTGGCCGGGGATGCGCTGCACCGCTGTGCCGAGGCGTATTTCGCCCAGTCGGAACAGCTTCCGACGCGGTTCGCGCTTTCTTTCGGCAAATCCACCATGCCGGGCGAGGCCCCGCATTGGCGCGCGGGCGGCGTCATGCTGCAGCACATGCCCAAGGCGTCGCCCTTTGCCACGGGGGGCGGTTCGGGTGCGGGCGGGTTGCTCGAGGCGCGCGACCTGGTCGATGGCGACGACGCCGAGAACTGGGGGCGTGCCAATCTTCTGCTCGACACGGTCGAAGACCTCGAATTGATCGGCCCTTCGGTCTCGCCCACGGATCTTCTGGTCCGGCTGTTCCACGAGGAAGGCCCGCGTGTCTTCGAGATGCAGCCGGTCCGCTTTGGCTGCACCTGTTCGGAGGCGCGCGTGCGCAACAGCCTGTCGATCTATTCCGCGCGCGACATCGCGCGGATGACCACCGAAGACGGCATCGTGACCGCGGATTGCCAGTTCTGCGGGGCGCATTACACGCTGGACCCGGACACGCTCGGGTTTGATGCGGCGGAGGGGTCGGGTGAACGGGGCTGATCCGCTTGCGCTGATCCTCGCCGCGCTCGAGGCCGGGTGCGAAGGAACGTCGGATGGCGACCTCAACCCCGCAATCCCCCCTGCGCCGGGGCGCAGCCTGCGGCCGGCGGGCGTGCTTGTGCCGGTTCTGGGCGAGGGTCCGCAGGCGCGGGTGATCCTCACCAAGCGCTCTTCCGCGCTCCGCCACCACCCCGGCCAGATCGCCTTTCCCGGCGGCAAGCAGGATCCGGGCGACCGGGATATCCGCGCCACCGCCCTGCGCGAGGCGCATGAGGAGATCGGGCTCGATCCCGCGCGCGTCGAGGTTCTCGGTCACCTGCCCCGGCACGAGACGGTCACGAGCTTTGACGTGACCCCGGTTCTGGCGCGCGTTCAGGCGCCCTTTACCCCCGTTGCCGAGCAAGGCGAGGTGGCCGAGGTCTTTGAGGTGCCGCTCGCGCATCTGCTGGATCTGGGCCGATACAGGATCGAACAACGTCGATGGAAGGGGGATTGGCGGCGCTATTACGCCGTGCCCTTCGGCCCCTATTACATCTGGGGCGCGACGGCGCGAATCCTGCGGGTGATGGCCGTGATGGCGGGGCGGCCATGAGGATCACGGGCGACTGGATCACCCGCCCCGAGACGCGCACGGTCTGCGATGCGCTCACCGGCGCGGGGCATCGCGCGCTGTTCGTCGGCGGCTGCGTGCGCAACGCGCTCATCGGCGCAGCCGTCAGCGACATCGACATCGCCACCGACGCGCGCCCCGAGGCGGTGATGGATATTGCGCAGCGCGCAGGGCTGAGGCCGGTCCCCACCGGCATCGAGCACGGCACGGTCACGGTCGTCTCGGGCGGTGTTGCGCATGAAGTGACCAGCTTTCGCGCCGATATCGAAACGGATGGCCGCCGCGCGCGGGTGGTGTTCGGGGCTGATCTTGCCGCCGATGCGCGGCGGCGCGATTTCACCATGAACGCGCTCTATGCCCGCCCCGATGGCGAGGTGGTCGATCCCCTGGGCGGGATGGCGGATCTGGAGGCGCGCCGCGTGCGCTTCATCGAGGACCCCGCGCGCCGCATCCGCGAGGATTATCTTCGCATCCTGCGATTCTTTCGCTTTCACGCCTGGTATGGCGATCCCGGGGGCGGGCTCGACCCTGACGGCTATGCCGCCTGCGCCGCCTTGCAGGCGGGGCTTGCGGCGCTTTCGCGCGAACGCATCGGCGCCGAGATGCGCAAGCTGCTGGCCGCGCCCGATCCCGCGCCCGCCCTGGCCGCGATGCAGGCGGCGGGGATCGTGCACACGGTTCTGCCGGGGGCGGATGCGGGCGCGATGGCGCTGCTGGTGGATCTCGAATCACGGGCGGGCATGGCCCCCGATGCCCTGCGGCGGCTCGCGCTTCTGGGCGGCGAGGATGTGGCCGCGCGCCTGCGCCTGTCGCGCGCCGAGACGCGCAGGCTCGAGGCGCTGCGCGCGGGGCTTGCCGATGCCCGGCCGGCGGGCGAACTTGGCTACCGTCACGGGCGGCGCGATGGTGCCGATATCCTGCTTCTGCGCGGCGCCCTCACGGGCACCCCCCCCGATCCCAAGGCATTGCAGGACCTGCGACAAGGGGCCGAGGCGGTCTTTCCGGTCAAACCCGCCGATCTCATGCCCGCGCTCACCGGCCCCGCCCTCGGGGAACGTCTGCGCGCGCTCGAGGCGCGCTGGATCGCCTCGGGCTTCACGCTGGAGCGCGAGGATCTGCTGTGACCACCCACCGGATCCGGCGTCTCGGGATCAGGGGCGACGGCATCGCCGATGGCCCGCTCTTTGCCCCCCGCACCCTGCCCGGCGAGGAGGTGAGCGGCACGCCGGAGGGGCAGGTGCTGCACGATATCCGCATCCTCGCGTCCTCGCCTGACCGCGTGCGCCCGCCCTGCCGCCATTTCACCGCCTGCGGCGGCTGCCAGGTGCAGCACGCCTCGGAGGATTTCGTCGCCGGCTGGAAACGCGACATCGTGGTGACCGCGCTCGGGGCACAGGGTATTTCCGCCGAAGTAGCGCCGGTCTTGACCTCGCCCCCCGCCTCGCGGCGCCGCGCCACCTTGGCCGCGCGGCGCACGAAAAGCGGGGCCCTGGCCGGGTTTCACGCGCGCGCCAGCGAGCAGGTCATCGAGGTGCCCGACTGCCGTCTCCTGCATCCCGACCTGATGGCGGCCCTGCCCGTCGCGCGTGACCTGGCGCTGGCCGGGGCGAGCCGCAAGGGCGCGCTGGCGGTCGCGGCCACGCTCTCGCTTGGCGGGCTTGATCTCTCGGTGACGGGCGGCAAGCCGCTTGACGGGCCGTTGCGCCTTGCGCTGGCCGATCTCGCCGCGCGGCACGATCTTGCGCGGCTGGCCTGGCAAGAGGAGGTCGTCGTCACGCGCCGCCCGCCCGAACAGGTCTTTGGCACGGTGCGCGTGGTGCCGCCGCCCGGTGCCTTCCTTCAGGCGACCGCCGAGGGCGAGGCGGCGCTTTGCACCGAAGTCGAGATGTTTCTGTCAGGCGCGCGCCGGGTCGTTGACCTTTTCGCGGGCTGCGGCACCTTCACCTTTCCGCTCGCCCGGCACGCCGCCGTTCACGCCGTCGAGGGTAGCAACGGGATGATCGCCGCGCTCGATCGCGGCGCGCGCCATGCCGCCGGTCTCAGGCCGGTCACGACCGAGCGGCGCGATCTCTTCCGCCGCCCGCTTGTGGCCGGGGAACTGGCGCGCTTTGACGCCGCCGTGATCGACCCGCCGCGCGCCGGGGCCGAGGCCCAGATTGCCGAGCTTGCCCGCGCCCGCGTGCCGCGGATCGTGCATGTCTCGTGCAATCCCGTCACCTTCGCCCGCGATGCGGCCACGCTTGTCGCGGAGGGCTATGCGCCTGGCCCCGTGCGCGTGGTCGATCAGTTCCGCTGGTCGGCGCATGTGGAACTGGTGGCCGGGTTCAGCCTGAAAATTGCGTGACTTCGTGAAAATCTGCTATCCCGAGGGGCGCGGTTGCGCTATTATTCGTAGAAAAACAGGCAGGCTAACGTGCGGGCAGATCCATGAGAATGACACGGCGTTTGGCGCTTCTGGCGGGGGCCGCAGCCCTTGCAGGTTGTGCGGAAAGATCGAAATTCAAGACATATCGCGGCCCCGAAGTGACGCGCCTCATTGTCAACAAGGGCAATCGGGAGATGTTCCTCCTGCACCATCGGCGCGTTCTCGAACGTTACGACATCGCGCTCGGCTTTGCGCCCGAGGGGCACAAGCAGTTCGAGGGCGACGGCAGGACCCCCGAGGGCGAATATCACATCGACCGACGCAATCCCGACAGCTCCTTTCACCTCTCGATCGGGATTTCCTATCCCAACGAGGCCGATATCGCCCTTGCCCGCGCCCAGGGAAAATCGCCCGGCGGCGATATCTTCATCCATGGCGAGCCGAGCCTTTTGGGCTTTCTCAAGCCCGACTGGACCGCAGGCTGCATCGCGCTCACCAATCCCGAGATCGAGGATGTCTATGCCATGGTGCGGGTTGGAACGCCGATCACGGTCAACGCCTGATCAGCCGCCAAGCGTCATCGTCCACCAGATCTTGCCGGTATCGTCCTGGTGCCAGGCAAAGCCCATCTGCCGCGCGTCAGGTGACAGGATCACCCGGCGGGTAACGTCGTCTTCCATCCAGGCGGCGAGGGTTTCAAGCTCGGTCTCGTAGGTCTCCGAGATGGTTTCGCCGACGAGTTGTCCAGTATAGCCGACCCGCCGGATCCGATCCACCGGCGAGGAGCCGTCAGAGCCGAAATGCCAGGGCCGGTTCTGCACCGACATGTCGCGCGCATGGGTCGCGGCGGCGGCGGTCAGCCGGTCGTCGAGGGTGAGCGGCGCGGCCCCGGCTGCCTGACGCAGCGCATTGACCGAATCGAGCATCCGGAACTGGATTTCGCGCGTCTCGCCCGGCCTGATCCGGTAAAGGCGTGGCAGCGGCTTGCCGTCGGCGCCAAGCTGCGGCGGCGGAGGGGGCGGGGCGGCGCAGGCTGCGAGAGCCAGCAGAGCCGACAGACAAAGGACAAGAAGACGCGCCATGAGACCAAGCCACCCGTTGAGTTGTTTGTGCCGCCTTATCGCGGCGCGCGGGGTTGTTCAAACCACCATGTGCGAAACTTTGCCAAATTAAATAACATGTGTTTGAATTGCGACGGCGACTTCAAGGGCATATATTGCGGTCAATCGTGGCAGGAAAGAACTGGAGACACAGCAATGCCCCCCATTTTCCGGGATAAATGGAACCGCCGTGCGTTTCTGGCCGGGGGCGCGGCCCTGATCGGTGCGCCCGCTCTTGCGCAGGGCGTGGACGGCGACGGCACCGTTGAACTCGAGCGCGACGTGACGCGGTCCGCGCGCCGCAACATCTCGGCCTTTCGAATGCTCGACTGGCAGCCCTATTTTTCCAGCCTCAAGGACGGCGCGATCCTGTGCGACACCGACTCGCGCGCTGTGCACTACTGGGGCGAGGACGGAGCGACCTACAAGCTCTATCCTTCCTCCGTGCCGCTGAGCGACGACCTGACGCGCCGCGGGCGCACCTCGATCGTGCGCAAGGTCGAGGGGCCAAGCTGGCGGCCCACGCCCTCGATGCTCAAGCGCAACCCGGAATGGCCTGCCTATGTGCCGCCGGGGCCGGATAATCCGATGGGCACCCATGCGCTCTACCTGAGCTGGACCTATTACCGCATTCACGGCACGCATGACACGCGCAAGATCGGACGGCGCTCGTCGAATGGCTGCATCGGGCTCTATAACGAGCATATCCAGGAGCTTTTCGCGCTTGCCAAGGTCGGCACGCAGGTGTTGCTGATTTGACAAAATGGCGACGAAAAAACGGCCGGAAGTAAAGATAGGTTTGCAATTTTCTTGATTTCCTGATTATTCGGGGTTCACTGGGTATGCGTTGAACCGTCGGGAAGCCGTATTTCTGCGGCCACGGCAAATTCTGGAGGATAAAATGAAGAAACTCGCTCTCGCCGCCGCCTTCTGTGCTGCTGCAACCACCGGTCATGCCGGCACGCTTGCCGCGCCGGCCCCAGAGCCGGTCATCGAAGCGCCGGTGATCGTCCAAGAAACCAACGCAAGCTCGTCTGCGGCTGCCGTCTGGGTGCCGCTGCTGATCCTCGCGATCGTCGCCGCAGTCATCGTCGCTGACTGATCCGGGTTGCGGGCGATCGGAAAAGGGCAGCCGTCATCGCTGCCTTTTTCAGTTTCGGCGCGGTCACGGCCTCAGTCCAGCCAGCCCCCGAGATTGCTCTCGACGATCGCCGAGAGCGCCGCGATATGCGCGTCATCATCGTTGAGGCAGGGGACATAGGTGAACTCTTCGCCGCCGGCCTCCTCGAAACTCTCGCGGATCTCCTCGTTGATCTCTTCCAGGGTTTCGATGCAATCGGCGGAAAAGGCAGGGGCGATCACGGCGATACGCTTCTTGCCTTCCTCGCGCGCCAGCCGCGCCACCTCATCGACCGTGTAGGGTTTTAGCCATTCCTCGGGACCGAATACCGACTGGAACGTGGTGGTGATCGCGGTCTCCTCCCAGCCCAGGCGTTCGCGCAGGAGGCGCGTCGTCTTCTGGCACTGGCAATGGTAGGGGTCGCCCTGCATCAGATAGCGTTTCGGCATCCCGTGATAGGACACGACAAGGATTTCCGGCCGCGCGTCCAGCTTCGCATAGGCGCGCTCGACCGATTGCGCCAGCGCCTCGATATAGAGCGGATGCGCGAAATAGGGTTCAACCACGCGCGCCACGGGCTGCCAGGTCTCTGCCATCAGCGCGCGAAAGAACTGGTCATTCGCCGTGGCCGAGGTCGCGCCCGCGTAATGCGGATAGAGCGGAAAGAACAGGATGCGCGTGCAGCCCGCCGCGACCATGGCGCGCACTTTCGATCTGGTGGACGGGTTGCCATAGCGCATACAAAAATCGACCATCACCTGATCGCCATAACGCTCATGCAGCGCGGCGGATAGTTTCGTTGTCTGGTCGCGGGTGATGGTCATCAGCGGGCTTTCGCCCTTGTCCTCGTTCCAGATGGATTTGTAGGCCGCGCCAGAGGTAAAGGGCCGCTTGCTGAGGATGACGAGCTGCAAGAGCGGCTGCCATTTCCAGCGGGGATAGTCGATCACCCGCCGATCCGAGAGAAACTCGTTGAGATAGCGCCGCATCGGCCAATAGCTGTAATGGTCGGGCGTGCCGAGATTGGCCAGAAGCACGCCGGTTTTAGCGCGCGGCACCTTGGGGTGATCGGCGGGGGCGTGGGCGGGGCGCGCGGCGTCAGGCATGTCGGTCTGTCCTTCGGTCTCGGGTCAGGGGTGACATAACGGCTGGGAGCCGAAGGTCAATCATCGAGCCGGGTTTCGTGCGCGCCGAGCGCATCTGCCAGCCGCGCCGCGGCAGATCCGGGGCGCAGCGGCTGCGGCTGGCTCGGATCCGGTGCCCAACCGGTGAGAAAGATCATCTCGGCGGTGGCGCGGATGCCGCCCTGCGGGTGGGCGAAGCTCTCGGCATAGACCGTGCAGGCGCGCGCCAGCACCTGTCGGCGCAGCAGCGCGCGCGGGCGCGCGGCCATCGCGTTGCCCTCGCCCATGGCCCGCAGGTCGCGCATCAGCGCCAGCGGGTCGGGGTATCGCAGGTCGAGCGGTAGCCGGTCCGCCACCGGCAGCGCCAGCCCCGCCCGTTGCAACAGCCCGCCAAGATCGCGGATTTCCCCCATCGGCAGCACGCGCGGCGAGAGCCCGCCGGCTACTTCTGCCTCGGCCTGTGCCAGGGCCGCGCGCAGTTCCTGCAAGCTGCCGCCGCCAAACAGCACCGCCAGCAAAAGGCCGTCGGGCCGCAGCGCGCGCCGCGCCTGCACCAGTTGCCCCACCGGATCGTTGGCCCAATGCAGGCAGAGCGCGTGGATCACCAGGTCATGCGCGCCGGGGGCAAGGGCCAGCACCTCGTCATCGGGCACCACCACCGCCCCCGGAAAGCGCGCGCCCCAGAAATCGGGCCAGCCGCTGACGATTCCAGGTTCTGTAAAGGATTTGTTAACCAATCCCAGCCGATCCTCGATCTCGTCGGCGGCGAGTTCCTGCAAGAACAGCGCGGGCGAGCTGGCGGCGCGGGCGCGCTGGCGCGAGAGGGCAGGGCGGTCGGTCAGCATGGTCTGGCTCATGGACAGGAGCATAGGGTGGCGCATCCGGCTTTACAAATGGCGGTCCGGCTTGTCTATCCGCCGCGCTGCACGCTTTGCGGGGCGCCCGTGGCCGACGATTTCGGCCTGTGCGGTCCCTGCTGGCGCGATACGCCCTTCATCACCGGGCTGGTCTGCGATCTGTGCGGCATCCCGCTTCCAGGCGAGAGCAGCGCAGAGGTGCATTGCGACGAATGCCTGAGCATCGCGCGGCCATGGTCGCGAGGGCGCGCCGCGCTGCGCTATGAGGCCAACGGGCGGCGGCTGGTGCTGGCGCTCAAGCATGGCGACCGGCACGACGCGGCGCGCCCGGCGGGCAAATGGCTCGCCCGCGCCGCCGCGCCGCTTCTCGCCCCCGGCACGATCATCTCGCCGGTGCCGTTGCACTGGATGCGGCTGCTGTCGCGGCGGTTCAACCAATCCGCGCTTCTGGCGCGGGCGCTGGCGCGCGAGACGGGGCTGGCCTTCGTGCCCGACCTGCTGATCCGGCACCGCCCGACCCAAAGCCTCAAGGGTCTCGACCGGGCCGCGCGCCATGCCACGCTCGACGGGGCGATCCGCGCGAATCCCCGCCACCTTGCCAAGTTGCGCGGCGCGCGGCTCGTTCTCGTCGATGACGTGATGACCTCCGGCGCGACTCTCTCGGCGGCGACACAGGCCGCCCATGCCGCCGGCGCGGCAGACGTGCGGATTCTCGCACTGGCGCGGGCAGGGAAGAGCCCCTAGATTCGTGGTGAACAGGATCAGGAGGCCCATCCATGCAACCCGTCGAAATCTACTCCTCGCCGCTCTGCGGCTTTTGCCACGCGGCCAAGCGCCTGCTGAAACATAAGGGCGTGAATTTTTCCGAAATCAACGTCCTCGCGCAGCCCGCGCGCAAGTCCGAGATGATGACGCGCGCCAATGGCCGCCACACCGTGCCGCAGATCTTTATCGGTCAGACCCATGTCGGCGGCTGCGATGAACTGTACGCGCTGGAACGGGCGGGCAGGCTTGACGCGATGCTGAAGGGCTGAGGCGATGCGCGCGGCTCTTTTGCAACTCACATCCGGTGACGATCCCCAAGAGAACCTCGCCACGCTGCGCGCTCTCGTGGCCGAGGCGCGGGCAGGGGGGGCAGAGTTCATCCTTACCCCCGAGGTGAGCAACTGCGTCTCGTCCAGCCGCAGCCATCAGAATTCGGTGCTCAGCCCCGAGGAAAGCGATCCGGTTCTGGCCGGATTGCGCGAAGAGGCGGCGCGCCTTGGCGCCTGGCTGCTGATCGGCTCGCTCGCGCTCAAGACCGACGATCCCCGCGGCCGCTTTGCCAACCGCTCGTTCCTGATCGACGACCGAGGCGCCATCCGCGCCCGCTACGACAAGATCCACATGTTCGATGTGGAGGTTTCCCCCGAGGAGACCTACCGCGAATCCGACGGCTTTCGCCCCGGCACCCGCGCGGTGCTGGCCCAGACGCCCTGGGGTCGTCTGGGCCTCACGATCTGCTACGACATCCGCTTTCCCCATCTCTATCGCCTTCTCGCGCAGGCGGGGGCGGATATCCTCACCGTGCCTGCCGCCTTCTCGCCTGTCACCGGGGCCGCCCATTGGGAAAGCCTGCTGCGCGCGCGCGCCATCGAGACCGGCTGTTTCGTGCTCGCCCCCGCGCAGACCGGCACCCACCGGGCCAGCACGGGCAAGGCGCGCCGCACCCATGGACACAGCCTTGCCGTGGCCCCCTGGGGCGAGGTTCTGGCCGATGGCGGCACCGCGCCGGGCATCGTCATGGTTGATCTCGACCTCTCGGAAGTGGCAAAAGCACGCAAACGCGTGCCCTCCCTGCGCCATGACCGAGAGTTTGACGGCCCCTGAATGGATGACACGACCAGCAATTCCCTCGCCGTCGCGCTGTTCAGCGAGATCCTCACCAACGAGCAGCTGATTCGCTCGCGGCTGAGCCGCGTTCTGCCCAAGGGCATGGAGATCTCGCATTTCTCGGTGCTCAACCACCTCGCCCGTCTGGGCGACGAGCGCAGCCCGGCGCAGCTTGCCAAGGCGTTTCACGTCACCCGCGGCGCGATGACAAACACGCTGTCGAAGCTGGAATGGGCCGGCTACATCCATATCCGCCCCGACTGGGAGGATGCCCGCCGCAAGATGGTCTCGATCAGCCCCTCGGGCCGTCAGGCGCGCGATGTGGCGATTTCCGCGATCACGCCGATGGTCTCCGAACTGATCCAGGACCTCGGCGAGGATCGCGTACGCGCAAGCCTGCCCGTCCTGCGCGAGTTGCGCAGCAAGCTGGAACGCTAGCGGCCTGTCCGGTCGGATCGCAATTCGCGGTTCAATCCCGCGCCAGCCGCAGAGCGCGCCATCGGTATTACCCCCTTGTGTGAGGCTCGAGAAGCGTCTAATAGCCCGCGTCAAGTTGCTGTTGTGGCCAAGTGGTGGAGCAAATCCCCGATAAGGGGCGGCTCGGGGGCGCCAGGCGACCGGAACCAAAGGGCTTTTCCAGGGCCCGCTTGCATCGGGACAACGCCCGGGCTAGCCATCTGGAAAACAGCGGGCTGCTGTAGCTCAGTGGTAGAGNNAGAGGTCGACAGTTCAATCCTGTCCAGCAGCACCACATTTTCCACGAAAACAAGCGCTTACGGGACTGGCGGCGGGTCGGTTCGCGTTGCCCCGCCTCGTGAATCACCGGCACTTGTTCACGTTTCGCATGCCGCGCGCCGTCATGTTGGTGTTCGCCACCTGACACGAGATTCTCAACGGTGATAACGGTGATCCGGTGTGCCATATTCGGTGCATGAGACGTGATGACATCTGTCCTTACCTCGGCCCCGCCGACCGTTCCGCGCGACGATCTCCTGATCGTCCGCCACGATACGCCGCCTTCTCAANNCGGCATGCTGCGCGACGAAGGCGTCAGCCTCTGCGCGAAGTGCAGCGGCCAGCATCCGGCGCGCCCCATCCCGGGCAATCTCGGTCAGCGGATCGTCAACAGATTCCGGCTGACGCAGGGCGATGATGTCGGTATCGATCGTCATAGGCGTATCGTTCCTTCTGGAAGTTCTGGCAGGCTTGGACACCCGCCACGATACGCCGCATTCTCAAACACCGTCACCCATTTCCCGGCATGGCTCTTTTCCGGTCCGGGGCCTGTTCATGACGCCCGGACGCATTGCATGGCAACATCTCGGCTTGACGGCTTGCCGCGGTATCGCCAAGCTGGGGGCAGAGTAATGAGCCTTTGACAAGCCTTCAAGCTGTGCCGGGTCAGGCTTTGATCCATTTTGCGGGCTGAGCGACACCGTTCAGCCGTTCATGCGACACATCAGATTGATCAAGGAGACGAGCGATGTCCATGAGTGTTGAAGCGGCCGCTCAGGTCTATCGGGAAGCGACGCGCGCGGCGGTCAAGAGGCACTGGGTGCTCTACATGATCGAGGCGGCGATCCTGATCGTTGCGGGACTGGCGGCGATCATCTTCCCGGTTTTCTCGTCCGCCTTTTTCGTTCTCATGCTGGGCTGGCTGCTCATAATCTCCGGCGTTTCCCAGGCTATCGGACTTGTCAGCGCACGCAGCGCCCCGAATTTCTGGTTGCAGCTGGTGTCGGTCGTTCTGGCTGTTCTGGTGGGTGTGCTCCTGCTGCGCCATGTCGGCCAGGGAATGCTGATCATCTCTTTGCTTCTGCTTGTCTATTTCATGATAGAGGGCGTTTCCAAGATCGTCTTTGCCCTGACCATCCGGCCGTTGAAAAACTGGTTCTGGGTTCTGGCGAGCGGGGTGTTGAGTGTGCTGCTGTCGGTGCTCCTATGGGCCAGTATGCCGATAACCGCGCTTTGGCTGATCGGTCTGCTTCTGGGCGTCAACCTGATCTCGGTGGGGGCTGCACTTGGCTACATGGCGATGAGCCAGCGCCGCTCCGAAACGGCCTGAACCTCGAATATCTGGAGTTTGGGCCATGTCCGGAACCTGGCGCCGTGGTGTCCTGCGATCCTTTTCCGGGCTGGGGCTGCTCCTGGGAACCGTATTTTTCGCGGCCTCCCTGACGCCGAGCCTTGTGCCGCGCGGAGCAACCGTGCAGGGACTGCTCAGCGGGATGAGCCTTGCGGCGGGCTATGGTCTTGGCGTGGTGCTGCGGGGGGGCTGGCGCGCCTTGCAGCTTCCGTCGCCGCAGGGGCGCGCGCGCACCCTCTTTGTTCTGGTGGCGGTTGCGGTCAGCGCGGCGCTTGCGGGGGTGACGATCTGGAGGGCCGCGGTGTGGCAGAACCGGCTGCGCGCGTTGATGGAGATGCCGCCGATCGAGGCGATCCATCCGGCAACGGTGCTGGGTGTGACGCTGGCGGTGTTCCTTTTGCTCGTGCTTGTGGTGCGGCTGATCCGCGGCACCTGGCGGCGGATATCGGCGCGGTTGGCGCGCCGTCTGCCCGGCCCTCAGGCGGCCATTATCGCGCTGGCGGCGACTGCCTTGCTGTTCTGGCTGATCGGCAACGGTGTGCTGGTGCAGGGCGCGATGCGCATGTTCGACGCCACCTATGCGGCACTTGACGCCCGCTTTGAGGAACACAGCCCGCGCCCCGACGATCCGCTCAAGACCGGGGGGCCCGGCTCGCTGATCGGTTGGGAGGGCCTCGGGCGGGCGGGGCGCGAGCTGGTCGCGGGCGCGCCCGATGCGGCCCGGATCACCACCATGACCGGCGGCCCGGCGATGGAGCCGTTGCGCGTCTACGCCGGGCTCAATTCCGCCGACACACCCGAAGCGCGCGCCGCGCTGGCGCTTGCCGAACTGATCCGCGTGGGCGGGTTCGAGCGCGCCACCCTGGTCATCACGACGCCCACCGGCACCGGCTGGATCGACCCGGAGAGCCAGACGGCGCTGGAATATCTCATGCGGGGCGATGTCGCGACCGTGGCGGTGCAGTATTCCTATCTGGCCAGTTGGCTCGCCCTGCTCGCCAACCCCGATTACGGCGTCGAGACGGCGCGCGCGGTCTTCGCCGCGATCTACGAACACTGGCGCACTCTGCCGCCCGACGCGCGCCCGCGGTTGTTCCTGCACGGGCTGAGTCTCGGGGCGTTCAATTCCGACCTCAGCCACGATCTGCACCAGGTCATCGCCGAGCCGTATCACGGCGCGCTCTGGGCCGGACCACCCTTTTCCAGCCGCACCTGGTCGACAGCCACGCGGGGGCGCAACACCGATTCGCCCTATTGGTTGCCGACCTTTCACGACGGCACGGTGATCCGGTTCACCGCCCAGAAAAACCATCTGGACACCCCCACAGCGCCCTGGGGCAGCTATCGGGTGGTGTTTGTGCAATATGCCAGCGACGCGATCACCTTCTATGATCCGATGTCGATCTGGCGGCAACCGGACTGGATGAAATTTCCACGCGGACCGGATGTCTCGCCCGACATGATCTGGCTGCCGGTTGTCACCTTCCTGCAACTGACCATCGACCTGATGACGGCGGTCCTGCCGCCCAGGGGCTTCGGCCATGTCTATGCCTTCGACCATTACCTCGATGCATGGGCGGCCCTGACCGACGCGCCCGGCTGGACGCGCGAACAGCTTGATACCCTGAAGGCGCGTGTCGCCGTTGCCCGCTAACGGGCCGCCCATGCCCCCGGCGTGCGGCGCGCCGGAAAGCCACCGCTCCGGGGGACGGGGCGTGCCGTTGTCCGGGCTCTCGCCCGGACCGGAGTTGTGGCAGATTTGGCGCGGGACGACGTTTCCGTTTCGCGTCCGGCAATCGGATAGCCGCATCCGTCAGCAAGCGTGGTAAGGAAACAAGACCCCGCCACGACCTGAAGTCACAGAATTATCCGCACCTTAGCCAGAGTTGTTCCATGGCCGTCGTTTCAGAGCTTCGCACCATGGCAAGGTTTGCCCTTGTCCTGTCCGTGATCGTCCTGGCGGCCTGCACCCGCCCGCCCGAACTGATCGGCATCGAAAATCCACAGGTGCCCGTGGCGTCCGTGGACGGTCTCACGAAGCACCGCGTCTTCATCACGTCCACGCGCGAGGCATCCGACAAACCTGGCGCCCTGCTCTCGGACGCGCGCGCACGGGATCTGGGGCTGGCTTCGGTCGAGGTGACCATCCCGCCGACGCATGTGGTCGGTCAGCTCAGGCGACCGCGGCAATTGCCACCCGATCCGCGCACCGAATTCACCGTCGTCGATCCGGTCACCTACGAGAGCGAGACGGCGTTCGTCCGCGAGGTCAACCGCGCGCTCCTCGCGCGTCCGCGCGACCACAGAACGGTTCTGCTCTTTGTCCATGGCTTCAACAACACGCCGAGCGATGCCTTGCTACGGGTTACCCAATTCGTCGAGGATACCGGGTTCACGGGCGTGCCCGTGCTGTTGACCTGGGCATCCGCAGGGCGGCCCCTGCGATATGTCTATGACCTCAACAGCACCCTTGTCGCCCGTGGCAAGATCGCCGAGATCGTCGATATCCTTCTGAGCACCGAGGCCACCGGCGTCACCGTTTTCGCCCATTCGATGGGCAGCCTGCTGACCATGGAGGGGCTTGTCGATCTGCACAAGTCGGGAGCGCTCGCCAAGAAGCGGCTGCTCCAGAACATCGTCCTGGCCGCCCCCGATATCGACATTGACCTCTTCCGGTCCCAGCTTGATCAGCTTTCGCTGGAAACCCGGCGCAAGCTTTTCCTTCTCATCTCCAAGGAAGACGGCGCGTTGCGGCTCTCGTCGCGCATCGCGGGTGGCGTGCCGAGGGTCGGCGCGGCCGATATCGCGTCTCTCGAGGAATTCGGCCTGACGGTGATCGACCTGTCGGAAATCAGCGACTCGGCCACGGGCAGCCATTCCAAGTTTGCAGGCTCGCCCGAGGTGGTGCAGCTTATCGGGGCGGGGATGAACAGTGTGGGCCGCTTCGGCGAAGACAGCTCGCCGGTGATCGAACAGGTGCTGAGATCCTCCCCGATCAGGATCTTTCGGTTCGGGCGATGACGTGGCGCGCGGGCGATGGCCCGACCGCCGCGAGGTTTGCACTTGCGCCTTGCGCCACGTCGCATAGTATCCGGCATCGCACCCACTCGGGCGACCGCAAGCACCAGCGCCGACTTCTGGCGCATGGCGATGTTCACGTCGCGTCAGGCGTAATTTCCGGCAACGGACGCAGAAAACAGGCCGGTCCGAACGGGCAGAACCATGCGCGCCCGTCCACCGCCGTTTCAGAGCTGGGCAAGCACTCGTGCCCATGACCCGATCCCCTTGTGGAAGCTGGTGAGGCTGTCGGCCGGGTCTGTGACCCTTTCTCAGAAGAGGAGTGCCACAACTTCTTCAGCGCAGCAGGCTATGAGGCCAATGAACCGCGACGTGCTCTAGAGAGCGAGCCCCAACCGCCAGCCTTCTTCGATGGCGCGCGCGGCGTCCAGTTCCGTGGCGCGATGGGCGCCGCCAATCAGATGAACCGGCAGGTCGTCAGGAGTGTGGACCGGGTTGGGGTTTTGTCCGGCGCATATCACCAGCGTATCCAGAGCAATGACCTCCGGTTTCCCGTCCTGTTCGATATGCAGGCCATCGCTGTCCAGCCGACGGTATGTGACCCCGGTTCGCATCTCGACCCCCTGGCGTTGCAGAAACCCGCGCCCGATCCAGCCGGTCGATACACCCAGAGTGGCACCCGGTCGGCCGGCCTTGCGTTGCAACATGGTGATCCGGTGACGCGCGGAAGGGAAAGACAACGCTTCGCTGAGCAATCCGCCAGCTTCGTGAAGCGTTGGGTCGAGACCGTAACAGGCCTGAAAAACAGCCGGTATGGTGGTCACCTCCGACGGTATCGACAGGAACTTTGCCACGTCAAATCCGATGCCCCCCATGCCCATGATCACAACGCGGGGTCCGGCATCGGCGCGTCCGGTCAAAAGCTCGTCATACGTCACGACGCGCGGATCCCCGGCGATTCCGGGCAGGCCAGGCAGCCGTGGTGTCACACCACTGGCCACGACAAAGGCGTCAAACCCCTGTTCGCCCAAGATGGTTGCGTCGAAGGCGGTCCCGGTTCGCACTATCACCCCGGTCGTTTCCAAGCGGTTGCCGTAATAGCGCAGCAGTTCCTTGTATTCGGTTTTTCCAGGCACGGCGCAGGCCAGATTGATCTGGCCGCCGATCTTGTCCGTTGCTTCGAACAGGGTCACGTCATGGCCGCGTGCGGCGGCGGTTGTCGCACAGCTCAGCCCCGCAGGGCCGCCGCCGATAACAGCGATCTTGCGCGGTCGGGTTGCAGGGGTCACATCAAACAGGGTTTCGCGCGCAGCGGCGGGGTTGACCAGACAGCCTGCCTCGCGGTCGGTCATGATGTGGTCAAGGCACAATTGGTTGCAGGCGATGCAGGTGTTGATCGCATCCGTCCGGCCATCCCGCGCCTTGGCGACGAAATCCGGGTCGGCCAGAAACGGGCGCGAGATGTAAACCATGTCGGCCGCGCCGCGGCTCAGGATGTCCTCGGCGACCTGCGGCATGTTGATCCGGTTGCAGGCCGCGACGGGCACCTTCAGCCCGCGCTTGAGCCGCTCGATCGCGTAGGTAAAGGCCGCGCGCGGCACCGGATAGGCCACGGTCGGTATCCGCGATTCATGCCAGCCGACATAGCCGGTGAACAGATCGACCCCGGCATCGGTCAGTGCGGCGGCCAGTTGGTCGATCTCGTCCCCGGTCTGGCCATCCTCGACCAGATCGGCGGCACCGATCCGGTAGGTGATCAGGAACTTAGGCCCTTGTTCGGAACGGATGCGCCGGACGATCTCGACCGGCAGCCGGTGGCGGTTTTCCACACAGCCGCCCCAGTCGTCGTCGCGCAGGTTGGCCCGCCGGGTGGTGAATTCGCTGAGCAGATAACCGCCCGAGCCGATGATCTCGACCCCGTCGAACCCGGCACCGCGCGCGAGCCGGGCGCAATTGGCAAAATCGTCGATGGTTTCGAGGATTTCGCCATGGCTGAGGGCGCGCGGGGTAAACCGGTTTATGGGCGAGCGGATTTCGGATGGCGCGACAAGGCCGTCATGGCGGGCAGACCGCCCGGTGTGCGAGATCTGCAGGCAGATTTTCGCGCCTTCCGCGTGAACGACCTTTGTCACTTGCTCCAGTTCGACGGCCTGCTGGCGGGTCATCAGGAACGGGCCATCGGCATCATATCCGCCCGCCGCGTTCGGCGAATAGCCGCCGGTGATGATCAGCCCGACGCCGCCACGCGCCCGCGCGCCATAAAACGCCGCCAGCCGCTCCGCCGCGTTTTCGGACATTTCGATCCGCGTATGCATCCCGCCCATGATCACACGGTTCTTCAGAACCGTGTGACCGACCTTCACGGGGCTCATGAGCGTGGGGTAGGGGCCTGTGCTCATCCCGTTCTCGTGCGGGTTCATCGCGAAATCCGCAGGGTTTTCAGGATGCCGTCCGGGTCGATCACATCGCGGATCAGGGTCAGCTCCTGTTCGGACGGCTCATCGGTCTGGCCGACATGATCGGGGATGATCAGATCGAAGCCGGTCTTGTCCTGCACCTCTTCGAGGGTCACGCCGGGATGCAGCGACACCACCCGCATGGTTTTGGTCTTGTCGCTGTCGGGCACGAAATCGAACACGCCCAGCGGGGTGAACACCTTTTGCGCACCGATACAGGCGTGCGGCACATATTCTGCCCGCCGTTCGGTATGACCGGCGGCAGAAACGAAATCGACCTCGTCCACGAACACCTGCTTGTTGTGATGCATGGTGAAGAAATAGACCAGCGTGAACGACACGCCAAAGGCCAGCCCCACGGTGCCGACCCCGCGCACCGTCGGGTTTTCGTAATCGCCCACCGCGACCATGTTGCAACTGCCGCGCCGGTCGATCTGGATGCCGCCGACCACGCCGATCACGTTTTCACGGCCCCGGTTGAACCGCCACATTTCGATATCGACGATATCTTCCATGTTCATCATGTATTCGGCACCGCGCATCACCCGGTGATCGGATGTGGACTGCACCAGCTTCGAGGTCGAATTGATCGCCCCGCCGCCGCCGGCAAGCCACCACAGGTTGGGCGCATAGAGCATCCGCGCCAGTTTCATCGACGCCATCGGCAGCTGCGAATAGGCACCGACGGCGGCCCAGTCGTGGTCATGGGTGCCCATCTGCCGGGCGATGGCCGAAACCATCAGTTCGCCGATCGCATAGTCGGGGTTGTTATGTGCGTCTGTCATGTCTGTTCTCCCGCCTATACCTGTTCACGCAAACCCATGAGGCGTTCAATGCCGAACTTCTCCAGGTATTCGAAATGGCCCTTCACGCCGTAGACATATTCGTCGAGATAGGCGGTGATGTCCGCCTTGACGTAGGACTTGATGTGATCTTCGTCGTGGTTGTAGATGCCGTGGCACGACAGCGGGTGGGCACCGTATGGCACATGAACCACCATGTCTATGTAATGGCCCGGTATTGTCGTGCGATGCGGATCGGCGCGGATCGAGTCATTGGTCACGATTTCGTCACAGGTGACGATCGTATGGGTCGATGCCTTGGCCAGCAGGTCATCGGCCACGACCGAGCCCAGATGCACCACGTTGCCATAGATGTCGGCGCGCGGCACATGGAGGATCGCCACATCCGGCCGGATGGCGGGCGAGACGATGATTTCCTTGCCGGTATAGGGGTCGGTGGTGCGTTTGTAGGTCTTTTCATAGATCGGATTGTCGCGCGCCTCGTGACCGGGCGGATACGGGACGAACGGCATGCCCACAGCCCCGGCCTTGAGGCCCAGAACATAGTAAATCTCGTCGCCGTCGATGATCCTGATCTTCTTTTCCTCAGCCGCCTTGCGGAACCGCGGGGCAAAGCCCAGATGCTCCATGCCGATATAGCAGACCGTGACCGTATCGACGCATTCCGCACCAATCAGGATATCTGCGGGCATCCCGGCCGAGACATTGGCGATGATGTGCAGGTCTTTGGTCCCTTGGCGGATGATTTGGCGGATCAGCGCCATCGGTCCGTTATGCGAATGCAGCCCGCCAAAGGCCAGCTGCGCGCCATCCCTGATCATCGCGGCGGCGTCTTCCAGCGTGCCCAGCTTTGATTGCCGTTCCTTGCCGTTCAGAAAGATGGGGTCCATTTTGTTCCTCCTTGTTCGTATGCTGTCGGGGCGAATGCGGTTTCAGCCGAAACTTGCCCGTGTCGGTAATTCGCGCGGGGCCCTGACCGCAACAGATGCGGCTGCGCTGTTTCGGGCGATTCATGGTCAGGCAGACCACGCCGTGTTCGCTGAATAACTCCGGTCTTTCACATGGACTCTGCGCGGTGTTCCGAACCATCAGCCGCGCCTCGTTGGCGGGGTCATGCCGAGGTTCCTGGTCAGGATCTTCAGCATTATCTCATCCGCGCCGCCCCCGATCGAGGCCAGCCGCCCATCGCGGTAGAACCGCGAAATCGGGGTTTCATTGAGAAATCCCATGCCGCCATAGAATTGCAGACAGGCATCCGCCACCTCGCGCTGCAACCGCCCGACCTTGAGCTTGGCCATCGAGGCCAGCGTTGTCACGTCCTCGCCGGTGATATAAAGTTCGCAGGCCCGGTAGACGATCGAGCGCAGCAATTCGACCTCTGTCTGCAATTCGGCCAGCCGGAACTGCACATACTGGTTGTCCAGAATCGTGGCACCAAAGGCCGGGCGCTGGCCGGTATATTCAACCACGTCCGAAATCGAACGCTCCATCAGCTTCAACGTCGCCGCGCCGGCCCACATGCGCTCCTCCTGGAACTGCTGCATCTGATAGATGAACCCCATGTTCTCTTCGCCGATCCGGTTGCGTTTGGGCACCCGCACATCGTCGAAATACAAGGGTGCGGTGTCCGAGGCGCGCATACCCAGCTTGTCCAGCCTTTCACCCCGGGTCACGCCGGGGCTGTCCAACGGCACCACAATCAGCGATTTGTCTCGATAGGGCGGGCCATCGGCGGTGTTGCACAACAGGCAGACCCAGTCGGCCTGGGTGGCGTTTGTGATCCACATTTTCTGGCCGTTGATGATGTAATCATCGCCGTCAGAGCGCGCCGAAGTCGTGATCGCGGCCACGTCCGAGCCGGCACCGGGTTCGGACACGCCGATAGCGCCCACAAGATCGCCGGCAATCGAGGGCGCCAGCCATTCGCGTCGCAGCGCGTCCGACCCATAGCGCGCCAGCGCCGGGGTCGCCATGTCGGTCTGACAGCCGATGGACAGGGGCACCCCCATGCAATCGGCGGTTCCCAGCGCCTCGGCCATGACGATGGCATAGGAATAATCCAGACCCATGCCGCCATATTCCACCGGCTTGTGAATGCCCAGAAACCCCAGACTGCCCATCTTCTTGTAAAGTTCATGGGCCGGAAAGATCCCGGCCTTTTCCCATTCGTTGACATGCGGATTGATCTCATCGGCGATGAACCGCTCGATCGCGCGCCCAAGTTCGATATGTTCGGTGGTGAATTCCATGGGTTGATCCCCCTGATCTGGCAGATATTGCAACGCCGCCTAAAAACGGGCGGTTCCGAATGTTGCGCGATGCAGCTTGCGTGCGGCGGCCTCGGCGACAGTCGCCAGACAAAAGCCCTGCACATTGCGGCTGTCACACGGGTCGATCATCCCGTCGTCAAGTTGCAGTCCCGAGGTGGTAAAAGCATCGGCCTGATCGCCGAACAGCCTGATGGTTCGCGCGTCCATAATGATGCTCCCGGTGCGATGGCCTGCCGTTAATTAGGACTTGGCGTTGCTGGAGGGTCAAGCGGTTCGTGCCGAAAATCTCGTGAAAGTCGGGGGTGAACGTGCCGACGGAAAAAATTCACTTTGGCGAAAAAAGGCTCTTGCGCCTTTTGTTGAGTGGTCGTAGATACGCCTTCACCGGCGGCGCTGAGGTGTTGCTGGGTTGGATTGGGGATTGAGGCGCGGTTGTGCTTGGGTTCACCGGTTCGGACAATTGGGGCAGGTTTGGCGGGGCGCGCCGAAGTTCAGGGCGCACTCTGTTGATTTTGCCTCTTGCTCTTTGACATGACTGGTATCTGAAGAGATATGCGGGCGGTTTGGTCTTTATCGACCGGAGACGTCTGTATGTCGCGCCACTAGGGGTTTTGGCCCCGATGATGTGGTGTCAGCTTCACTGTTTGAGCGTGCGTCTGCTTCTTTGGAAGCTGATGTACATCAGACAGATGACTCTTGGTTGACCCTTGTCCCGGCCGGGTGAGGGTAGTCGCTTAATCGTGCTCAAGTAGCCGAATAGGCGGTAGCACAACCAAGGATGTGCAGAGGTTCGAACGTCAAGGATAGACGATGAGTTTCGAGGTTCCGGATCAGTCCGGGATTGAGGGACTGCGTCTTTCAACTTGAGAGTTTGATCCTGGCTCAGAGCGAGCGCTGGCGGCAGGCCTAACACATGCAAGTCGAGCGCCCAGCAATGGGAGCGGCAGACGGGTGAGTAACACGTGGGGATCTGCCCTTTGGTACGGAATAACCCAGGGAAACTT
>DIUD01000056.1:251-2864 GCA_002428225.1 Roseovarius sp. UBA6167 | reverse complement strand
CCTGCTTCTACGGGGTGGACACGCCGCAGCGCGAAAAACTTCTCGCTGCCACCATGTCCGAAGAGGAAATGCGCGAGCATTTGCAGGTGGACAGCCTCAAGTTCATCACGCTTGACGGGCTTTACCGCGCCGTCGGTCAGGCGCAAGGCCGCGAAGCGAAGTGCCCGCAATATTGCGATGCGTGTTTCTCGGGCGATTATCCGGTTGCCCCCTCGGACATGATCGAACAGGGTTTCACCCTCAAGACCGCCGCCGAATAGGCGGGATCGCCTGCCCTTGCCCCGCCCTCGCGCACCGCATAGAACCCCATGGACGAAAAGCGCGGGCGAAACGGACGAGAGGCAAGCACAGCCATGGCAGGCAAGGGCATTTCCAAAGGCGCAATGTGGGTTCTGATGGGGCTTCTCATCGTCGGGCTCGGCGGTTTTGGCGTCACCAATCTCGGCGGGAGTGTGCGCAGCATCGGCAGCGTCGGGGATGCCGCGATCGACGTGAACACCTATGCCCGTGCGCTGCGCGATGAAATGAACGCGCTGTCCGCACAACGCGGCGCGCCGGTCAGCTTTGCGCAGGCCCGCGAGGCAGGGATCGACCAGCGCGTGCTGGCGCAGCTTGTCGCGCGCGCGGCGCTGGAACACGAGGCGGGCGCGCTCGGGATTTCGGTGAGCGACGAGACGCTGCGCACAGAGATCCTTGCCATTCCCGGCTTTCGCGGCGCCGATGGCAGCTTTGACCGGCAGGCATATCGCTTTGCGCTGCAACAATCGGGACTGAACGAGACCCAGTTCGAGCAGGGCGTTCGCGCCGAGACCTCGGCCTCGCTGGTGCAGGCGGCCGTCCTGTCGGGCCTGCGCCCGCCCGCGGCCTATACCGGCGCGATGATCGACTGGCTGGGCGAGCGCCGCAGCCTTGCCTTTGCCACGCTCGACCGCGGGGATCTGGAAACCGGCCTGCCCGAGCCGTCCGAGGAGGACCTGCGCGCCTATCACGAGGCGCACCTGCCCGATTTCACCACGCCCGAGGCGCGCCGCCTGAGCTATACCTGGGTCACCCCCGAGATGCTGCTCGATACGGTCGAGATGGACGAGGCCACGCTGCGCGCCGCCTATGCCGAGCGCGCGGACGAGTTCAACATGCCCGAACGCCGCCTTGTGGAACGCCTCGTCTTTGCCGACGAGGCCGCGGCCGCCCACGCGATGGAGCGGCTTTCCGAGGGTGTCACGTTGGACGTGCTGGTCTCCGAGCGCGGGCTCGACATGGCCGATATCGACCTGGGCGATGTGACCGCGGCCGATCTCGGCCCTGCCGCCGAGGCGGTCTTTGCCGCCCCCGTGGGCGAGGTCGTGGGCCCGGTAGAGACCAGCCTCGGCCCCGCGATCTTCCGCGTCAATGCGGTGCTCCCGGCGCAGGTCACGCCCTTTGAAGAGGCCCGCGCAGACCTGCGCGAGGCGCTCGCGCTCGACCGCGCGCGCCGCGTGATCGACACGCTCGGCCACGCCGTCGATGACCTTCTGGCGGGTGGGGCCACGCTGGAGGATGTCGCGCGCGAAACCGAACTGGAACTGGGCACGATCGACTGGCACGAAGGCATTGCCGGGGGGATAGCCGGCTATCCCACCTTCCGCCGCGCCGCCGAAGAGGTGCGCGAAGGCAGCTATCCGAAGGTCGAGCGGCTTGAGGATGGCGGCATCTTCGCGCTGCGCCTCGACGGCATCCAGAAGCCGCGCGTCCTGCCCCTCGACGAGGTGCGCGACACCGTGCGCGCACGCTGGCGCGCCGAGGCGACCGTGGCCGCGCTGCGCGCACAGGCCGAGCCGCTGGCCGAGGCGCTCCGCGCGGGCCGCAGCTTTGCCGATCTGGGGCTTGACGCCACCGAGGTCACGGAGATCACCCGCCGCGACTATCGTGCCGACGTGCCGCCGGATTTCATCGAAACGGTGTTCGACATGACGGCGGGCGAGGTGCGCCTGATGGAAGGCGCGGAGCGGCTGTTCGTGCTGCGGCTCGACAGCATTGCCCCCGCCGACGCCGACGATCCCGACATCGCCCGCATCGCCACCGCGCTTGGCGAACAGCTCACCGCCGATCTGGGGCAGGATCTGTTCCAGCTTCTCGCCGACGACATCCGCGCCCGCGCGGGCGTCACGCTCGACCAGGCGGCGCTCAACGCCGTGCACGCCAATTTCAACTGAGGACCGCCCGCCGTGGACCTGACGCCCGATTACGACAGCTTTGCCCGCGCCTATGCGGCGGGCGAAAACCAGGTGGTCTATACGCGCCTTGCCGCCGACCTCGACACGCCGGTCTCGCTCATGCTCAAGCTGACGGGGGCGGCGCGCGATGCCTTCCTGCTCGAATCGGTGACCGGCGGTGAGGTGCGCGGGCGCTATTCGATCATCGGCATGAAGCCCGACGTGATCTGGCAATGCCAGGGCCAGAGCAGCCGCATCAACCGCGCCGCGCGATTCGACCCGGACGCGTTTGAGGATCAGCCGGGCGACCCGCTTGCCAATCTGCGCGCGCTCATCGCCGAGAGCCGCATCAAGCTGCCCGAGGATCTGCCCGCCGCCAGTGCCGGGCTTTTCGGTTATCTCGGCTATGACATGATCCGGC
>DIUD01000056.1:0-161 GCA_002428225.1 Roseovarius sp. UBA6167 | reverse complement strand
GGACGCGGTGCGCGACCTCGACCGCGCCCTGCCGCAGGCCAGCCGCAGCCTTGGCGCGGCCCGTGAAGAGGCAGCGCCGGTGTCGAACTTCACCCGCGAGGGCTACAAGGCGGCGGTGGAAAAGGCCCGCGAATATATCCGCGCGGGCGACATCTTTCAGG
>DIUD01000012.1 GCA_002428225.1 Roseovarius sp. UBA6167 | reverse complement strand
ACAACATCTTCCGCTTCACGCAGGCAGGCTCCGAGGTGTCGGCGCTTCTGGGCCGTATCCCGTCTGCGGTGGGCTATCAGCCGACGCTGGCCACCGACATGGGCGCGATGCAGGAACGCATCACCTCGACCAAGCAGGGCTCGATCACCTCCATTCAGGCGGTCTATGTGCCTGCGGACGACCTGACCGACCCGGCGCCGGCCACGACATTCGCCCACCTCGACGCCACGACCGTTCTCAACCGTGCGATTTCCGAGCTGGGCATCTACCCCGCGGTGGACCCGCTCGATTCCAACTCGCGCCTGATGGACCCGCAGATCGTGGGCGAGGAGCATTACCAGGTCGCGCGCGACGTGCAGGGGATCCTTCAGCGATACAAGTCGCTTCAGGACATCATCGCCATTCTCGGGATGGACGAGCTTTCGGAAGAGGACAAGCTGACCGTGGCCCGCGCCCGCAAGATCCAGCGATTCCTGTCGCAGCCCTTCGACGTGGCCAAGGTATTCACCGGCTCGGACGGCATCCAGGTGCCGCTCGAGGAAACCATCCGCTCGTTCAAGGCGGTTGTCGCCGGCGAATACGACCACCTCCCCGAAGGGGCCTTCTACATGGTTGGCGGCATCGAAGACGTGATCGCCAAGGCCGAGCGCATGGCCGCTGCCGCCGCCTGAGCCAATGCGGCGGGCCAGCGGCCCGCCCCACACCCGTAAAGGAGGCCTGAATGGCTGAGACAGTGCAATTCGATCTGGTGAGCCCCGAGCGTCGTCTCGCCTCGGTCGCCGCGCGCGAGGTCCAGATTCCGGGGGCCGAGGGCGACCTGACGGCCATGGCCGATCACGCCCCGCTCATCACCACGCTGCGGCCCGGCATCGTCCGGGTCATGGCGGATGGCGGCGCGCAGGAATTTGTCGTCACCGGCGGCTTTGCCGAGATCAACGGCGAGGGCATTTCGGTCCTGGCCGAACGCGCCGTGCCCCGCGCCGACATGACCGCCGAGGCCCTCAAGGCGATGGTGGACGAGGCGAGCGCGCGCCTGACGCAGGCCCGCGAGAGCCAGTCCGGCGAGGCGGGCATCGTTGACGATGCAGCCAAGCTGCTGGCCGACATGATGGCCATGGGCGATGTGATCGGCCTTTCGGCGCGCTGACCCTTGCACCATTGACACCCGGAGGGCCGCCGCGCGCGGCCCTTTTCATTTTTCGTTTCCATTTTCGCCGGGAGTCTCTATGACCCTAGGCCACTCATCGAAGAGGCCACCATGCGGGTTTTTCTCAGAGAGGCGATCGGCATCGCGCAGGGCGATTTGGCCCTGTTCAGCGATTTTGCCCATGGCGGCGATATGTGGACGGGCGAGGGCGCGCGCGAGCGGCGCGAGCATATCGCCTTCTCTCCCGCCTTTCGCAGCGCGCCCGTCGTGCATGTGGCGTTCTCGCTCTGGGACACCGACAGCGCCACCAATGCCCGCATGGATATCAGCGCCGCGAACGTGACCCCCGATGGCTTTGAGGTGGTATTCCGCACCTGGGGCGATACCCGCGTGGCGCGTGTGCGGGCGCGCTGGCTGGCGATCGGTGCGGCGTATCACCCGGATGACTGGCAGGGGATCGGCTGAGCCCGCTCAGGACCGGCGCAACAGCGCCAGAAGCTGCTGCGAGGGCAACCCGTCCTGCGCCACGCCGACCGAAGCCTGAAACGCACGGATGGCGTTCACGGTATTCGGCCCCATGATCCCGTCGATCTTTTCCACGCTGTAGCCCTTGCGCTGCAACAGGCGCTGCATCTCCATGCGCTCGCCAAAGCTGAGCGCATCGTAGCCGCGCGGCCACTTGCCTTGTATCTCCGGCCCGCCGCCGATCCGGTCCGAGAGGTGCCCCACCCCGAGCGCATAGGCGTCCGAATTGTTGTAGCGCTTTATCACGTCGAAATTGGCAAAGACCATGAAGGACGGCCCCGACGGACCCGCGGGCTGGAATATCCGTGCCGAGCCATGATCGCGCACCGCCCGCCCGTCAAGCCCGACAACGCCGTGCGCCGCCCAATCAGAGGGCATCCGCTTCGCGTCGCCAAAGGAGGCGCCGCGCGGCACCTGCACCTCGACGCCCCAGGGCATCCCCTTGCGCCAGCCGAACCGCTTGAGATAGGCGGCGGTGGAGGCGAGCGCGTCGGTGGGATCGTCCGACCAGATGTCGCGCTTGCCGTCGCCGGTGAAATCCACCGCATAGGCCAGATAAGAGGTCGGCATGAACTGGGTATGCCCCATCGCCCCGGCCCAGGAGCCGGTCATGTTTTGAGGCGTCACATCGCCCGATTGCAGGATTTGCAGCGCGGCGATGAGCTGTTTCTCGAAAAACGCGCCGCGCCGCCCGTCAAAGGCCAGCGTCGCCATGGACTGCACCAGCGGCAGATCGCCCAGCCGCGCGCCATAGGTGCTCTCCATGCCCCAGACGGCGGTGACCACTTCCTTTTCCACCCCGTAATGCGCCTCGATCCTGTCCAGCACACGGCGGTGCTGGCGCAGCGCGTTTTGCCCGTTCTCGACCCGGACGGGCGATACCGCACTGTCGAGATAATCCCAGATCTCGCGCTTGAATTCGGATTGGTTGCGGTCCTTGGCCACCACCTCGGGGTCGTAGCGCACGCCCTGAAAGGCGCGGTCGAACACGCGCGCGCTGATCCCCTGCGCCAGCGCGCGGCCCCGGAACCCGGCAATCCAGCGGTCAAAGCCCCCGTGCCCGCTGGCCAGCACCACCCGGGCCGCGCCCTCGGGGCGCGCCTGCGGGCGCAGGCTGCGCACCGGCACATCGGCCGAGACCATCGCAGACACCGGCACCAGCCCCGCGCCGGGCCGCACCTGCGGGCGGATCGATTCCGTCACCGTGGCCTGCGCCGCGCCGCCGATAATGAGAAAAAGCCCCGTAAGCCCGATCAGTCCTGCCCGCATTGCCCTGCCTCCGCTTGCCGGTCATTTGCGCCATGATAGCGCGATTGTTGCCGTTGCGAAAGCAATCCCGCCCATGCCGAAATAATCGCTGCCGCGCTCTTGAACCGGGGGCAGGCCGCGCGCCATATCATGCGATACCGCGCCCGAGGGGAACGCGGCCCATCAAGGGGACAGAGGTGGATATCCTATACATTCTGGGCGGATTGGCCGGTCTGGTGATCGGCGGGGACCTGCTGGTGCGCGGCGCGGTGACGCTGGCGCGGGGCTTTGGCATCTCACCGCTCATCATCGGGCTGACGTTGGTGGGATTCGGCACCTCGACGCCGGAACTGGTGACAAGCCTTCAGGCGGCCTTTGCCGGTTCTCCCGGTATCGCGGTCGGCAATATCGTTGGCAGCAATATCGGCAATATACTGCTTATCCTTGGGCTGGCCGCGCTGATTGCGCCGGTGGCGGTGGCCCCCGAGGCGCTGCGCCGCGACGGGGTTGTGATGCTTGCCGCAACGCTCGGCTTTGTCGCCGTGGCCCTCTCGGGCGGGATCGGGCGCGGGGTTGGCGCGGGGTTTGTCGGGGCGCTGGTGGCCTATCTGCTGGCCACGGTTCTGATCGAGCGCCGCCGCCAGAGTGCCGCCGCCGCGATGTATGCGCACGAGGCCGAGATCGTGCCCGAACAGTCACCCGGCACGGCGCGCGCGGCGCTCTTGCTGCTTGGCGGCCTGATAGCCACGCTGGTTGGCGCAAGGTTTCTCGTCATGGGCGCGATCGAACTGGCCGCGCGGCTGGGCATGTCCGAGGCGGTGATCGGCCTGACCATCGTCGCCATCGGCACCTCCATGCCAGAGCTTGTCACCTCGGTCATTGCCGCGCGCAAGGGCCATGGCGACGTGGCCTTTGGCAACATCGTCGGCAGCAACATCTTCAACATCCTCGGGATTCTGGGGGTGACGGCGCTGGTTCACCCGCTCGACGTGCCGCCGAGCATCGCCGCGCTCGACATCTGGGTGATGCTGGGCGCCACGGTTGCGATGCTGGTTCTTGCGCGCACCGGCTGGCGGGTCGGGCGGCGCGAGGGGGCGGCGATGGTGCTGGCCTACCTGGCCTACATGGCGGTGCTGCTGGCCGCGGTGTAAGCGTCACACGCGCTTGCGCGCCGCCTTGCGCTTGAGCTTGGCGGCCTTGGCGCGGGCGGTGGCAAGCTTGCGCCGGGGCGGTTTGCCGCGCGCGGTCTTCGGGCCGCGCGGCACATGCACGCCCTCAAGCTCGATCAGATCGAACGCCAGCCCGCCCGAGACCGGCGCGGCCTCGGCCAGCCGCACCGTCGCCCGCTGGCCAAGCGCGATCACGCGGCCCGTCTCGGCCCCCATGAGCGTGCCGCTGTCGCGGTCGAAATGGAAATATTCGTGCCCCAGGGCGCGCATCGGGATGAGGCCGTCCGCCCCGGTCTCGTCGAGCTTGACGAAGACGCCGAACCGCGCGATGCCGCTGATCCGGCCTGGGAACTCCTCGCCCAGACGCTCCGCAAGGAAGGCGGCGAGGTAGCGGTCATTGGTGTCGCGCTCGGCCGCCATCGAGCGACGCTCGGTGTCGGAGATATGCTGCGCGGTCTGCTCCAGCCGCTCGACTTCCTCGGCGCTCAGCCCGTCCTTGCCCCAGCCATGGGCGGCGATGAGCGCGCGATGCACCACCAGGTCGGCATAGCGCCGAATGGGCGAGGTGAAATGCGCATAGGCCCTGAGCGCGAGGCCGAAATGGCCCAGGTTCTGCGGCGCGTAATAGGCCTGCGTCATCGCGCGCAGGGTGGACATGTTGATGATCTCGGCGTGGTCGGTGCCGCGCGCGGCATGGAGCAGCGCGTTGAGATGCGCGGTGCGCAGCCCCTGCCCCCTGGCAAGCACCAGCCCCGCCGCCTGCGCCACCTCGCGCAGCGCGTCGAGCTTTTCCGGGCCCGGCTCTTCATGCACCCGGAACAGCAGCGGCATTTGCCGCGCGATCAGCGTTTCGGCGGCGGCGACATTGGCAAGCACCATGCAATCCTCGATCAGCCGATGCGCGTCCAGACGCTCGGCATAGCGCACCGACGTCACCTTGCCCGCGTCGCTGAGGATCACCTTGCGCTCGGGCAAATCCAGATCGAGCGGCGCGCGGCGCCTGCGCGCCGCCGAGAGGGCGGCATGGGCGGCATAGAGCGGGCGAATCACCGTCTCAAGCAGCGGCCCCGCCTTGTCGCAGGGCGCGCCGTCCATCGCCGCCTGCACCTGCTCATAGGTCAGCGACGCGGCCGAGCGCATCAGCCCGCGCACAAAGCGATGCCCGGTCTTGTTGCCCTCGGCGTCGATGGTCATGCGCACCGCAATGCACGGGCGCGGCACGCCCTCGTGCAGCGAGCACAGATCGCCCGACAGCCGGTCGGGCAGCATCGGCACAACCCGGTCGGGGAAATAGCTTGAATTGCCGCGCTTGCGGGCCTCGGCATCGAGCGCCGCGCCGGGGCGCACGTAATGCGCGACATCGGCGATGGCGACCCAGATCACGTGGCCGCCAGGATTGGCCGGGTCGTCATCGGCATGGGCGTAAACCGCGTCGTCGTGGTCGCGCGCATCCCACGGGTCGATGGTGATGAGCGGCAGCTCGCGCAGGTCCTCGCGGCCCTTGAGACCTGCGGGTTTCATCGCATCGGCCGCAGCGATCACCGCGTCGGGGAATTCATCCGGGATGCCATGCTGGTGGATGGCGATGAGCGAGACCGCCCTGGGCGCCGAGGGATCGCCCAGCCGATCGAGCACCCGCGCGCGCGGCAGCCCCATCCGGCCGGCGGGCCCGGCCTGTTCGCCCTCGACCAGTTCGCCATCCTGCGCGCCGCCGGTGGCATCGGCGGCCACCAGCCATTCGCGCGCCTCGCCCTTGTCGATGGGCAGGATGCGCCCGCCCTCGGTGCTCTTGCGGAAGATGCCCAGCACCTTGCGCGGGTTGGTGCCAATGCGCCGAATCAGCCGCGCCTCGTAATGATGTGCCTCGCCGCGCACCTCCTGCAATCTGGCAAGGATGCGGTCGCCTGTCGCCATGGCCGGATCGGCGGCGCGCGGCAGCACCAGCACGACCGGCTCCACCCCCTCGCCATGCCATTCGAGCGGGCGCGCCAGCAATTCGCCATCGGGCGTCTGGCCGGAAATCTGCAACACGCTCACCGGCGGCAGGCGCTCGGGGTCGCGGTAGGTTTTCTTGCGCTTTTCCAGATGGCCTTCGGATTCTAGCTCGCGCAGCACGCGCTTGAGGTCGATTCGCGCCGCGCCCTTGATGCCAAAGGCCCTGGCAATGTCGCGTTTCGAGGTGAGGGTCGGGTGGTCGGAAATCCATTGCAGGATCTCCGCCTTGGAGGGCAGCTGGCTCATGTGCCTCGCCTAACATGCCACGCGCGCGGCGTCATCCGTGAAAACTGCGGGCGGGCGCAGCCCGGTCTGCCTCGCCCCGCCGGCGGGCGCTACTCCGCCGCGATCGTCTGCACCCGCCGTTCCCGCGGGAAAGGCACCAGCCGCCCGCGCTCTTCATCCCAGAGCCTGAGGGTAAAGCTGCGCAAGGCTTCCGGCCAGCGGATCGGCTCGTGGCTTTTGAGGTGGTCGGGCAGATCGTTCTGGCAGCGGCGCAGGTTGTAGGACGGAATGGACGGGTTGTAGTGATGCAGGTCGTGATAGGCGATGTTGCCAGAGCCAAGATCCCACAACCAGCCGAGATCGAGCGAACTTGACCCCACCAGCGTCGCCTTGCGGAAGTCCAGATCGGGCTTGCGGTCCCAGTAGGTCTCTTCAAAATTGTGCTGGAGATAGACCAGAAACACGCCGATGATCCCGCCCAGGACCGCGCTTGCCAGCAAGAGCACCACCCCGCTTGCGCCGAGAACCGCCCAGATCGCCACCAGATAGGCCCCGAGTGCAAGGTTGTGCGCGATCACACCGACCCATCCGACCAGGCCGGTGTTGCGCGGCCAGCGATAGGCGAGAAAATAGGTAAAAATGGCCCCTATGGGCAACATGATGAACGGGTTGCGATAAAGCCGATACCACAGCCGCCTGTGCCATGGCGCCGCCTGCCATTCGCGCAGGGTCATGGTATAAATCTCGGTCGTCTCGCGGTGATCGAGATTGCCGAGATAGGCATGATGCTGATTGTGATTGTATTGCATCACCCGGTAGGGCGTGAACGAAAACAGCGACAGGACGTGGCCCGCCGCATCGTTGAGCCAGCGGGTCGCAAACAGCGAATGATGCCCGCAATCGTGCTGGAGCACATAAAGCCGCACCCCGGCAAAGGCGAGCAGCACGGCGCAGGGCACCACCACGAGCCATTGCCCCGCCGCCGCCGCCCGTGCGCCAAGCCCGAGCGCCGCGCCATAGACCGCCAGCGTGCCCAGAAAGGACAGCGCGCCGCGCAGGTTGCTTTTCCTCGTATAGGGTTTGAGAAAAGCGCGCAGTTCCGCGGTCATGTCGCGTGCCGTTGCTGTATCGCTTGCGGTCATTGTCCCTCTCCGGTCTCGCACAAAGTTTAACCGATATTCTAACCGGAAAGATTGAACTTGCGGCGACCTTAATCAACCACTTAACGAGAAAAAATTCAGTGACAGTGCACGCTCCCTGTCTTCTTTTCCATGTGGCAGCATTGGCCGGGAGGCGAGCTTTTGCGGCAGCCACCGCCGTGATCGTAAACCGTCACGCCTTGCCCGACCGTCGCTACCGTTTCGGCACGCACCACGTCAGCGCACCAGCCCGATAAAAGCAGCGCCGTGATGACCGCCCAAACCCGTGAATATCTGTTCATAACCACTCCTCAATCGCCCGCCCGTGGCCAAATGCCCCCTCACGAATGGCAAAAGGTTAACAGCAAAACAGCCCGACGAGAAGCACGAGTTCGTTACACGGCCTCCTCCGCCGCCGCCCGGATGCGCCCGATCATCGCGCGCAGCCCGTTGGAGCGTTGCGCCGAGAGATGCTCGTCAAGCCCGAGCCGGGCGAGTTCGGACCGTGCATCGACGCGGCCAACCTCGGCCACCGGCACGCCGTTGTAGAGCGCGCGCAGGATCGCGATGAGACCGCGCACGATCAGCGCGTCGCTGTCGCCGTCGAAGTGGAATCGCCCGTCCTCGATGCGCGGATGCAACCAGACCTGGCTGGCGCAGCCCTCCACCCTGGTCGCGGGCACCTTGAGCGCGTCGTCGAGCGGGGCCATGTCGCGCCCCTTCTCGATCACGTAGCGATAGCGGTCCTCCCAGTCGTCGAGAAACTCGAAATCCGCCACGATCTCCTCGAAGGCTTCGCTCGCCATGCCGCTCTCCCACTGTGTCGGACAAGACCTAAGGCCGCGGTCGCCGCAGGTCCAGCCCTCGCTTGCATCTTTCCAACCGCGCGCCAATCGGTTAGGCAAGTCGTGGATGGTGATGAGGGCATCAGGCATGAAGCGACGGGTTTTTCTTGGGCTTGCGGCCGCGGGCGCGCTGGCGGGCTGTGGCGCGCGCCGGCGGACGCGGCGTGCGGCGCGGGCCGATGCCGAGAACACCAACCCCCTGATCCCCGAACGGGACGAAGAGGGGGGCCTGTTCCAGTCCATCCAGGAGCGCCGCCGCGACGCGCCCTACGAGGGCACGCCGGTTGCCACCATCACCAACGCCGAGATCAAGCCCGCCTCGGGCGGTGTCATCCTCCGGGTCGAGGGACTGACTTTGCGTCAGGAGGCGTTCGACGTGCGCCTCATCCCCGAGCATCCTCAGGGCGAGCCGGTCAACGGGGTGATCAGCTACGAACTGCGCGCCGAACAGCCCGAAGACACACCCCAGGGGCCCGAGCGCGCGCGGCAGGTTCTGGCGGCGGTGTTCATCTCGCGCAAGAAACTCGGGGCGGCGCGCGAAATCCGCGTGCGCGCCGCGCAGAACGAGCGCGTCATCCGCCTCTGACGGTCAGAGCGACACCGCCTCAACCGTCTCGCCGCGCACCACCAGCCCGATCTCGCCCGCGCAAAGCCGGAGCGCATCGGCCCCGAACACATCGTGCCGCCAGCCCGAGAGCGCGGGCACGTCGCGCCCGCCCGCGGCCAGACGATCCAGATCGGCGGCGCTGGCAATCAGCCTGGCGGCCACGCCAGAGGTCTCGCTGCGCGCCTTGAGCAGCACCCGCAGCATATCGGCCAGCGCCGGATTGAGCGGGGCCCTGGCCTCTGCCTCGACATGTGGCATCGCCTCGGGCAGACAGGCCAGCCCCGCCTTGACGGCGGCGATGATGCCCTCTGCGATCTCGCCCTTGCGCGCCTCGCGCAGCAGCAACCGCGAGCGCGCCAGATCCTCAGGAGTCTGCGGCCTGGTCGCGGCCAGTTCCAGCAGCGCATCATCCTTGAACACACGGCTCCGCGGCACGTCGCGCGCCTGCGCACAGGTCTCGCGGAAGCGCGCCAGCTCTCGCAGGATGGCAAGGAATTTGGGCGCGGTGTTGCGGGTCTTGATGCGCCGCCATGCCTCGTCGGGGTCGGTGCGATAGGTCTCGGGGTTGGTCAGCACGGCCATTTCCTCGGCCACCCATTTCTCGCGGCCCGAGGCCGCGATCTTGCGGGCAAGGAATTCGTAGATCTGGCGCAGATGCGTCACATCGGCCAGCGCATAGACCATCTGCGCCTCGGTGAGCGGACGGCGCGACCAGTCCGTGAACCGGGAGCTTTTGTCCACCGTGGCCTTGGCGATACGCTTGACCAGCGTCTCGTAACCCGCCTGCTCGCCGAAACCGCAGACCATCGCCGCCACCTGCGTATCGAATAGCGGCGCCGGTATCACGCCCGCATCTACCTGGAATATCTCCAGATCCTGCCGCGCGGCATGGAACACCTTGACCACGGACGGATCGCGGAACAGCTCGTAAAGCGGCTCCAGCGACAGAGCAGCGCCGCCCGCGACCGGATCGACCAGCACCGCGCCCTCGTCGCCCTTGCCCGGCATGGCCAACTGCACAAGGCAGAGCCGGGAGTAATACGTTCGCTCGCGCAGGAACTCGGTATCGACGGTGACATAATCGTGCCCGCGCGCCGCCGTGCAAAAGGCGGCGAGAGCCTCGGTGGTGGTGATGATCTGCATACCTGCTCTTTGACTTGTTCCGGCGCTATCGCCTCGTGGCACATATAGTCGAGTTGCGGCGCGATGCAAAGAACCCTGCCGATCAGAGCGTGGCGCGCATGAGATGCAGCGCCAGCGCCGCGATCACCAGCCCCGCGCCGATCTCAAGTGCCGTGAGCGCGCGCGCAAGGCCCCGGCCCTCGGTCGTCGCCAGCCGCGCCAGCGCCCCCTCGCGCAGCGTGACCGAGGCAAGCGCCACGGCAAGCGTCACGCTTGCCGTGCCCAGCCCCATGGCAAAGGTGCCAAGGATGCCCGCCATCTCGATCCCCATGCGCCAGGTCAGGATCAGCAGGAACAGCGCCCCGGTGCAGGGCCGGATCGCCACCGCGCCGATCAGCATCAAGCCATCGCGCCAGCCGCGCAGGCGCGCGGCCTGCTGCGGGGTCGGGCCATGGCTGTGGCCGCAAGCGGCGCAGACGTGGTCATCGCCATGGACCGCGCGCGTCCGGTGCCAGCGCCGGACCCCGCGCAGCGCCAGCCACAGCCCCACCAGCGCCACCGCGCCATAGCTCACCGGGGCCAGCAGGCCCTCGGCCAGCCCGGTCATCTGCTGGCGCGTGAGGTCAAAGGCGAACACGCCCGCATAGACCAGCGCCACCGCGCTCGCCGCCTGCGCAAGGCTCGACCCGAGTGCCAGCGCCGAAAGGCGTGCCGCCCCCACCCGCGCCGCCATGCCGTAGCCACCGATCAGGATCTTGCCGTGCCCCGGCCCCACCGCGTGAAAGAAGCCATAAACAAAGCACAGCCCCAGCAGCCCCGCCATCGCCCCCGGCTCGCCCGCGCGCAGGGCCCGCAAGAGCCGCGCCATCGCCTGCTGCGTCCCGGCCTGGCCCGCGCGCGCCCAGTCGGCCAGCGCCTGCGAGCCGCCAAAGCCCCAGAGCCACATCGCCAGCGCCAGCACCGCCAGCGCGCCGAGGCTCAGGACCGCGCGCGGCACGAGATCACCATCGTGTCGGAAAAGAGGTTGCCCACCTCGACGCCGGTATATTGCTCCTCGGCGCCGAGTTGCGCGAGCATGTCGCGGAACGCGCGCTGGCTTTCGTCAGGTTCCGGCTCGCGGATCGCGTAGGTGCAGCCCGCGGGCAGCGTGACCGGCCCGGCAAGCGTGTAATCGACGTAATAGGTCGGGTCATAGGGCTCGACCCGCAGCCCATCGGCCGGGACGGGGCCGAAGCGGCGGGTATGGGTGGCGACGATCCGGCCTTCCTCGAGGCGCACCCCGGTCGGCACCGGACGGTCGAGGGCAACCTTCTGCCCGCCTGCGTGAATGTAAAGATCACCCTCGAACCCTTCGGGCCATTCCTCGAGGTCGAACCCCTTGAGCCGCGCCAGTTCGTCATCGCTCAGCACCCCGTCGCCGTCGGGATCAAGCCCCATGTCGGTCAGGATCAGCAGCGAGAAGAAATCGTCATAGGTCCAGGTTACCTCGACACCCGCCAGGTTGCCCGCGCCGTCATCGACGAAATCGAGCGCCACCTCGACGAAGACATGCGGATGCGCCTGCGTCCAGGACACGGGCAGCGCGGCAACGAGGGCGGCAAGGGCGAGGCGTTTCATGCGCCCACAGATAGGCCACCCGGCCCCGCCCCGCAAGCGCGGGCCGCGCTCGGCAAGGATCGGCGCGGATCAGAGCGCCAGATCGTCGCGGTGGATGAGCGGGCCGCGCGACGGATAGCCGAGCGCGGCCTCGATCTGATCCGAGCGCAGCCTTGCGATCCGCGCCGCATCGCCGGCATCGTAACGGGTCAGGCCCTGCCCCAGCACGCGCCCCCGCTCATCGGCGACCTCCACCGGATCGCCGCGCCCGAAAGCGCCCGACACCGCGCTTACCCCCGCCGACAGCAGGCTGCTGCCCGCGGCCAGCGCCCGCACGGCACCCGCGTCGATGGTCACCCGGCCCCGTGGCTTCATCGCCGCGATCCAGGCCTTGCGCTTTTGCTGCGGGTCGCCCTGGGCTGCGAACCATGTGGCGCGCGCGCCCTCGGCCAGTGCGCGCACCGGGTGCATCCGGTCGCCGCGCGTGATCGCCATGGCACAGCCGCCCGCGGTGGCGGTGCGCGCGGCCATCACCTTGGTCTTCATCCCGCCCTTGGACAGGCCCGAGCCGGCATCGCCTGCCATCGCCTCGATCTCGGGGGTGATCGCTGTCACCCTGGCGAGGTGACGCGCGCCCGGATCGGTCTGCGGATTGGCGGTATAAAGCCCGTCCACATCCGACAGGAGAATGAGCAGATCCGCCCCCGCCGTCACCGCCACCTGCGCGGCCAGCCGGTCATTGTCGCCATAGCGGATCTCGTCGGTGGCCACGGTGTCGTTCTCGTTGACGACGGGCACCGCACCGAGACGCAGAAGCTGCTCCATCGTGGCGCGGGAATTGAGATAGCGGCGGCGGTCCTCGCTGTCCTCGAGCGTCACCAGCACCTGCGCCGCCTGAAGCCCGTAGCGCGCCAGCGCCGCCTCGTAGGCGCCCGCCAGCTTGATCTGCCCGACCGCCGCCGCGGCCTGGCTCTGTTCGAGCGAGAGCGCGCTCGCGGGCAGGCCAAGCACACCCCGGCCAAGTGCTATCGAGCCGGACGACACAAGGATCACATCCGCGCCGCGCGCGCGCAGCCCCGCCACATCCTCGGCCAGCGAGGCGAGCCAGTTGGCGCGCAAGGCCCCCGTGGCGCGGTCCACCAGCAGCGCCGAGCCGATCTTGACCACCACCCGGCGCGCATCGTTCAGGGTTGCCACGGGGCTTCCTCCGGGGCGGTCCTTTCGCGCAGGCGGTTCGCGTCGATGCGCCCGCGCAGGGCGCGCAGCACCTCGGTCACGCCCTCGCCGGAAATCGCCGACATGAGCATCACCGGCCCGCCGCTCGCCGCCTGCAACTCGTCGCGCAAAAAGGCGCGTTCCTCCTCGTCGAGCGTGTCGATCTTGCTCAGCACGGTGAGGCGCGGCTTGTCCGAAAGCCCCGCGCCATAGGCGCCGATTTCCTCAATGATGGTGTGATAATCCGCCACTGGATCGCCCGCGGAGCCATCGACCAGATGCAACAGCACCGCGCACCGCTCCACATGGCCAAGAAACAGATCGCCCAGGCCCCGCCCCTCGGACGCGCCCTCGATCAGCCCCGGAATATCGGCCACGACGAATTCCACGTTATCCACCCCCACCACGCCCAGATTGGGATGCAACGTGGTAAAGGGATAATCCGCGACCTTGGGCCGCGCGTTCGAGGTAGCGGCAAGAAAGGTCGATTTCCCGGCATTGGGCAGGCCCAGAAGCCCGACATCGGCAATCAGCTTGAGCCGCAGCCAGATCGTGCGCTCCACCCCCTCCTGACCGGGATTGGCGCGTCGCGGGGCCTGGTTGGTCGAGGTCTTGAAGCGCAGGTTGCCCCAGCCGCCATTGCCGCCATGGGCCAACTCAATGCGCTGGCCCACCTCGGTCATGTCGGCGATCACCGTTTCCTCATCCTCGTCGAGGATCTCCGTGCCGACGGGCACACGCAGCACGATATCGGACCCGCTCGCCCCGGTCTTCTGTCGGCCCATGCCGGGACGGCCGTTATCGGCAAAGAAATGCTGCTGATAGCGAAAGTCGATCAGCGTGTTGAGCCCGTCCACCGCCACGGCCCAGACCGAGCCGCCATTCCCGCCATCGCCGCCATCGGGGCCGCCGAACTCGATGAATTTCTCGCGGCGAAAGCTCACGCAGCCCGCGCCGCCCGCGCCCGAGCGGATATAGACCTTGGCGAGATCGAGGAATTTCATCGTCCGTCCTTCCGGCGGCGAGGCCCTGCGCGGGGCCTCAGCGCATCTTGCGGCTATAGGTCCAGGTGGGCACGTTCGCGCCGCGCGCCACCGAATGGGTTTCGGCATCTCCAAGATACTGAAAGCCGCAATTCGTCAAGACCCGCGCCGAGGCCGGGTTATCCTGAAACACGCTGGCGAAGATGGTGCGCGCATCATGCGGGTTGGCCGCGATCAGCGCCTCCACCGCGGCCGAGGCCACGCCCGTGTTCCAGAAGGCGGGCGCCACCCAATAGGCGATCTCGGACTGGTCGGCATCCACGCGGGTCAGGCTGACAAGGCCCATGACCTCGGCCCCGCCGATTTTGGTCGCGTCGATCGCCCAGACATCCTCGGATCGGCACTCGGCCTGCGCGCGCGCAACGAGCGCCTCGGCGGCGCCGGGCGGATAGGGATGCGGGATCGTGGCGGTGGCACGCGCCACGCGGATATCGCCCGCGTTCAGCGCGATCAGCCCCGCATCCGACGCCCGTAGCGGGCGCAGGTCAAAGCGGTCGGTCTCGATCGCCGGCTGGGTGGTGATGGTCTCGTATTTCATGCGCTCCTCCTTCGCATGACGGGGTCTTTTACCAACATGGGGGCGATCGCGGGGGGCAACAAGCGCGACACGATGTTCGCGCACCGCAACGTGACGCGGATTTGACCGGTTGACACAAAACGAACGAGGGGACCGGCCCGTGCCGATCCCCTCATGTGTCGAAACCTTCGAGGTCGGCTTACTCGGCGGCCTCCGCCACGGGCAGGACCGAAATGAAGGTGCGGCCCTTGAGGCCCTTGTGGAAGGTGACGGCGCCTTCGGTCACGGCAAAGAGCGTGTGATCCTTGCCCTGCCCCACGCCATCGCCCGGCCAGAACTTGTTGCCGCGCTGACGCACGATGATGTTGCCNNAAAGGGAGATGGCGACCCATCTCCCTCTCCGTGTACTTTGGACACTTCAGCGAGGTCGCCTTCCCGGCGACCTCAAGGCGTCGCCAAGCCTATTCGGCTGCTACCGCAAGCATATCGACGCTGACATATTTGCGGCCGAGCTTGCCGTCGTGGAACACGACCCGGCCGTCGGTGAGCGCGAACAGCGTGTGATCCTTGCCGATGCCGACGTTGCGGCCCGGATACACGCGGGTGCCGCGCTGACGGATGATGATGTTGCCGCCGATCACTTCCTGACCGCCGAACTTCTTGACGCCAAGGCGACGACCGGCCGAATCACGACCGTTACGCGACGAACCGCCTGCTTTCTTGTGTGCCATCTCGTCTCTCCTTAGCCCTTGGCCAGATCCCTGGCCTGGTCGATCCAGCCCTCACGCTCGATCCGGCCCTTGAAATTCAGCTTTTCGTTGAAGGTCGCCACGTCCTCGGGGGTCCAGGCGGCGATCTGCGCAAAGCTGGTCACACCCGAGGTGTGCAGCTTCTTCTCGAGCGCGGGGCCAACGCCGGACAGCCGCTTGAGATCGTCGCTGCGGGCCGGGGCCGAAACGGCACTACGCACCGACCCGGTGCCGATCGCGACCTTGACGCCCGTCGCCTCTGCGCCGCTGGCGAGGATATCGGTCACGCGCACGAGCGTCAGCTTCTGGCGGTGGCCACGGGTGCGCTGCGAGCCGTGCTTGCGGCGGCGCTTGACAAAGCTGATGACCTTGTCGCCCTTGACCTGATCGACCACCTCGGCCTGCACGGCTGCGCCCGCGACAAGCGGCGCGCCGATGACAAGGCTCTCGCCGCCAAGCATCAGAACCTCGTTGAACTGCACTTTCTCGCCGGCATCGGCCGCAAGCCGTTCCACCCGCAGCACATCGCCGGGCTGGACCTTATATTGCTTGCCGCCGGTCTTGAGGACCGCAAACATGGGCATTTCCTTTCGCTTCCGCGTCCTGCGGTCCCCGCGTCTGCGGGTGTTTGCAGCCCCTTGGCCACCTCGGACAGCGCACCCCTCGGGGGTGTCATTCAAATACGAAACCGGCGAGCCTTCCCGCCGGTTCGTGGGCATATGCGTCACCGGCAGCGCAGAGTCAAGCCATTCCCGCCGATCCCCGCTCACAAGCCCGACACGCGCAGCGATCCCGGCGGGCGGATCAGCCCCGCAGCGCCGAGATGCCCAGCGCCCCCTGCGCCAGAAGCAGCGCCTGAAGCTGATTCGTGCCTTCGGCAATCGTCAGGTGGCGCACGTCGCGATAGTAGCGCTCGACCGGGAAGTCGCGGGTATAGCCCGCCCCGCCATGCACCTGAAGCGCGGTTTCGCAGACCCTGAGCGCCGTGTCGGAGTTGTGGCGCTTGGCCATCGAGCAGGCGCGGCCACGATCCGGCGCGCCCCGGTCGAGCGCATCGGCCGCCCGGCAGGCCAGCAGCCGCGAGGTTTCCACGCCCGTCATCATGTCGGCGATCATCTGCTGGACCAGTTGAAAGCCACCGATCTTGCGGCCGAACTGTTCCCGTTCACCCGCATAGCGCAGCGCCGCCTCATAGGCGGCGATCGACAGCCCAAGGCAGGTGAAGGACACAAAGCAGCGGCCCACGTTGAGATAATGCTTGGCGATGGCAAAGGCCTCGCCCTCGGTGCCGATCAGGTGGTCGGCCGGCAGCGCCACGTCCTCGAACAACAGCTCGCCCAGCGGGCAGGCGTTCATGCCCATGCTGCGCACCTCGCGCGCCGAAAATCCCGGCGCGCCGGCCTCGACCACGAAGGCCGAGACGCCTGCCGCCTCGCCCTCTCCCGAACGGGCGAACACCACGCCAAGATCGGCCCCCGGTCCGTTCGAGATATAAAGCTTGCGCCCGTTCAGCCGCCAGCCGTCGCCATCGCGCCGCGCCCGCGTCTCGACATTGCTGGCGTCAGACCCGACATTGGGTTCGGTCAGCGCGAAGAAGGCCGTCTTGCGGCCCGAGACCAGATCGCCCAGCCATTTTTGCTGCTGCTCCGGCGTGCCGCGCTGTGCGATGATCATCAGGACCAGGTTCGAGGTGCTGACGATGCTGCGCAGTGACGGCCAGACCTGCGACAACTCGCACAAAAGCGTACAATAGGTGAGGTAGTCGAGCCCCGCGCCGCCCTGCGCCTCGGGCAGCAGGCCACCGAGCAGGCCGAACTCTCCCATCTTCTGCAACACTTCGGGCGGCGGCGGGCGGTGGGCATCCTCATGCGCCTCGACCATAGGTGCCACCTCGGCGTCGAGATACCTCCGAAAGCTCCGCCGCGCGGTTTCCTGCCAGTCGTCCAGTTCGAACTGCATCGGCCCTCACTCCGTCTCTTGGGCTTGCCCCAGTATCTCGGCCTGATGCTCGCCCACTGCCGGGACATGGCCCGCCGGCTCGCCCATTCCCGCCATCGGCACCGGAAAGGCGATCACCTGCGCCTCACCCACCGCGCGCACCACGCCGCGCGATTTCAGATGCGGGTCGCGGGCCAGATCGTCCAGCGCGTTGACCGGGGCAAAGGGCACGTCTTCGGCCTCGAAGGCCTGCGCCCAATGCGCATAGGGGCGCGCGGCGATCAGCGGGGTCAGCGCGGCGCGGATGTCGTCCGTGCGGGCCGTGCGCGCGGCGAAATCGTCGAGCGCGGGGTCGTCGAATCCCGTCATCCCCGTGGCGCGGATCAGCCGGCGGAAGAAATGCGTCTCGATCGCGCCGATGGTGATGTATTTGCCGTCGGCGGTCTCGAAGATGCCATAGGCGGCCCGGCGCAGGATGTCGGCCTTTGTGACCTCGCGCCCGGCGCGGCGTCCGGCGTCCCACACCCCATAGCGCGGGGCAACCCAACTGGCCAGCGCATCGGTGATCGCCACGTCGAGATACTGGCCCCGCCCGGTGGCATCGCGCGCGCGCAAGGCGGCCAGGATGGTGATGATCGCATACATGGCCGCCGAGAGATCGCCGACCGGCACGCCGGTGGTATAGTCGGGCGGCCCGTCGGGCGCGCCCGAGATCGCCGCCGCGCCCGCCATCGCCGCATAGTTCAGATCATGCCCCGGCCAGTCGCGCGCCGGCCCGGTCTGGCCATAGCCGCTGACCGAGCAATAGACGAGGCCGGGATTGATCGCGCAAAGCGTCTCGTAGTCGATCCCCAGCCGCGCGGTCACGCCGGGGCGGTAGCCCTCGATCACCACATCGGCGCGCTTGGCCAGCCCGAGGAAGGCGGCGCGGTCGGCCTCAACCTTGAGGTTCAGGGCGATGCTCTTCTTGCCGCGGTTCACCGCCGCGAAAAGGCCGGGGAACATGGCGCGCGCGGCATCGCCCGCGGGACGCTCGACCTTGATGACCTCGGCCCCCATCTCGGCCAGTTGCTGCGTGGCGTAGGGACCGGGTAGAAGCTCGGTCAGATCGAGGATGCGAAGCCCCGAAAGCGGTGCGGTGCCAGTCATTTCTCTTCTCCGGTCATTTTTCATCTCCCTTGATGCCTGCGCGGGCAGGATCCGCGATCCCCGCGCGTTCGGCCGAATCGTCCTGTGCCAGGATCATGTCCCAGATCTTCTGGCCCTGCGGATTTTCGAGTTCTTCCATCAGATGCGCCAGAAGCCCCGCCGACCGCCCGATCAGCGCGAAGGCCCGCGCCCAGATCGGCGCAAGCCCCATGTCCGAGACGGTGGCCCCGACCGCGCCGGCGGCGTTGATCGGCAGCAGGCGGCCATATTCCTCGCGCGCGGCGGCCTCGACCGCCACCATGAAGCGCCAGTGCCGCCCGTCGAACCCGTTCTCGCCGGCAATGCGGCGCAGGACCGGCGTGCGCGGATCGCCCTCGACATGGATCGGGTGGCCGATGCCCGGCACGATGCGGCGCGCGGCGCGAAACGCGCGCACCACCTCGCGCGCGCGGGCGGCATAGGCTGCCTCGTCGTCGCTGTCGGTCAGCCCGCCGATCTCGTCGCGGGTGAAGGCGGCGGCGTTCTGCATGGTGCCCAGAAAATGGTTCCCCGCGCCCAGCAGACCCGCAGCCACCGCCCCCTGAAGCGATTCAGGCGCGCCGAGAATGGTCATCCGCGCGGCGATGGCGCTGGGGGTGAGGCCGTGATCGGTGGCGGTGACGATGATCGCGTTGGTCATCGCGCGGGTGCGGGGGTCGGGTTCCTTTCCGGTGGCGGTGAAAAAGATCATGTCGATGAAATCCATCTTGCCGAGGATGTCATCGGCCAGATCGCGCCCACGCACGAAGATGCGGTCGCGAGTGGTAAAGCCTATCTCGGTCCTGATCGTCATTGCCTTGCCTTTCCTTCTGTGTCGGCCGCCGCGCGCAGGATCACCGCGTCGAGCACCACAGCCCCCGCCGGCCCGGCGCGCACCGGGTTGAGGTCCATGTAGACCATGCAGGCAAGCAAATATCGCTCCGACTGGACCAGCGCAGACTTGTAGCGCCCTTCCCACAAGGTGCCGCTACGCCCGTGGGAATCGTTGAAA
>DIUD01000025.1:25084-25291 GCA_002428225.1 Roseovarius sp. UBA6167 | reverse complement strand
TGATCGTGGCGTTCCTTGCGAAATTTGAAGTGCTGGGCGGATTCTGGGCCCGTTGGGCGATTGGAGGCTGAGCCATGACCAAGATGGATTACGGACGCGCGGCGGGGTATTTCCTGCTCTCCGACGTATTCAAAGGCTTCAAGCTGGCGCTGAAATACTTCTTCGCCCCCAAGGCCACGCTCAACTATCCGCATGAAAAGGGGCCGC
>DIUD01000025.1:0-25020 GCA_002428225.1 Roseovarius sp. UBA6167 | reverse complement strand
TGCATCTATTGCGGCTTCTGCCAGGAGGCGTGCCCGGTGGATGCCATCGTCGAAGGCCCCAATTTCGAGTTCGCGGTCGAGACCCGCGAGGAGCTTTTCTACGACAAGGCCAGGTTGCTGGAAAACGGCGACCGCTGGGAGGCCGAGATTGCCCGCAACCTCGAATTGGATGCGCCCTACCGATGACCGATGCCCCCAACCCCTTCGAGATGATGATGCGTCAGGCCCAGGAAATGGCCAGGGCGATCAATCCGGCCCTCGAGAGTTTTTCGCCCAAGGGGTTCGAGAAGCTGTGGCCGACCATGCCCAGGGAATTCATGGAACTGAGTTTCGGCCGCGGCCTGAGCAAGGAGGGGCTTGACGCCAAGACGCGGCTGTTGCTGACGCTGGCGGGGCTGACCATGCTGGGCGCGCAGAGCGACACGCAGATCCGCCTGACCGTGCGCCACGCGCTCGAGGCGGGGGCGACAAGGGACGAGATCGCCGAGACCATCGCGCAGATGGCGATGTTTGCGGGCATCCCGTCGATGACCCGCGCGATGGGGTTCGCGCGCGAGGTCATGGACGAGGCGGACGAGAAAGGATCGGAAAAATGACGATTGCGGCGATATCCTTCTATCTGTTCGCGGCGGCGCTGCTGGTCGGCGGGCTGTTCACTGTGATCAGCCGCAACCCGGTCCATTCGGTGCTCTGGCTGATCCTGTCGTTTGTCAGCGCGGCGGGGCTTTTCGTGCTGCTGGGGGCCGAATTCGTGGCGATGCTGCTGATCATCGTCTATGTGGGCGCGGTCGCCGTGTTGTTTCTGTTCGTGGTGATGATGCTCGACGTGGATTTTGCCGAGTTGAAGGCGGAGATGGCAAAATACATGCCGCTCGCGCTTCTGATCGGGGTGATCCTCTTGATGCAGTTCGGCATCGCCTTCGGCAACTGGCAGGTGGCCGACGGGGCCGAGGCGGCGCGCCGCGCAGTCACGCCCGAGGGGGTCAAAAACACCGCCGCTCTGGGGCTGTTGCTCTATGATCAATACTTTATCCTGTTCCAGTTGGCGGGGCTGATCCTGCTGGTGGCGATGGTGGGCGCGATCGTGCTGACGCTGCGCCACCGCGAGGGGGTCAAGCGGCAGGATGTGCTGGCGCAGATGTATCGCGATCCCGCCAAGGCGATGGAGTTGAAGGACGTGCGGCCGGGGCAGGGGCTGTAACAGGCGCTGACGCGCCCCGGACTTGATCCGGGGCCTCCGGGTCCGGGCGGACCGGCGGGGAGATCCCGGGTCAGGCCCGGGATGACGATGGGACCGGGGCACCCGGTTGCGGAACCAGAGACGACAAGCGGGCACGGCCCGGAGGGACAGACATGATCGGACTTGAACATTACCTGACGGTGGCCGCCGCGCTGTTTGTCATCGGGATCTTCGGGCTTTTCCTGAACCGCAAGAACGTCATCGTCCTGCTCATGTCGATCGAGTTGATGCTCTTGTCGGTCAATATCAACCTCGTCGCCTTTTCCGCCCATCTGGGCGATCTGGTGGGGCAGGTGTTCACCCTCTTCGTGCTGACCGTCGCCGCCGCCGAGGCCGCCATCGGCCTTGCGATCCTCGTCTGTTTCTTCCGCAATCGCGGCACCATCGCCGTCGAAGACGTCAACGTGATGAAAGGCTGATCCCGATGATCTACAAGATAATCCTTTTCGCGCCACTCATCGGGGCGATCATCGCGGGCTTTGGCTGGCGTGTCATCGGCGACAAGGGCGCGCAATGGCTGACGACGGGGCTGCTGTTTCTCGTCGCTGTGCTGAGCTGGGTGGTGTTCCTGCAAGGCGCGCATGAGGCGCAGGCGGTGCATATTTTTGACTGGGTGCGGTCGGGCACGCTCGACGCCGCCTGGTCGATCCGGGTGGACCGGCTGACCACCGTCATGCTTGTGGTGGTCAACACGGTCTCGGCGCTCGTGCATCTCTATTCCATGGGCTACATGGCCCATGACGCGAATTTCCGCGAGACCGAGAGCTATCGGCCGCGGTTTTTCGCTTATCTTTCGTTCTTCACCTTCGCCATGCTGATGCTGGTGACCTCCGACAACCTCGTGCAGATGTTCTTTGGCTGGGAAGGCGTGGGCGTCGCCTCTTATCTGCTGATCGGCTTCTACTATCGCAAGCCTTCTGCCAATGCCGCGGCGATCAAGGCGTTCGTGGTCAACCGGGTGGGCGATTTCGGTTTTGTCCTCGGGATCATGGCGATCTATTTCCTGACCGATTCGGTGCGCTTCGAGGATATTTTCGCCGCCGCGCCCGCGCTGGCCGAAACGCAGCTTACTTTCCTGTGGGGCGAGTGGAACGCGGCCAACCTGATCGCTTTCCTGCTGTTCGTGGGGGCGATGGGCAAATCGGCGCAGCTTTTCCTGCACACATGGCTGCCCGACGCGATGGAAGGCCCGACGCCGGTCTCGGCGCTCATTCACGCGGCGACGATGGTGACGGCGGGGGTGTTCCTTGTCTGCCGCATGTCGCCGCTGATGGAATACGCGCCAGAGGCGATGAATTTCGTGGTGTTCATCGGGGCCACGACCGCGTTCTTTGCCGCGACCGTGGGCCTTGTGCAGAACGACATCAAGCGCGTGATCGCCTATTCGACCTGTAGCCAGCTTGGTTACATGTTCGTGGCCGCCGGTCTTGGCGTCTATTCGGTGGCGATGTTCCATCTCTTCACCCATGCGTTTTTCAAGGCGATGCTGTTTCTCGGGGCCGGGTCGGTCATCCACGGGATGCATCACGAGCAGGACATGCGCCACTATGGCGGGCTGCGCCGCAAGATGCCCTATACGTTCTGGGCGATGATGATCGGCACGCTGGCGATCACCGGCGTGGGTATTCCGCTGACTCATATCGGCTTTGCGGGGTTTCTCAGCAAGGACGCGGTGATCGAGAGCGCATTCGCCGGGACGGCGGGGGGCTATGGGTTCTGGATGCTGGTGATCGCGGCGCTGTTCACGTCCTTCTATAGCTGGCGGCTGATGTTCCTGACCTTCTACGGCACGCCGCGCGGCGACAGGCACACCCATGAGCACGCGCATGAAAGCCCGAAGGTCATGCTGGTGCCTCTTGGCGTGCTGGCGCTTGGCGCGGTGTTCGCGGGCATGATCTGGTATGGCAGCTTTTTCGGCAGTCACGAGCAGGTGAACCGGTTCTTCGGGATCGAGGCCCATGCCGCAGCGGTTGCGGGCGATGGCGAGGCCGCACCGGACGGGACGCATGGCGTGGCCCCTGCGGGCGCGATTTTCATGCACCCGGACAATCACGTTCTGGACGAGGCGCATCATGCGCCGACATGGGTCAAGGTCAGCCCCTTCATCGCCATGGTGATCGGCTTCATCACGGCGCTGTGGTTCTATGTATGGGATCCGGCGATGCCGCGCCGCCTGGCCGCGACCAACCGCCCGCTCTATCTGTTTCTGCTCAACAAGTGGTATTTCGACGAGATCTACGATTTCGTCTTCGTGCGGAGCGCCAAGGCGCTTGGGCACCTCTTGTGGAAGCGCGGGGATGGTGACGTGATCGACGGCTCGCTCAACGGGGTGGCGATGGGGCTGATCCCGCGCCTCACCCGCCTCGCGGGGCGCGCGCAGTCGGGCTATATCTTCACCTACGCCTTTGCCATGGTGATCGGCGTCGTCGTGCTCATCACCTGGATGACCGTCTTCGGGGGGGCCAACTGATGGACAACCTTCTTTCCATCGTCACCTTCATCCCGGCGATCGCGGCGGCGATCCTCGCCATTTTCCTGCGCGGTGAGGATGCGGCGGCGCAGACCAATGCGAAATGGGTGGCGCTGATTGCCACGACGCTGACCTTCCTTGTCTCGCTTTTCATCCTGTTCGGGTTCGATGCGTCGAATACCGGCTTTCAGTTCGTGGAAGAGCGCGCGTGGCTGCTTGGCCTGAAATACAAGATGGGCGTGGACGGGATCAGCGTTCTGTTCGTGATGCTGACCACCTTCATGATGCCGCTGACCATCGCCGCGTCCTGGGGCATGAAGACCCGCGTCAAGGAATACATGATCGCCTTTCTGCTGCTCGAGACGCTCATGCTGGGCGTGTTCGTGGCGCTCGATCTGGTGCTGTTCTACCTGTTCTTCGAGGCCGGGCTGATCCCGATGTTCCTGATCATCGGGATCTGGGGCGGCAAGGAGCGGATCTACGCGGCGTTCAAGTTCTTTCTCTATACTTTCCTCGGCTCGGTGCTGATGCTGGTGGCGATGGTGGCGATGTTTGTCGAGGCGGGCACGACCGACATTCCGACGCTCCTGCACCATGAATTCGCCTCGGAAGGTTTCTCGCTGCTGGGGATTCACGTCATCGGCGGGATGCAGACGCTGCTGTTTCTGGCGTTCTTTGCCAGCTTTGCGGTCAAGATGCCGATGTGGCCGGTGCATACCTGGCTGCCCGATGCCCACGTTCAGGCGCCGACCGCCGGTTCGGTGGTGCTGGCGGCGATCCTGTTGAAGATGGGCGGCTATGGTTTCCTGCGCTTCAGCCTGCCGATGTTTCCGGTAGGGGCAGAGGTGCTGACGCCGCTCATCCTGTGGCTGTCGGCCATTGCCATCGTCTATACCTCGCTGGTGGCGCTGGCGCAGGAGGACATGAAAAAGCTCATTGCCTATTCGTCGGTCGCGCATATGGGCTATGTCACGATGGGGATCTTTGCAGCCAACCAGCAGGGGCTCGACGGGGCGATCTTTCAGATGGTCAGCCACGGCTTCATCTCCGGCGCGCTGTTTCTTTGTGTGGGCGTGATCTATGACCGGATGCACACCCGCGAGATCGACGCCTATGGTGGTCTGGTGAACCGGATGCCGGCCTATGCGCTCATCTTCATGTTCTTCACCATGGCCAATGTCGGCCTGCCGGGCACGAGCGGGTTCGTGGGCGAGTTTCTCACGCTGGTGGGCGTGTTTCAGGTCAATACCTGGGTCGCTGCGGTGGCTGCCACGGGCGTGATCCTGTCGGCGGCCTATGCGCTCTGGCTTTACCGCCGGGTGATGATGGGCGATCTGATCAAGGAGAGCCTCAAGACCATCACCGACATGAGCCGCCGCGAGCGTGCGATCTTTGCGCCGCTGGTGGCGATGACGCTGATTCTGGGCGTCTATCCCCGGCTTGTCACAGATATCACCGGCCCCTCTGTCGAGGCGCTGATTTCCAATGTCGAGCTTGCCCAATCCGTCGCGCGCACTGCGACGGCGGTGGCGCAGGTTGCGCACTGAACCGGAGGCCCTGATCCATGCAGGCTGATCTGAACGTAATCCTGCCGGAAATCCTGTTGTCGGTCTATGCGATGGCGGCACTTCTGGGGGCGGTCTATACCGGCAAGGATCGGCTCGCGCCGCTGCTCGTGTGGGTGACGGCGGCGCTGATGGCGCTTCTGGCGATCTGGATCGGCATGGGGGGATCGGGCACGCGCACGGCCTTCGGTGGCATGATCAACGATGACGGGTTCGCGCGTTTTGCCAAGGTCACGATCCTTCTGTCGGCGGCCGCCGTCCTGGTGCTGGGGCAGGACTACATGGAGCGCCGCGATATCCTGCGGTTCGAATATCCCATTCTCGTCGCGCTCTCGGTCGTGGGCATGATGGTGATGGTGAGCGCGGGCGATCTGATGGCGCTTTACATGGGGCTGGAACTGCAATCGCTGGCGCTTTACGTGATTGCCTCGCTGCGGCGTGACAATCTGAAATCGACCGAGGCGGGGCTGAAGTATTTCGTGCTTGGCGCACTCAGCTCCGGGCTGCTGCTCTTTGGGGCGTCGCTGGTCTATGGCTTTGCCGGCACGACGCTTTTCTCGGGCATCATCGCCGCCGCCGACGGGCAGACGCCGCTTGGCCTGCTGATCGGGCTGGTTCTGGTGATTTCGGGCCTTGCGTTCAAGATCTCGGCGGTGCCGTTCCACATGTGGACGCCCGATGTCTACGAGGGCGCGCCGACGCCGATCACGGCGTTTTTCGCCACCGCGCCCAAGGTTGCGGCCCTGGGCCTGTTCGCGCGTGTTGTGCATGACGCCTTTGGCGGCGTGATCGCGGACTGGCAGCAGGTGTTGGCCGCGCTCAGCCTTCTGTCGATGTTTCTGGGCGCGATTGCCGCCATCGGGCAGACCAACATCAAGCGGCTGATGGCGTATTCCTCGATCGCGCATATGGGTTATGCGCTGATGGGTCTGGCGGCCGGCACGGCGTTCGGCGTGCAGGCGATGCTGGTCTATGTGGCGATCTATGTGACGATGAATGTGGGCACATTTGCCTTTATCCTGTCGATGGAGCGCGACGGGCAACCGGTGACCGATATTCGCAGCCTCAACCTCTACTCGAAGGCCGAGCCGGGCCGCGCGCTGGCCATGCTGATCCTTCTGTTCAGCCTTGCGGGCGTGCCGCCGCTTCTGGGCTTTTTCGGCAAGCTCTACGTCTTGCGCGCGGCCTATGAGGGCGGGCTTGCCTGGCTTGCCGTGGCCGGCGTGGTGGCAAGCGTGATCGGCGCGTTCTATTACCTGCGCATCGTCTATTACATGTATTTCGGCGAGGAGGGATCGACGCTTGAGACGGGGCGCTCGGTGGTGCAATGGGTGTTCCTGATGGGATCGGCGGCGGTGATGGTGGTCGGCATCGTCAACATGTTCGGCGTCGAGACCATGGCGCAGGCGGCGGCGGCGACCCTTGTCCGATAAGGGCAGTGCGCGTGGCGGGGCCGGGATGCCTCCGGCGGGGATATTTCGGGCAAGATGAAGCGCGGTGTAACGAGCGACTGGCCCGAGGGCTATGGGCGGCGGGTGCTGGCGCGGGTGGACAGCACCAATGCCGAAGGCGCGCGGATCGCGGGCACGCTGTCGGGGCCGGAATGGATCCTGGCGCTGGAACAGAGCGCGGCGCGGGGGCGGCGCGGCCGGGTCTGGGTGAACCCGCCGGGCAATTTCGCGGCGACGCTGGTCATGTGGCCCTCGGAGAGCCCCGACCGGGTGGCGTTGCGGTCTTTCGTGGCGGCGCTCGCGCTTCATGACGCGCTGGTGGCTGTGACGGGGCGGGCGGAGGATCTGACGCTCAAATGGCCCAATGACGTGCTTTTGAATGGCGGCAAGCTGGCGGGGATATTGCTTGAGAGTGCGGGCGCGGGGACGCGCCTCAGCCATTTCGTCATTGGCATAGGGGTGAACCTTGTGGCCGCGCCGGAGATGGCCGAGGTGGAGGCGGGCGCGGTGCGGCCTGTCTCGCTTCTGTCCGAGACCGGAGTGGTCATCGGCCCGGAGGCGTTTCTCGACCTGCTGGCACCCGCCTATGCGCGGCTTGAGGCGCAATTCGTCACCTATGGGTTCGAGCCGGTGCGCCGCGCCTGGCTCGACCGGGCGGCACGTCTGGGCGAGGTGATCACCGCGCGCACCGCGCGCGAGACCCTTGAGGGCCGGTTCGAGACGGTGGACGGGGCGGGCAATCTGGTGCTGCGGACGGCGCGGGGCCGTGTGGCCATCGCCGCGGCCGAGGTATTTTTCTGAAACGGGAGGCGGGACATGCTTCTGGCGATCGACTGCGGCAACACCAATACGGTGTTCTCCATCTGGGACGGGGAGCGGTTCCTATGCACGCTGCGCACCTCGACCGAGCATCAGCGCACGGCGGACCAGTATTTCGTCTGGTACTCGACGCTGCTCAGGCATTACCGGATCGAGGTGGAGATCTCCGATGTCATCATCTCATCCACGGTGCCGCGGGTGGTGTTCAACCTGCGCGTCTTTGCCGACCGGTATTTCAACTGTCGCCCGCTGGTGGTGGGCAAGCCCGAATGCCGTCTGCCCGTCGAGGTGCGCGTGGATGCGGGGACGCAGGTTGGCCCCGACCGGCTGGTGAACACGGTGGCGGGGTTCGATCTGCATGGCGGCGATCTCATCGTCGTCGATTTCGGCACCGCGACCACCTTTGACGTGGTGGACACGGACGGCGCCTATATCGGCGGGGCGATCGCGCCGGGGGTGAACCTGTCGCTGCAAGCCCTGCACGAGGCGGCGGCGGCGCTGCCGCATGTGGATGTGACAAGACCCGAGAAGGTCATCGGCACCAATACCGTCGCCTGTATGCAATCGGGCGTGTTCTGGGGTTATGTCGGGCTGATCAATGGGATATGTGAGCGGATAAAGGCCGAGCGCGGACGCGCCATGATGGTCATCGCAACCGGGGGGCTGGCCCCGCTCTTCCAGCAGGGAACGGACATGTTCGACATGTTCGAGGATGAATTGACGATGCACGGTCTGACCGTGATTCACGACTACAACAAGGAGGGCTGACGCCCCATGAGCAGCGAAAGACTGATCTACCTGCCCCTCGGCGGGGCGGGTGAAGTAGGCATGAACGCCTATGTTTACGGCTATGGCAAGCCGGGCAAGGAGCGGCTGATCCTGGTCGATCTGGGCGTGACATTTCCCGACATGGACGGCTCGCCCGGGGTCGATCTGATCCTGCCGGACATCACCTGGCTGGAAGAGCGCAAGAACCGGCTGGAGGGGGTGTTCGTCACCCATGCCCATGAGGATCACATCGGTGCTGTGGCGCATTACTACGACCGGCTTGGCGCACCTGTCCATGCGCGCGCGTTTACCGCCAATATCGCCCGGCGCAAGATGAAGGAGCTCGGCCAGCCCGAACAGGCCGTGCACACCGCGGGCACCTGGCCCGAGACGGTAGTGGCGGGGCCGTTCACCGTGGGATTCGCGCCGATCTCTCATTCCATCCCCGAGGCGTCGGGGCTGGTGATCGACAGCGCGGGCGGGCGCATCGTGCATACCGGCGATTTCAAGATCGACCTCACCCCCGGCGTGGGCGAGCCGTTCGACCGCGATCTCTGGGCCTCGATCGGGGCGGCGGGGGTCAAGGTGCTGGCTTGCGATTCCACCAATGTCTTCAGCCATCACGCGGGCCGCTCCGAGAGCAGCGTCGCCGCGCCGATCACCGAGCTCGTCGCCGCGAGCCGGGGCATGGTCGTGGCCACCACATTCGCCAGCAACGTCGCGCGCGTGAAGACACTGGCCGAGGCGGGTGTGCGCGCCGGGCGGACGGTCTGCCTGATGGGCCGCGCGATGCAACGCATGGTCGAGGCGGCGCGCGAGACCGGCGTTCTGCCGGATTTCCCCCAGACCGTGACGCCCGAGGAGGCGGGCAACATCGCGCGCGAGAGCCTCATGCTGATTGTCACCGGCTCTCAGGGCGAGCGGCGCGCGGCCAGCGCGCAGCTGGCCGCCGGCAAGTATAACGGTATCACGATGAAGGAGGGCGACACGTTCCTGTTTTCCTCCAAGACGATCCCCGGCAACGAACGCGGCGTCATCCGCATCATCAACCAGTTCTCCGAACAGGGGGTCGATGTGATCGAGGGCGATGACCGCTATCACGTCTCGGGCCATGCCAACTGGCCCGATCTCGATGCCATCCACAAGCTGCTGAAGCCGCAGATGCTCATTCCGATGCATGGCGAGCACCGCCATCTGCGCGAGCATGTCAAGCTGGCGCGGGCAAACCGGATCGAGGGCATCCTTGCCGTCAACGGCATGATGATCGACCTCAGCGGCAACGCGCCCAGAGTGGCCGAACATGTCGAGACGGGGCGGACCTATCTGGATGGTTCGGTCAAGTTCGGCGCGCTTGACGGCGTCGTGCGGGATCGCATCCGCATGGCGCTCAACGGGCATGTGATGATCAATGTCATTCTCGACGAGGAGAACGCGCCGCTCGGAGATCCGTGGGTCGAGACCATGGGGCTTGCCGGGACAGGCCGCAGCCGCGCGCCGCTTGCCGATGTGCTGGAGGAGGATCTGGCGCAATTCATGGAGCGCGCAGGCGACAAGGTGCTGCGCGACGACGGCAAGCTCGAGGAGGGGCTGCGCCGGGTGGCGCGGCAGAGCGCGCAGAACGAGATCGGCAAGCGGCCCGAGGTAACGGTGGTCATCAGCCGCCTGACCGAGTGACGCGCGACGCCGGCGGCGGGATTGCCGGGTGGGGGCTGTCCGCCGCGCGGCCTTGGGCTATGCCATCGCCGCGATCAGCCGCGCAAGGGCCGCGCCCGCGTTCGCCTCGCGCCAGATTTCCTCGCCGAAGGCAAGGAAATCGGTGACCGGCGAGAGGCTTTTGACCGTGGCGGCATCGAGCGCGCCCTCGGCGACCACGGGCAGTTCGATCATCTCGGACCACCATTCAAACAACGCCTGTTCGGCCCGCTCGCCGCTGCCGAGCGTCGTGGCGCCCGCCGGGCCGAAGGCGATGTAATCCGCGCCCGCCTCGCCCGCGTTCATCCCGTCATGGCGCGATGTGCCGCAGAACGCGCCGACGATGGCATCGGGGCCAAGCGCCTTGCGCGCCGCGCGCACCGAGCGCGCGCCGTCGGGCAGATGCACCCCGTCGAGGCCGAGCCGCTCTGCCAGCCCGAGGTGACGCTCGATCACCAGCGCCACGTCGCGCGCATGTGTCACCTCGCGGCAGGCATCCGCCGCGCGCGCCACGGCATCCTCATCCGTGCTGGCCAGCGCGAGGCGCACGCAGGCCACGGGGTGCGCATCGAGCACGGCGGTGAGGCGGGGGGCAAACTCCGCCGGTTCCAGGGTGGGCGGGGTGATGAGGTAGATCTGCGGTCGCTCTGCTTCGGCCATGGCGCGAACTCCTTGAAATCGTGCCGCTCTCTTAGCGGGGAAAATCGGGCTTGACCACTCGTCGCGGAAAATGGCCTCTGGCAAGGTGCGGCACCGCTCTCTATCTTGGGCGCAACCGGTATGAAGGGGCGAGGCGTGGCGATTGCGGGGCTGGCCGAGGGGCTGACGCGGAGCATCGAGGATCTGGGCGAGCGGGTCTCGGGGGCGTTCTTCGAGCCGGTGATCCGGCTGGGCGTCACGGGCCTTGCGCGGGCGGGCAAGACGGTGTTCATCACCTCGCTGGTCGCCAACCTTCTGGATCGCGCGCGCATGGGCGGGTTGCGCGCGGCAGGCGAGGGGCGCATCCTGGCGGCCTATCTGCAACCGCAGCCCGACGTGACCCTGCCGCGTTTCGACTTCGAGGCGCACCTGGCCGCGCTGACCGGGCCCGAACCGCACTGGCCGCAGGGCACACGGGCGGTGTCGGAATTGCGGCTCTCATTGCGGGTGCAGCCAAGGGGGATGCTTGCGGGCCTGGCAGGGCCGCGCAGGGTGCATCTCGATATCGTCGATTATCCGGGGGAATGGCTGCTCGATCTGACGCTGCTCGATCTCGGCTATGCGCAGTGGTCACGCGCCGCGCTTGCCCGCGCCGAGGCCCGGCCGGAGGCTGCCGAATGGCGCGCGGCGCTGGCCGCAACCGACCCCGCTGCCCCCCATGACGAGGCCGAGGCGCAGCGGCTGGCGCGCGCCTATACCGGCTGGCTGGGGGCGGCGCGCGCGGCGGGGCTGGCCGATTGTACGCCGGGGCGGTTCTTTTTGCCCGGCGATCTGGCGGGCGCGCCGGTGGTCACCTTCGCGCCCCTGCCCGAGGTGCCGGGGGCGGGGCGCCGGAGCCTCGCCGCCGAGATGGCGCGCCGCTTCGAGGGCTACAAGCGCGAGGTGGTGCGGCCCTTCTTTCGCGCGCATTTCGCGCGGATCGACCGGCAGATCGTGCTGGTTGACGTGCTCGACGCGATCCACAAGGGGCCGCAGGCGCTGGCGGAAACGCGCCGCGCCATGGCCGGCATCCTCGGCGCGTTCCGGCCGGGGCGCAACGCCTTTCTCAGGCAAATCCTGCAGGGGCGGCGGGTGGAGCGCATCCTTTTTGCCGCCACCAAGGCCGACCATCTGCACCACAGCCAGCACGCGCGGCTCTCGGCGATCATGGAGGCGCTGTTGCGCGAGGCGCGCGACCGGGCCGATTTCGCCGGGGCAAGGACGCGGGCCATGGCCATCGCCGCCCTGCGCGCCACCGTCGAGGAAGAGCGCCGGCACGGCGGCACGGTGCTGCATATGGTGCGCGGCCGCCTGCTCGAGACGGGTCGGCAGGCGGCGTTTCATCCCGGCGAGTTGCCCGAGGACCCGGCCGTGCTGCTCGCGCCCGCGCAATCGGGCGCCGAGGCATGGCCGGGCGAGGGTTTCGGCGCGATGAGCTTCGCGCCCGCACGGCTCAGCCTGCGCCCCGGTGAGGGGCCGCCGCATATCCGGCTTGACCGCGCGGCCGAGTTCCTGATCGGGGACCGGCTATGAGGATCGCGCGCGCGCATATCTGGCAGGTGCCGCGGCTGGCGGCGATCCTGTGGGCTTTTGCGCACGAAACGCCGTGGCTGCCGTGCGTGCGCAGCCCGGTGGCGGATCTGTGGGTGCTTGCGGTCGTGGTGCGGCGCGGCTGGGTGCGCGTCGCGCATGTGCGGGGCAGGGTTGCGGGGTTTGTGGTGCGCGACGGCAGCCGCGTTCATGCGCTCTATGTCAGCCGTGGCGCGCGCGGGCAGGGGGTGGGACGCGCGCTTCTGGCCGAGGCAAAACAGGCAGCGGGGGCGCTCGATCTCTGGGTGCTGGTGGCCAATGTGCCCGCGCGCGGGTTCTACATCGCGCAAGGCTTTGCAGAGGCCACTTTTGCAAGGGGCGGCGGAAATGACGAGGGTCTGCCGGACATCCTGATGATCTGGTGCGACAGGGGCGCGGCATGACGCGGGGTCCGGTTCTGATTGATCTTGACGGGGTGCCCGAGGCAGCGCCCGATCGCGCGCCACCCTTGCCCGAGGCCGCGCCCGAGGGCCAGGCAATGCGCGCGGCGATGGCGGGGATGGCACGGCGGCCGTCGCTGTTGGGGCGTGCCTTCTGGGGGCTGGCGCTGGCGCTTCTCGGGGCGGCGGTTTCGGTCGCGGCCTGGGATTTCGCCATGGGGCTTTTGGCGCGCGCGCCGCTGCTGGGCTGGGCGGTGGCGGTGATCGGCGCGGCGCTGCTGGTGGTGGCGTTGCTCATCGGCTTGCGCGAGGCGGCGGGGTTCGCGCGGCTGGGGCGGCTTGACGCGCTGCGCGCGCAGGCCGGGGCGGCGCACGAGGCCGGTGACCTGGAGGCCGCGCGCGCGGTTCTGGCGCGGCTGCGCGCGCTCTACCGGGGCCGGGCAGAGGCGGCGCGGGGGCTGGCGCGGCTTGACGCGCGGGCTGGCGATGCGTTCGATGCCGATGCGCTTTTGGCGCTGGCCGAGGCCGAATTGCTCGCGCCGCTTGACGCCGCCGCGCTGCGCGAGGTGGAGGGCGCGGCGCGCCAGGTGGCCGCGATCACCGCGCTGGTGCCGCTGGCGCTTGCCGATGTGGTGGGCGCGCTGGTGGTCAATCTGCGGATGATCCGGGCGGTGGCGACGATCTATGGCGGGCGCACCGGCACGCTCGGCAACTGGCGGCTGGCCCGCGCGGTGATGGCGCACCTGGTGGCCACGGGCGCGGTGGCCGTGGGCGATGATCTCATTGGCAGCGTGGCGGGCGGGGGGCTGGTGTCGCGTCTCTCGCGGCGCTTTGGCGAAGGGGTGGTGAATGGCGCGCTCACCGCGCGGGTGGGGCTGGCCGCGATCGAGCTGTGCCGCCCGCTGCCGCGCATCGCCGCGCCCGCGCCCTCGGTCGGCGGGGTGGTGCGCCGCGCGCTGACGGGGCTGTTTTCGCGGGGCGATGCGGGGCAGGGCTGAGGCGCGGTTCCGGGGCGGCCGGCCATCCCGCGGCGGGCCGCCCGCGTCGTGCCAAGTTCTGGCCGGGGTGCGCGGGATATGGCCTCTGCCCGGCCAGTCGGGTATAGGAAAGGCTCGAGCGATACAAAAAGCGGAGACTGACGATGACGGAATGGCTCAAGACCGGCTGGCGCGCGAAAGAGCGGGTGCAGATGCCGGATTATCCCGATGCCGCGGCGCTTGCCCGGGTCGAGGAGCGCCTGCGCCAGTATCCGCCGCTGGTCTTTGCCGGAGAGGCGCGCCGGCTCAAGCGTGCCTTGGGGGCGGCCGCGCGCGGCGAGGCGTTCCTGCTCCAGGGCGGCGATTGCGCCGAGGCGTTCGAGCAGTTCAGCGCGGACGCGATCCGCGACACCTTCAAGGTGATGCTGCAAATGGCGATCGTGTTGACCTATGGCGCCAAGGTGCCGGTGGTCAAGGTGGGGCGCATGGCGGGCCAGTTCGCCAAGCCGCGCAGCGCGCCCACCGAGGTGGTGGATGGCGTGGAATTGCCCAGCTACCGCGGCGACATCATCAACGAACTGGCCTTTACCCCCGAGGCGCGCATCCCCAACCCCGAAAAGATGTTGCAGGCCTACACCCAGGCGGCGGCGACGCTCAACCTCCTGCGCGCCTTCTCGACCGGCGGCTATGCCGATGTCCACCAGGTGCACCAATGGACGCTCGGTTTCACCGAGAGCGAGAAGGCCGCGAAATACCGCGAAATGGCCAACCATATCTCGGACGCGCTCGACTTCATGAAGGCGGCGGGCGTGGACAGCGACAATGCCCATACGCTGCGCACGGTGGATTTCTACACCTCGCACGAGGGGCTGCTGCTCGAATACGAAGAGGCGCTGTGCCGGCTCGATTCGACCTCGGGCAAGTGGCTGGCGGGATCGGGGCACATGCTGTGGATCGGCGATCGCACGCGCCAGCCCGACGGCGCGCATGTCGAGTTCCTGCGCGGCGTCCTCAACCCGATCGGGCTCAAATGCGGGCCGACGATGACGGTCGAGGATCTCAAGCGGCTCATGGCCACGCTCAACCCCGAGAACGAGGACGGGCGGCTTACGCTGATCGCGCGGTTCGGGGCCGGCAAGGTGGCCGAGAACCTGCCGCGCCTCATCCGCACGGTGCAGCAGGAGGGGGCGAGGGTGCTCTGGGTCTGCGATCCGATGCATGGCAACACCGTCAAGTCGGCCTCGGGCTACAAGACCCGGCCCTTCGATGCGGTGCTGCGCGAGGTGCAGGAGTTCTTTGCCGTTCACCGCGCCGAGGGCACCATCCCCGGCGGTGTGCATTTCGAGATGACCGGGCAGGACGTGACCGAATGCACCGGCGGGATGCGCGCGCTGTCGGAGGAAAACCTCTCGGCGCGCTATCACACCGCCTGCGATCCGCGGCTCAACGCCTCGCAATCGCTGGAACTGGCGTTTCTGGTGGCCGGGGAGCTCAAGGCGTTGCGCGCCGGCGCGCGTCGGGCCGAAGCGGTCTGAGCCGCCGCGCGCAGCCGCCCGGAGCGGTCAACGGGGCGCGTGCTATCCGGGCGTGACCACCTGCCAGCCGCCGCCGGGGAGGCGGCGGGCGCAGCTTGTCGGGCCAAGCGGCGGCTGTGCGCTGCCCGGCTCCGGGGTGGGCACGTCGGGGGCGCAGGCGGGCAGGCGCACCGGGCGAAACCCGGCCTCGGCCATGCACAGATCGACCACGCGGGCGCGCAGATCGGCATTGGCGTCGTAGCTCTCGGTGCGGCCCGGCTCGATCATGATGAAGCCCCTGTGGAAATGGCCGTATCCCCCGTAGAAGTGCGGGGCGTAGCGGGGGGGCACATGGATGGTCCGGATGTCGGGCGGCACCTCGCGCAGCGCGTCCACCTCGCAGCGCGTGCGCAGCGCCTCGATCTGCGCAGGCTCCGCGCCTGCCTTGTGATAGAGCGGCGGAGGTGCGCAGGCGGCGAGCGCGGCGAGGCAGGCAAGGGGCAGATGGCGCAACATGATCGCAGATTAGCAGCTTCGATCGTCGGGGACAAAGCGATTGACCGCTCCGGCGGCTTCTGTCATGCCAAGGTCGCAGTCAGGACGGGACGGTTGGCATGAAGGTCATCATCTGCGGGGCCGGTCAGGTGGGCTGGCAGATTGCGCGGCACCTCTCGGGCGAGAACAACGATGTCACGGTGGTGGACAGCAATCCCGACCTGGTGCGCCGGGCGACCGACACGCTCGACGTGCAGGGGGTGACGGGCTTTGCCTCCTACCCGGACGTGCTCGACCAGGCGGGCGCGCGCGACGCCGAGATGATTATTGCCGCCACCTATTCCGACGAGGTCAACGTGGTGACCTGCCAGGTGGCCCATTCGGTCTTTGGCATCAGGCGCAAGATCGCGCGGCTGCGCAGCCAGAGCTATCTCGACCCGGCCTATTCCGATCTCTACCGCCGCGATCACATGCCCATCGACGTGATGATAAGCCCCGAGCGCGAGGTGGCGCAGGCGGCGCTGCGGCGGCTTTCGGTGCCCGCCGCCTTCGATACCGAGTTGTTCATGGACGGGGCCGCGCAGCTTCTCGGGTTGCGCCTGGACGAGGATTGCCCGGTGCTCAACACGCCGTTGCGCCAGCTCAGCGATCTTTTCTCGACGCTTCGGGTGGTGGTGCTGGCAGTGCGGCGCGAGGGGCGGCTGTTTGCGCCCGAGCCGGGGGATCAGCTTTTCGAGGGCGACGAGGCGTATCTTTTCGCGCCGATCGAGGATGTGCTGCGGACGCTCGAGGTATTCGGCAAGTCGCAGAAGAAACAGGAACGGGTGGTCATCGTCGGCGGTGGCAATATCGGCCTGTCGGTCGCGCAATCGCTGGAAAACGGGCAGGGCGGGCGCGTTCGCGCCAAGGTGATCGAGATCAATCGCGCCCGCGCCGAGCACGCCGCGGATGCGCTGGAGCGGACCATTGTGCTGAATGGCGACGGGCTCAACGCCGCGATCCTCGCCGAAGCGGGGATTGCGCGCGCCGACGCGGTCCTGGCGGTCACCGATGACGACAAGACCAACATGCTGGCCGCCGTGCGCGCCAAGGCCGAGGGCTGCCCCTTTGCCATCGCGCTGATAAACGACCCGACACTGGTGCCGCTGCTCGTGCCGCTGGAGATCGACGCCTACATCAACCCGCGCGCCACCACCGTCAGTTCGATCTTGCGCCATATGCGGCACGGTCGGGTGCGCGGGGTCTATTCCATCGGCGATGCCGAGGGCGAGGTGCTGGAGGCCGAAGTGCTCTCGACCTCGTCCATCGCGGGGGCGGCGCTGCGCGACATCGACTTTCCCGAGGGCGTGCTGGTGGGCGGCGTGCGCAAGGGCAAGGTGATCCACAAGCCGGCCGGCGCGCTTCGGATCGAGGCGGGCGATGTCGTGGTGATCTTTGCGCTGGCGGCGGATGTGGCGGCGGTCGAGCGGCTGTTGCAGGTCTCGGTCGATTATTTCTGATACCATGGGCGCGCGGATCCTCCGATTTCCCTTGATCCTGGTCCTGGCCGGGCTGACGGCGCTGATGATGTTCCTGCCTGCCATCGACGCGGCGATGCGGGGCAATTCGCAGGTCGGGCGGGCGTTTTTCTATTCCGGGGCCCTGGGTCTTGTGGCCGTGCTCTGCCTGGGGCTGGCGATCGCCAACCGGGTGGCCCGGCGCGAGCCCACCGACGTGCGCAACCTCGCCTCGCTGCTGCTGGCCTACCTGCTGTTGCCGCTCTACCTGGCGCTGCCCTTCTATCTGGGGGTGCGCAACACCACCTTTCTCAATGCCTGGCTGGAGATGGTGTCGAGCCTGACCACCACGGGTGCCACCATGTTCGACGCCCCGGGCCGGATCAAGGAGAGCCTGCACCTGTGGCGCGGGCTGGTGGGCTGGGCCGGCGGGCTGCTGATCTGGATTTCCGCCTTCGCGGTGCTGGCACCGCTGAGCCTTGGCGGTTTCGAGGTCACGGTGCGCGCCGAGCCGGGGCAGGATGACGCGGTGCTGGGCCGGTTTCAGCGCGCGCGCCCGGCGCGGCGGCTGGCGCTGGCCGCGCGCTCGCTCACGCCGGTCTATGCCGGGCTGACGCTGGTGTTGTGGATCGCGCTGATGGCGGCGGGAGAGCGGTCTTTCGTGGCGCTCATCCATGCCATGTCCACGCTGGCGACAAGCGGGATTTCTCCCGTCGGCGGGCTCAAGAACGGCGCTGCGGGGCTTGTCGGCGAAGTGGTGGTGTTTCTGTTCTTCATCTTCGCGCTGTCGCGGCTCACGTTTTCGTCGGACACGGTGCCGACCGCGCGTCCGGGCCTGCTCAACGATCCGGAATTCAGACTGGGGGTGCTGATCGTGGCGGTGGTGCCGCTCATCTTGTTCCTGCGCCATTGGGTCGGCGCCCTGGACATCGACGCGCGCGCAACCTTCGGCGAGTCGCTGCACGCGCTCTGGGGGGCGGTGTTCACGGTGCTGTCCTTTCTGTCCACGACCGGATTCGAGAGCGCCGACTGGCAGGCGGCGCGGGCCTGGTCGGGGCTGGGCACACCCGGCCTCGTCCTTATCGGGCTGGTGATGGTGGGTGGCGGCGTGGCCACGACGGCGGGCGGGGTCAAGCTGCTGCGGGTCTATGCCCTCTATCTGCACGCGCAGCGCGAGATGGAGCGGCTGGTGCATCCTTCCTCGGTGGGGCGCGCCTCGGATACCGGGCGGCGAATCCGGCGGCAGGGGGCCTATGTGGCTTGGGTCTTCTTCATGCTCTTCGCGCTTTCGCTGGTAGCGGTCCTGGTCGGGCTGTCGCTCGCGGGGCTGAATTTCGAGACCGCGCTCATCGTCGCGCTGTCGGGGCTGTCGTCCACGGGGCCGCTGATCCACAGCGCCGCCGAGGTGCCCATCCGTCTCGTTGAACTGGGCCCGGGGGTCAAGATCATCTATGCCGGCGCGATGGTGCTGGGGCGGGTCGAGACGCTGGCGCTCATCGCGCTTCTCAGCCCGACGGCCTGGCGCGCATGACCGCGCGCTGCGGGGCGTTGAAATTCGGGCTGGAAACCCGGCCCGTTGCAAGACATACTCGCGCCGATAGCGGTAAAATTCCGCGTCGGCAGGCGGCGCGTGCAAGAACAGGGCAGGGAATGTAATGGCTTCGGATCGTCAGAATTTGCAGGACGCATTTCTCAATCATGTGCGCAAGGCCAAGATTCCGGTCACGATCTTTCTGATCAACGGCGTCAAGTTGCAGGGCGTCATCACCTGGTTCGACAATTTCTGCATCCTGCTGCGCCGCGACGGGCAGTCGCAGCTTGTTTACAAGCACGCGGTCTCGACCATCATGCCGTCGCAGCCCGTCTCGCTTTATGAAGGCGACGGCGAGAATTGAGAGAACACGCGCGCCCGATCACGCCGGCCTTTGTCATCCACCCCGAAATCGCCGGTGCCGAGCGCGCCCGCGACCCGGCGCTCGCGCTGGATGAGGCGGTGGCGCTGGCGCGCGCGCTGCCCGATCTGGAGGTGGTGGGCGCCGAGATCGTGCGCCTGCGCAAGCCCGACGCGGGCAAGCTGTTCGGCAAGGGCAAATGCGAGGAGCTGCGCGCCGCGATCGAGGCGGCCGAGGCCGAGCTGGTGCTGGTCGATGGCCCGCTCAGCCCGGTGCAGCAGCGCAACCTCGAAAAGCTCTGGGAGGTGAAGATCCTCGACCGGACCGGCCTGATTCTGGAGATTTTCAGCGACCGGGCCGCCACCCGCGAGGGCGTGTTGCAGGTGGAGATGGCGGCGCTGTCCTATCAGCGCACGCGGCTGGTGCGGGCATGGACCCACCTTGAGCGGCAGCGCGGGGGCCTCGGCTTTGTCGGTGGTCCCGGCGAGACGCAGATCGAGGCGGACCGGCGCGCGATTGACGAGCAGCTCGTGCGCCTGCGGCGGCAGTTGGAGAAGGTGGCGAAGACCCGCACCCTCCACCGTGCCGCGCGCGCCAGGGTGCCGTTCCCCATCGTCGCGCTGGTGGGCTATACCAATGCCGGGAAATCGACGCTGTTCAATCTGCTGACCGGGGCCGAGGTGCTGGCCAAGGACATGCTGTTCGCCACGCTCGACCCGACCATGCGGCGCGTCGCGCTGCCGGGTGGCGGGCCCGAGGTGATCCTGAGCGACACGGTCGGCTTCATCAGCGATCTGCCGACCGAACTTGTCGCGGCCTTTCGCGCCACGCTGGAAGAGGTGCTGGCCGCTGATCTCATCGTGCATGTGCGCGACATCTCGCATCCCGAAACGCAGCCGCAGGCCGAGGACGTGGCGGCGATCCTCGAAAGCCTCGGGGTCAGCGAGGATGTCCCGCGGCTGGAGGTCTGGAACAAGATCGACCGGCTCGACGAGGGCGCGCATGACACGGTGCTGACGCAGGCGGCGCGCCGCGAGGGGGTTCTTGCGGTCTCGGCGGTGACGGGCGAGGGGGTGCCGGAACTCGTCGCCGCGGTCGGCGCGATACTGGCGCAGGTCACCCATCTGGACGAGGTGCATCTCGGCTTTGACGAGGGCCGCAAGCGCGCCTGGCTTTTCGAGCGGGATCTCGTCGAGGAGGAACGTCAGGGCGAGGACGGCTTTGATCTGACCGTGCGCTGGAGCGCGCAGCAGGAGGCGCGGTTTCGCGCGCTCTGACGCGGCAACCGGGGCCTTGCGGAAAATGAGCAAATGCCGTGCGCGACGCTTGACGAGGGCGCGGGCTGCGCTTAGAAGCGCCACACGTCCGAGGGATCGGGCGGGCAGCGGGCGGTTGTAGCTCAGTTGGTTAGAGTACCGGCCTGTCACGCCGGGGGTCGCGGGTTCGAGCCCCGTCAACCGCGCCACCGCTGCCCCGAACGATCCCCTGGACGCGTTGCGCGGTTGTAGCTCAGTTGGTTAGAGTACCGGCCTGTCACGCCGGGGGTCGCGGGTTCGAGCCCCGTCAACCGCGCCATGACGTTCATCATGAACACGAAATCTGCCTTGCGGGGTCGTTCTCTCGGTCGTGGCTCAGCCCGGCAGGCTGAGCGCGTCGCAAAAGATGGCGGCATCGACATTGCCGCCGGAGATGATGGCGATCACCGCCTCGCCCGCGATCTCGTTGCCATGAAACAGGGCGGCGGCCAGCGCCACCGCGCCGCCCGGTTCCGCCACCAGCTTGAGCCGCTGGAATGCCTGGGCCATGGCGCGCATCGCCTCAATCTCGCTCACCACGATTCCGGGGCCGCAAAGGCGGGCCATGATGGGAAATGTCAGCGCGCCCGGTTGGGGGGTGATGATCGCATCGCACAGGCTGCCCGAAAGGCGCGCGTTGCGCCGGATCCGGCCAAGGCGGAGCGAACGGGCGGTATCGTCGAAGCCTTCGGGTTCCACGGGGCGCGCGCGCAGGCCCGGTGCCTCGGCCTCGAGCGCCAGCGCGATGCCCGAGGTAAGCCCCCCGCCGCCGCAGCAGATCAGCACATCGGCGCTCTCGATGCCGAGGGCATGCGCGTCTTCGGCGATCTCCAGCCCGACGGTGCCCTGGCCCGCGATAACCTGCGGCTCGTCGAACGGCTTTATCAGGGTGAGGCCGCGCTCGGACGAAAGCGCCGCGCCGAGCGCGTCGCGGTCCTCGGTCGCGCGGTCGTAGAGCACCACCTCGGCCCCCAGGGCGCGGGTGTTGTCGATCTTGAGACGTGGCGCGTCGGCGGGCATGATGATGACGCAAGGCACGCCGAACTGGCTTGCGGCCAGCGCCACGCCTTGCGCGTGGTTGCCGCTCGAGAAGGCGATGACGCCGTGCGCGCGGGTGTCGGGGTCAAGCGCCGAGACCGCCGAGCGCGCGCCGCGATACTTGAAGCTGCCGGTGTGTTGCAGGCATTCGGGCTTGATGAGGACGCGCCGCCCGGCGATCTCGTCGAGAAAGGGCGAGGACAGGAGCGGCGTGCGCCGCGCGTGGCCTTCGAGGCGCGCGCGCGCGGCGCGGATCATGATGATGTCGGTCAATGGGCGCGGTCCAGAAGGGCGTGGATGGCGCCGAGCGCCTGCGGCTCGTCGAGAAAGGGCACATGTCCCCGGTCGGGCACGGTAGCGGTGATGAGGCCCGGGTGGCGGGCCTTCATTTTCGCCACGGTTTGCGCGCTCAGCAGGTCGGAATTGGCCCCCCGGATCACGGCCAGGGGCAGGTCTCGCAGCGCGTCGAACATCAGCCACAGGTCGGGCGCATCGCCCGTGCCCGCCTGGCCGATCAGCGCGTCGCGCAGCCGCGCGTCATAGCGCAGCGCCAGCCCGCCGCCGGGTTTCTCGGCGAACATCGCCTCGGCCTGCGCGCGCCAGCGGGCAAGGGGCACGCCGGGAAAGCGGCTCTGATTGGCATCCCTGAGCGCGCGGGCGCAGGCGTCGAGATCGGGCAGGTCGGGTGCGCGTCCGACGTAATCCATGATCCGTGCCAGCCCCTCGCTGGCGACCTCTGGACCGATGTCATTGAACACCGCGCCCGACAGGCGGCCGGGATGGGCGTGCGCCATGGCCATCGCCACGAGACCGCCGCGCGACGTGCCGATGAGGGCCGTGCGCTCCAGCCCGAGATGGTCGAGCAATTCCACCGCGTCTTGCGCCTCGCGCAGGACGTTGTAGCTCATGAAATCGGCGGCATGGTCCGATTGCCCGCGCCCGCGATAATCGAGGCGGATCACGCGATAGCCTGCCAGATGCGGCAAGAGGAACTGGAAATCGGCGCTGTTGCGCGTCAGGCCCGCGAGGCAGAGCACGGGCGCGCCGGCGCCCGCATCCTCGTAATGCAGGCTCAGCCCGTCGGAGGTGGTAAAGCGCGCCATCACGCACCTGCCAGCGGCGGAATGGCGGTCAGGTCCGGCAATTGCCGGTCGGGGGTGGCGGGCAGGCGGTCCACCGGGTCGCCCGCGCGGTTGACCCAGACCGTCTGAAATCCGTAGCCTGCGGCAGCGCAGGCATCCCAGCCATTCGACGACACGAAAAGCACCTCCTCGGGCGCGCAGCCAAAGCGTTGGCCGACCAGGTCATAGACCACGCGGGCGGGCTTGTAGATGCCGACGCTCTCGACCGAGAGCACATCGTCGAGCAGGTCGCCGATCCCCGCCGAGCGCACCGCGTCGTCGAGCATGTCGGGCGCGCCGTTCGACAGGATCGCGGTCTGTTTGCCCGCCTGGCGGAGCGCGGCCAGCATCGCGGGCACCTCGGGAAAGGCCGCGAGTTCCCGGTAAAGATGCAACAGCCGCTCGCGCAACCCGGTATCGCCCTCAAGCCCCTCCGATTCGAGCGCCCAGTCAAGCCCGTCCTGCGTCACCTGCCAGAAGCCGATATGCGCCCCCATCACCGCGCGCAGCCAGGTGTATTGAAGCTGCTTCATGCGCCATTTCGCGGCGATGGCGGGCCAGTGGCGGGCAAAGGTCTCGCGCCCGGTCTCGGCGGCGACCGCGCGCGCGGCGGCGGCAACGTCGAAAAGCGTGCCGTAGGCGTCGAAAATGCAGGTGGTGATCGGCATGAAGGCTCCCTCTCGCGTTTCGCGCCGAGACTGGCACGGATCGCAGGGATGGGAAAGGGGCGGCGGGCTCAGGGCTATCGCATTTGGCCGATGACAGGCCGATCAGGCATCGCGGATGCGGCTGAGCATCTCGGTGGTGTCGCGGCTGAGGCCGGGCCTGCCGAGAACGCGGTCAAGCTCGGCGCCGATGAGCGCTTGCCGCGTGGCATCATGGCGCCGCCATGTCTCGAAGGCCGAGCACATCCGCGCCGTGGTCTGCGGGTTGAGCGGGTCGAGCGCGATGAGCATATCCGCCATGAGACGATAGCCGCGCCCAGATATATGGTGAAAACCGGCAGGGTTGGCGGCAAGCGATCCCAGGACGGCGCGAAAGCGGTTGGGGTTGCGAAGGGTGAAATCGGGGTGTCGTGTGAGGCGCTCGGCGGTTCGGGCGGCCTCGTCCGGGGTGGCCGTCAGGATTTGCAGGGCGAACCATTTGTCCATCACCAGGCGGTCATGGGACCATTGCCGATAGAAGGCGTCTGCGGCCGCCGTGCCCTTGCCCGCGCGCAAGAGACAGCCCAGGGCCGCAAGTTGCTGGGTCATGTTGTCGGCGGCGTCATATTGCGCCTGCGCCCGCGCACCGCCGTCGCGCCGGGTGAGCAGCGACAGCGCGGCGTTGGCCAGCGCCCGCGCGCCCGCCTGATCGGCATCGGGACGGTAAGCGCCGGTGACCTGGTGGCGCGCGTAAAGCTCGACGAGCGTCGCCTCCATCGCCCTGGCGCGCGCGGCGTCGAGGTCTTCCCGCGCCTGCCAGATGGCCTGCGGGTCGGGCGTATCCCCGGCAGCGTGGAGGGCCTGGGCGAGGTCGTCCTCGCCTGGCAGGTCCAGAACCAGCGCACGGAAGGCCGGGTCGAGCGTCTCGTTGCGCGCCACCTCATGCACCGCGTCAAGATAGGCCGCATCGGGCGCCGCCCCCTCGCGGATCATCGCCAGGAGCGTGGCGCGCGCCAGCACGCGCCCGGCCTCCCAGCGGTTGAACGGATCGGTGTCATGGGCGAGAAGAAAGGCACATTCGGCGTTGCCGGTCGCGCGGTCGAGGATGACCGGCGCAGAAAAATCACGCAATATCGAAGGGATGGGCCGCGAAGCTAATCCATCAAAGGAAAAGCTCTGGCGCGCTTCGGTCATTTCCAGAACGGTGGTGGCGCGCAGCTCGTCACCATTCGGGCCAAGCAGGCCGACACTGATGGGGATAACGCGCGCGCGCTTGACGGCCTGGCCGGGTGTCGGAGGAGTTTTCTGTTCAAAATGAAGTGTGTATCGGCCATCGTTGAAGTCATCCGTGACGCGCAGCCGGGGCGTTCCGGCCTCTTCATACCAGATTTTGAATTGCGAGAGATCGCGCCCGGTCACATCTTCAAACACCCGCAGCCAGTCCTCGATGGTGCAGGCCTGCCCGTCATGGCGCGTGAAGTAGAGATCGAGCGCGCGCTCATAGGCCGCATCGCCCACCAGACGCTTGAGCATCCCGATCAGCTCGGCCCCTTTCTCATAGACCGTTGCGGTGTAGAAGTTGTTGATCTCCAGAAAACTTTCGGGCCTGACCGGATGCGCGAGCGGCCCGTTATCCTCGCGGAACTGGCGCGCGCGCAATGCGATCACGTCATGGATGCGCTTGACCGGGGTCGAGCGCATGTCGGCGGTGAACTGGGCATCACGAAAGACGGTCAGCCCCTCCTTGAGGCAGAGCTGGAACCAGTCGCGGCAGGTGATGCGGTTGCCGGTCCAGTTGTGGAAGTATTCATGGGCGATGACGCGCTCGATGCGTTCGTAATCGGTGTCGGTCGCGGTCTCGCGGCTGGCGAGGACCAGCTTTGAGTTGAAGATGT
>DIUD01000051.1 GCA_002428225.1 Roseovarius sp. UBA6167 | reverse complement strand
GTTCGTGGCAGATTTTCTTGATCGAATTCTTATCCAGAAAGTGCGCCCGCCGGATCTTCGCTATCGTCTCCACGACCAACATCCCAATCCATGCTCCCTGCCAAACTCGGGAGCATCATCAACATAAGTGTCGGGGGGGGGCATTTTGGACGCCGATTACCCCGCTACCGGGTCAATTTTGCACACCTGTTCACATTCGGGTTTTGGGGTGAGCGCGGTATGCGTCATTGGGAAGCGGTGTTCGAACCCGGCAACATCGCCGTCCTGCGACGGCGCGCCCTCGATGTTGCCCGGCAAGACCCGTCCAAGGGATTGCTCTCTATGAAGCTCAAGCGCGCAGGGTGGGGCGAGAAATTCTTATCAATTATTATCAATGGCTTGACAGCTGAACCGCCAGAGGCGCGAGCCAAACGCGACTGCCCTCGGCCAAGTCCGCAAGGCGGGGCAGGCAGGGCCTATGCGCGGGGTCGTTCCGCCCCCCCCATTGATTTCTGCGCGCGCGTGCCATCTCTTTCGTAATACGACCACGCGCACAGGAGGCCGCCATGTCACGATATCGCAAGGATCCCGAACGGATCGCCGCCCTCACGCCCGAGCAATACCGCATCACCCAGCACAGTGGCACCGAACGCCCCGGCACGGGCGAGCATCTTCATAACCGCGAGCCGGGCATCTATGTGGACATCGTCTCGGGCGAGCCGCTTTTCGCCAGTTCGGACAAATACGACGCGGGCTGCGGCTGGCCGAGCTTTACACGGCCGATCGCGCCCGCGCATGTGGTCGAGACGCCGGATTACAGCCTCGGCATGATCCGCACCGAGGTCCGCAGCCGCGATGGCGACAGCCATCTCGGCCATGTCTTTCCCGACGGTCCGCGCGACCGGGGCGGCCTGCGCTATTGCATCAACTCGGCCAGCCTGCGTTTCATCCACCGCGACGACATGGAGGCCGAAGGCTATGGCGCCTGGCTCGACCAGGTGGAGGACGTGACATGAGCGAGCGCGCAGTTCTGGCGGGGGGCTGTTTCTGGGGGATGCAGGATCTCTTCCGCCGTCTCGACGGGGTGATTTCCACCCGCGTGGGCTATACCGGCGGCGACGTGCCCAATGCCACCTACCGCAACCACGGCACCCATGCCGAGGCGATCGAGATCATCTTCGATCCCGCCCGGGTCGGCTATCGGCGGCTGCTGGAATTCTTCTTCCAGATCCACGACCCGACCACGATCAACCGGCAGGGCAACGATGTGGGCCTCAGCTATCGCTCGGCGATCTACTATTGCTCCGAGGATCAGAAGGCCGAGGCGCTGCGCACCATCGCCGATGTCGAGGCGAGCGGTCGCTGGCCCGGCAAGGTGGTGACCGAGGTGGCGCCAGCGGGCGATTTCTGGGAGGCGGAGCCCGAGCACCAGGACTATCTCGAACGTTTTCCGCAGGGGTATACCTGCCATTTCCCGCGCGCGGACTGGGTCTTGCCGCGCGCCGCGCCCGACGACGAGACCTGAGCGGGGTCCGCGGCATCCCGCGCGGCGCGCTGGCATGACGGTGCGCTCCGATCATGTGCCCGCGGCGCCCGGCGACGAGGCAGCCGCGCACCGGCGCTTCGGGCATGGGCGATCGCGCCTGGGCGCGCTGAGCGTTCATGTTGGGCACAAGGGTGGGCCAGCCACGAGATGTTGTCCCGCAAGGGGCGCCACGTCTCGATAATTTCCACATGAATTCGATACTTTGATCGACACCATTGATATGATAGAGTGCCCGCAACGATAAAGCTGATCGCAGGAAATGCGGCGGCGCGAGGCAGTAGAGAGCAGTTCAATGAAAATATGGGGCAGGCAGCCTATTCTATGGGGCTTGGCCGTTCTGGCAATCGTGTGGATGCTTGTGGTCGTGCCGTTGAGCGCCGCCGCCGCGCCTTACGCAGGTTTTGTCATGGATGCGCGCAACGGCAAGGTGCTTTATTCCGAGAATGCCGATACGCCGCTGCACCCGGCCTCGCTGACCAAGATGATGACGCTTTATGTGGTGTTCGAGGCGGTTGAAAACGGCGAGATCGGGCTTGACGACATGGTGACCATATCCCGCCATGCGGCCTCCGAGCCACCGAGCAAGCTGGGGCTGCGCGCAGGGCAACGCATCAGGCTGCGCTATCTGATCCGCGCCGCCGCCGTGCGCTCGGCCAATGACGCGGCCACCGCCCTGGGCGAGGCCATTGAAGGCTCCGAGGCGCAATTCGCGCGCCGCATGAACCGCACCGCCAAAGCGATGGGGATGATGCGCACCAATTTCAAGAACGCTCATGGCCTGACCGAGGCGGGGCACCTCTCGACCGCCCGCGACATGAGCATTCTCGGGCGCCATGTGTTCTATGACTATCCGCAATATTACAACCTGTTCTCGCGGCTCGAGGCCGATGCCGGCGTGGCGAAGGTGCACCACACCAATCGCCGGATGCTGAACAGCTATCGCGGCGCGGACGGGATCAAGACCGGCTATACCAGCGCCGCCGGCTTCAACCTGACTGCCAGCGCCGAACGCGGCGGCATACGCATCATTGCGACGGTGTTCGGCGGCAAATCGACCGCCTCGCGCAATGCGAAGGTGGCCGAGTTGCTTGATCTGGGCTTTCGCAGCGCCCCGAGCCGGGTGGCGGTCGTGGCCCCTCAGCGCCCCGCCTATATGGGCAAGGCCGGCACTGCGCCGGTGATGATCGCCGAGGGGCAGGCGCGCCCCGAGGTTGCGGCCCGGACCGTGCGGCTGGCTTCTGCCGCCGCTGTCGGCAAGAGCCTGCGCCCGCAAATGCGCCCCGGTACACAGGCCCCCGTTTTTGTGGCCGCCGCCGACGCCGCGACCATCGAGCGCGCGGTGATGGCCGCCGCCGAGGCCGCGGCCAAGCTTCAGGCGGTTCCGGAGGCGGTGGCCGAGGTCGCGCCCGAGGTCTCGCGCCGTCCCGAGCCGAGGCCAGAGATCACGCAGGTGGTCGAGGTCGTGGCTGAGGCCACGCCGGAGGTTGTCACGCGCCTGTCCACCTCGGACGGGCGGCATTGGGGCGTCAATGTTGGGCGCTACCCGAACGAATACAAGGCGCGGCAGGTGCTGTTGCAGACCGCGCTTGCCGAGATGGCCACGCTTGAGGGCAGCCTGCGCAAGGTGGTCAGGCGGCCTGCGGGGTTTGATGCGAACTTCATGGGGATGAGCCGCGAGAGCGCGGATCTCGCCTGCCGGCGCCTCCAGGCCAGGAAGATCACCTGTTTCATGATCGGGCCGGGCTGATCCCTCACCCGCCACGCATCACGGCAAGCGCATAGGGCGGCCACATCATCGCCCGCCGGAACCGCCCCAAAGGCCAGCGCCGGGGCGGTTTTCGCATGATTTCGGGGTAGAGGTGGCGCGGGGGCCGGTCCATCGCCAGATCGGCCAGCAGCACGCCCGCATGGCTGGCCATTGCCACGCCGTTGCCGTGATAGCTCAGCCCCGTGAAGGCGCCGGGCATGTCGGGGATCGGCCCGACATAGGGGGTAAGGTCGGGGGCCAGTGACAAAAGCCCGTTCCAGCCATGCGGCGTCTCGACATCGCGCCATGCGGGAAACATCGCGTCGAAATGCGCGCGGGTCACCCGGTTCATCCTTTCATCGAACCGGGCCGAGGAAAACAGCCCCCCGCGCATCCCGAACAGCATCCGGTTATCGGGCATCAGGCGGAAATAATGCAAAAAGAACCGGTCGTCATAGCTCATTTGCCGGCTGGTCCAGCCCTGCGCGTCAAGTTCCGCCTCGCTCAGCGGGCGGGTGACGATGACATTGGATTGCGTGGGCAGGTAGCGCGCCCGCATCCAGCCCGGCAGGTCATCCGAGGAATAGCCGTTGGTCGCCACGATCAGGCGGCGCGCGGTGATCCGGGCCTGCGCCGTGGTGAGGTGAAACGCCCCGTTGTGCCGGATCGCCGTGACCGGCGAGCGGGCATGGATGCGCGCGCCGGCCCGCGTCGCGGCCCCGGCCAGCCCGAGGGTGTATTTCAGCGGGTTGAGCGCGAAACCGATCGGCGTGGTGAGGGCCGCGAAGAACGGGCCGCGCATCCCCGCCTGCGCCAGCGCCTCGCCGGGGAGGAGCTGGGGCGTCACGCCGTAATTCGCGGCGATGCGCGCGGCGCGCTCGGGAAAGGAGGCTGCCGCTTGCGGGGTATGGGCCAGCAGGGTCTCGCCCGTCGAATGGGTGTCGGCGCTGATGTTGTGGCGCGCGATCAGGTCTTTTGCCACCTGCACCGCCTCGGCCTCGGTGCGGCGCCAGGCGCGGCGGGCCTCCTCGCCGTGCATCCGCCGCAAGACCGCGTCCGCGGCCGCCGAGCCACCCAGGCAGCAGAACCCGCCATTGCGCCCCGACGCGCCCCAGCCGGGTGTTTCGGCCTCGAACACGCGCACATCCTGCCCCGCCTCGGCCAGGTGCAGCGCCGCCGACAGCCCGGTGAACCCCGCGCCGATCACCGCCACGTCGCAGGCGATCGGCCCCTCGGCGCGCGGATAATCGGGCGGCGCGGCGGTCGTGGGCCAGAAACAGCGCGCACGCGGTCCCTCGCCATAGGCATGGGCGGGAAAGACGCGCCTCATCCCTGCACCGCGGCGCGCTCATCCGCCTCGCGGCGCAGCGCCGCGCGCTTGGTGACGAGCGAGGCGCCGATGACGCCCACGGCCACGATCCCGATCATGATCGTGGACAGCGCGTTGATCTCGGGCGAGACCCCAAGCCGCACCGCCGACCATATCTTGATGGGCAGCGTGGTGGCCGAGGGACCGGCGGTAAACGACGCGATCACGAGGTCATCAAGCGAGAGAGTGAACGCCAGAAGCCAGCCCGAGATCACCGCCGGCGCGATGATCGGCAGGGTGACAAGACGGAAGGCGTCGAAGGGCGAAGCGCCCAGATCGAGCGCCGCTTCTTCGAGCGAGCGATCGAAGGTCATTAGCCGCGACGACACCACCACCGCGACGAAGGCCATGGAAAAGGTGGTATGCGCGAGAATGATGGTGAAGATCCCGCGATCGAGCCCGATGCCGATGAACAAAAGCAGCAGCGACAGGCCGGTGATCACCTCGGGCATGACCAGCGGCGCATAGATCATCCCCGAAAACAGCGTCCGGCCCGGAAAACGCCCCATCCGCACCAGCACCAGCGCCGCCATCGTTCCCAGCACCGTGGCAACGCTCGAGGAGGCCACCGCCACCTTGAGCGTGACCTTGGCCGCGTCGATGAAGCCCTGATTGGAAAACAGCGTCCCATACCACTGCGTCGAGAACCCCGCCCAGACCGTCACCAGCCGCGAGGCGTTGAAGCTGTAGATGATGAGAATGAGCATCGGCAGGTAGAGAAAGGCAAGCCCCAGCGTGAGCGAGGTGGCGTTGAACCATGTCAGGCGTCTCATTCCTCGGCCTCGCGCTGCTTTTGCTGGTTGATCTGGAACAGCACGATGGGAACGATCAGGATCAGGAGCAGGATCACCGCCACCGCGCTTGCCACCGGCCAGTCGCGGTTGTTGAAGAATTCCTCCCACAGCACCTTGCCGATCATCAGCGTCCGCGACCCGCCCAGCAGCGAGGGGATGACGAATTCGCCGATCACGGGGATGAAGACCAGAAAACACCCCGCGATGATGCCGTTTTTCGACAAGGGCACCGTCACCAGCCAGAACGCGGTAAGCCGCGAACAGCCCAGATCCTCGGCCGCCTCCAGAAGCGATGCGTCCATCCGCTCCAGCGCCGAATAGATCGGCAGGATCATGAACGGCAGATATGTATAGACGATCCCGATATAGACCGCCGTTGGCGTGTTGAGGATCGTGAGCGGTGTGGAAATCACCCCGAGCCAGAGCAGGAGCTGATTGAGATAGCCCTCGGTCGAGAGGATCCCCATCCACGAATAGACCCGGATCAGGAACGAGGTCCAGAACGGCAGGATCACCAGCATCATCAGCGTGGGCCGCCAGTGATCGGGCGCGTTGGCCATGCCATAGGCGATCGGATAGCCCACCAGAAGCGTGAGCACCGTGGCGATGAGGGCGATTTGCAGCGAGGAGAGATAGGCCTTCCAGTAGAGATCGTCCTGCGTGAGGAAGGTGAAATTCTCGAAATCGAGTTGCGACAGGAAGGCCCTGATCCCCGCCCACCCCTCGGTGAGGTCGAGCGTGGGGGTGTAGGGCGGGATCGCCAGCGCGATATCCGACAGCGAGATCTTGAGCACGATCAGGAACGGCACCAGAAACAGCGCCAGAAGCCAGGCAAAGGGCAACGCGATGAGGAAAAACCGGCCCATCCGCTCACTCCTTCAGCAGCACGGCGGCGGTATCGGTCCACGACAGCCACACCTTGTCTTCCCAGGTAAAGCCACGCAGGGCGAGCCGGCGGGTATTGGCGGTCTGGGCCTTGATCATCTGCCCCGTGGCCAGCTTGACGTGATAGGTCGAGAGATTGCCAAGATAGGCGATGTCGATGATCGTGCCCTCGACCGCGTTGCGCCGGTCCTCGGGGCGTTCGGCGCTGATCGCCACCTTTTCGGGGCGCAGCGCGATATGGCAGGTCTCGCCATTGTCGAATCGGGCCTCGTCCTCGGCATAGAGGGGCGGAACCCCTTCGGCATAATGGATCTCGTAGCCCGCGCCGGATTTGCGCGCCGTGCCAGAAAGGATCGTCACCTCGCCGATGAAATCGGCCACATAGACGGAATTGGGGGTCTCGTAGATGCGCGCGGGCGTGTCGGCCTGAATGATGCGGCCATTGTCCATCACCGCCACGCGGGAGGCCACGGTCATCGCCTCTTCCTGGTCGTGGGTGACGATGACGAAGGTGGTGCCGGTCTTTTCCTGGATGTCCATCAGCTCGAACTGCGTCGCCGTGCGCAGCTTGGCGTCGAGCGCGCCGAGCGGTTCGTCGAGCAGCAGCAGCTTGGGCGCCTTGGCGAGCGAGCGCGCGAGCGCCACGCGCTGCCGCTGGCCACCGGAAATCTGGTGCGGCTTGCGGCGGGCGAACTGGGTCAGGCGGGTGAGCTTCAGCATCTCCTCGACCCGCGCCGCGATCTCGTCCCTGCGCTTGCCGTCGCGCCTGAGGCCGAAGGCGATATTGTCCCAGACCGAGAGATGCGGAAACAGCGCGTAGGACTGGAACATCATGTTCACCGCGCGCTTGTTGGGCGGGATGGGGGCGATGTCCTTGCCACCCAGCAGGATCGTGCCCTCGGTCGGCTTCTCGAAACCGGCAAGCATCCGCATCATCGTCGTCTTGCCGCAACCCGAGGGGCCGAGCAGGGCGAAGAATTCGCGCTCGTAGATGTTGAATGACTGGTTGTCGATGGCGGTGAAGTCACCGAACCGCTTGGTGACATTGCGGAACTGGATGAGCGGCCTGGCCTCGGGATCGTTCCACGGCTCGAAGACGGTCTGCCCCATTGTGCCCCCGGCTGTTGTCGTTGTCAAAATGGCCCGCGCCGTCGTGGCGCGGGCCCCGTGCGCGATCAGGTGCCGGACTTGATCCTGGTCCAGAGGCGGGTGACGATCCGCTGCACGTTGGCCGGATAGGGCGTGGTGGTATAGAGATTGTCCATCGCCTCTTCGGGCGGGTAGATGCCCGGATCGCCGATCACGTCCTCTTCGAGAAACTCCTTCGAGGCGGCGTTGCCGTTGGCGTAATAGACATAGTTCGAGGCGGCGGCCATGTTCTCGGGTTCCATGATGAAATTCAAAAACACATGCGCCGCGTCCGGGTTGGGCGCATCGACCGGAATGGCCATCTGATCGAACCACATCTGCGCGCCCTCGGTCGGGGCGTTATAGACGATCTCGACGCCGTTATCGGCCTCGTCGGCGCGGTCGCGCGCCTGAAGGATGTCGCCCGACCAGCCCACGGCCACGCAGATATCGCCATTGGCCAGCGCGTTGATATATTCCGAGCTGTGGAATTTCTGGATATGGGGACGCACGGCCGCGAGCACGGCTTCGGCCTTGGCGATCACGTCCGGGTCATGGCTGTTGGGGTCCTCGCCGATATACTTGAGCGCCATCGGAATTATCTCGGCGGGTGCGTCGAGGAAATGCACGCCGCAGGCGGCCAGTTTCTCCATGTTCGCCGGGTTCAGCACCAGTTCGAGACTGTCGAGCGGCGCATCCGCGCCGAGCACCTCGGTCACCTTGCCGACATTCGCGCCGATGCCGGTGGTGCCCCACATGTAGTTGATCGAATATTCGTTGCCGGGATCGTATTGCGCGGTGCGCGCCTCTATCACGTCCCACATGTTCTCGAGATTGGGCAGCTTCGATTTGTCGAGCTTCTGAAACGCCCCGGCCTGGATCTGGCGTTGCAGAAAGGTGCCCGAGGGCACCACCACGTCATAGCCCGATCCCCCGGCGAGCAGCTTGGTTTCCAGCACCTCGTTGCTGTCGAACACGTCGTAGATCAGCTTGATCCCGGTCTCCTGCTCGAATTTGGAAAGCAGCGATTCGTCGATATAGTCGGACCAGTTATAGACGCGCACCTCCTGCGCATGGGCGGCGAGGCCCATGAGCGCGAGCGCAGCGGCGGTGGTCAGCGTGAGTTTTTTCATCGTGGGTTCCCCTTGGTTGGGTATCTTGTTTGCCTTGATGGCATATGATCAAAAAACTGCCGTCAACGGCAATATGGCGATGTTTTCACGCAGCCGCCAAACTCGCAAGGATGGAGTTGCGGCGCGGATCGAAGAGGGGGCAGGGATGCAGAAAACCGCACGAAAATCGGGCAGCGAGGCGCCCCCTGCCGCGCGCCTTCCGGCGCATGAGACGATCTATCGCGCGCTGCGCGCGCTGGTGCTGTTCGGCGATCTGACGCCGGGGCAGGCGGTGACGATCCAGGGGTTGCGCGCGCGGCTCGGGGCGGGCATGACCCCCGTGCGCGAGGCGCTGCGGCGGCTCATCGCCGAGGGCGCGCTTGAATTTCAAGGCAACAGGCGGGTGTGTGTGCCGGTGCTCGATGCCCGGCACATTAGAGAATTGATCTATGCGCGCCAATGGCTTGACCCATATCTGGCCGAGCGCGCCACGGCCCGCGCAAGCGCCGCGGACCTGGGCGCGCTGACCGCGATCGACGACGATCTCGATCGCGCGATCCGGCGCGGGGACATGCGCGGCTATCTCGAACTTAACTACCGGTTCCATCGCCGGATTTACGAACTGGCCGATGCGCCGATCCTTGCCGATGTGGCGGACGGGCTTTGGCTGCGCTTCGGGCCATCGCTGCGGGTGGTTTGCGGGCGGGTCGGCACGCAGGGCCTGCCGGACAGGCACAAGGACCTGCTTGACGCCATGCGCGAACGAAACGGCGAGGCCGCGGCCCAGGCGATCCGCGCCGATGTGGTGCAGGGAATGGAGCAGGTGCGCGAATCCCTCGCGCAGTTGGCACGGGAGGACTGATTCGATTGACACAAGAAAATTTGATCATATTTTCGGGGCAAAGCGGTCGGCCGGGCCGCATCCCAGCGTCTTCATATCGAAATATCGAAAGGGACCGCCATGACCGCGATCACCAATCACCTGCCCACGGCCGCGCTTCAGGCGCTCGATGCCGCCCATCACATGCACCCCTTTACCCACGGCGACGCGATCAACGCCACGGGCGCGCGGATCATCACCCGCGCGCACGGCGTGACGCTGACCGACAGCGAGGGCAACGAGATCCTCGATGCCATGGCCGGGCTGTGGTGCGTCAATGTGGGCTACGGGCGTGACGAACTGGTGGAGGCGGCGGCGCGGCAGATGCGCGAGCTGCCCTATTACAACACGTTTTTCCAGACCAGCCATGTGCCCGCCATCGCGCTCGCCGCGAAACTGGCCGAATTGGCGCCGGGTGATCTGAACCATGTGTTCTTTGCCGGCTCGGGGTCCGAGGCGAACGACACCAATATCCGCATGGTGCGCACCTACTGGGCAGAGATGGGCCAGCCCGGGCGCAATGTCATCATCGCGCGACGCAACGGCTATCACGGCTCGACCATGGGCAGCGCAAGCCTTGGCGGCATGGCGGGGATGCACGCGCAGGGCGGGATGCCCATCCCCGACATCCACCATATCGACCAGCCGCACTGGTATGCCGAGGGCGGCGACATGGACCCCGACGCGTTCGGCCTTGCCCGTGCGCGCCAGCTTGAGGAAATGATCGAGGAGTTGGGGCCGCACCGCGTCGCCGCCTTCATCGGCGAGCCGGTTCAGGGCGCGGGCGGCGTCATCATCCCGCCCGACAGCTACTGGCCCGAGATCCAGCGGATCTGCGACAAATACGGCATCCTGCTGATCGCCGATGAGGTGATCTGCGGGTTCGGGCGCACCGGCGCCTGGTTCGGCAGCCAGACCATGGGCATCCGCCCCGATATCATGACCATCGCCAAGGGCCTCTCGTCGGGCTATGCGCCGATTGGCGGCTCGATCGTTTCGGACAGGGTGGCGGAGGTGATCAATGGCTGCGAGTTCAACCACGGCTACACCTATTCGGGGCATCCGGTTTCTTGTGCCGTGGCGCTGGAGAACCTGCGGATCCTCGAAGAAGAGCGGATCATCGAGCGCGTGGCCCGGCAGACCGCGCCCTACATGAAGGAAAGATGGGAAAGCCTTGCCGCGCATCCGCTGGTGGGCGAGGCCCGGATCGTGGGGCTGATGGGTTCGATCGCGCTGACGCCCGACAAGGCGGCCCGCGCCAGATTCGCCGCCGAGCCGGGAACGGTGGGCCATATCTGCCGTGAACGGTGCTTTGCCAACAACCTGGTGATGCGCCACGTGGGGGATCGCATGATTATCGCGCCGCCGCTGGTGATCGGCGAATCCGAGATCGACACGCTGATCGAACGCGCCTGGCAGTCGCTCGACGAGGCCGGGCGCCAGGTCCGGGCGGACGGGCTGATGAGGGCGGCGGAGTGAGGGGCCAGCCCCTCACACTCCCCGGGATATTTGGGGCAAGATGAAGGATGCGCCGCGCCATGCCGTCGGATCGGATCTGCGGGGGAAAAGGGCGCGCGGATGTCAGCAGGCGCGCGCGGCGCGGATCTCGTCCCAGGCGCGGTTGATGTCCTTGAGGCGTTTTTCCGCCAGCAGCACGGCCTCTCTGGGGACGCCGCGCGCCTGCATCCGGTCGGGGTGGCAATCACGCACCATCTTCCGCCAGGCGGCGCGGATTTCGTGCATCGGCATATCCGCCGTCACGCCCAGCACCGACCATGGATCGGGGGCGGCATCGGGGACGAAGCGGGCGCGCAGCGCGCGGAACTGCGGCTCGGACAGGCCGAAGATCGCGGCTACCCGTTCGAGAAAGGCGTCCTCGTCGGGGTGATAGATCCCGTCGGCCATGGCGATGTGGAAAAGCCCCTCCATCAGGTCGCCAAGCGTCTCGGGGGCACCCGCGAACATGCGCGCGATGCGTGTGGCGTAGTCCTCGAAACCGGCCACGTCCTGCCGCGCGAGGTTGAAGACGCGCGCGGCGTTCGGTTCTTCCTCGGGCGGGATGCGGAATACCTCGCGAAAGGCGGTCACTTCTTCGCGTGTCACCAGCCCGTCGGCCTTGGCCATCTTGGCCGAGAGCGCGATCACGGCGATGGTGAAGGCCACGCTGCGTTCGGGCGGGGTGCGCAGAAGGTCGAAGACATGGGCAAGGCTCTCGCCGCTGGCGAGCGCCTGAAGCGCCTCTGATATGCGGGTCCAGATCGACATGGAAGAATTCTAGCGCGAAATGCCGGGTCTGTCAGCGCAATGTCGTCGCTGCGCCGGTGTCGGTTGCACGAAAGCTGCACATGCCGGGCCGGGGATGCGCTCAGCGCGGGATGGCGGGGATGGCGGGGATGAGGGGCAGTTGCTCGGTCACGGCGCGCAGAAGGCCGCGCCCCTCGCGCTCGGCCCGCGTCATCACCGAGTTGAGCAGCAAGATCGCGTCGGGCGAGGTGAATGGCACGGCATGGTTGAGCGAATCTCCCCCCTTCGTGAGCACGGTCACGTCGATGACCTGAACGTCCGGGCGCTCGATCTGGTCGGCCTCGGTGATGACGCCGAGACGGGGTTTGCGCCCGGTGATGAAGCTCGACAAGGTCAGTGCGCGGTCGCGCTGCGAGACGAAGATGAGGAAGGGCTGCGGCAGGGTGCCGATGGCCGCCGTCTGGCGCGCGAAGAGGTCCGGGTCGATATCGGGTGCGACGAGCACTACGCCGCTCAACCGGTCGAGGAGGCGGCGGTCGCCCTTGATCGCGATCTGGCGCAGCGTTTCCATGGCGAGTTGCGAGCCCATGGAATGTGCGAGCAGGAACACGCGGTCGCCGGGCCGTGCGGTGAGGTCGCGCAAGGTCTGTTCCAGATCGTCGCGGGCGAACAGCACGCTGTCGCGGTCATAGATATAGCCGCGCGGATCGCCCGCCGAGGGCCAGGCAAAAACCACGCCGGGCATGGTCACGTTGAAATCGGTGATGATCTGCGCGGTGCGAAAGAACGCCTCGGACAGGGTCGTGTTGTAGCCATGCACGAAAAGCAGCGTTTCGCGCCCCGGCACCGTGCGGCGCATGTCGGCGATCATCGCGCGCGCGTCCGGGTAGATGCCCGCCTCGGTCACGACGAAATCGGTGGCGGCATCGGGGGCCACCTTGGGCCATGCGATCCGACCGGGCCGGTGCGTGGGCGGCACCGAGACGTCGATGCGGAAATGCTCGACCTCGCGGGGCCGGTCATAACCGAAGATCGAACCACCGCTGTCGAGCCTGCGCCCGGTCACGCCGAATACCGGAACGATGGTGGCCGCCGGATCGGGAGCCGCGCGCATGGCCACCGGACGCGGGGAACAGGCCGCCACGACCATGAGCAGACAGATTGCCATAACGCGCGACCCGATACTCATGCTCTGTCCCGACCGTTGCCCGCGCCTTCATATACGAAGGGCATGTGCCCGCCAAGGCTCAGTTGGCCGCGAGCATCCCTTTTTCCTGCGCCAGCGCGCGCATCCGCTTTTGCAGCTTCTCGAAGGCACGCACCTCGATCTGGCGGATGCGCTCTCGGCTTACGTCGTATTGCGCGCTCAGATCCTCCAGCGTGATGGTCTCTTCGTTGAGGCGGCGCTGCGTGAGGATGTCGCGCTCGCGCTCGTTGAGCACATCCATCGCCTTCGTGAGCAATTCGCGCCGCGCCTCAAGCTCGTCGCGGGCTTCGTAATCGCCGGCCTGATCGGCGCTCTCGTCCTCGAGCCAGTCCTGCCACTGCATCGAGCCTTCGCCATCGGAGCCGACGGTGGCGTTGAGCGAGGCGTCGCCGCCGGACATGCGGCGGTTCATGCTGATCACGTCCTGTTCGCTCACCCCGAGGTCATGGGCAATCTTCTTGACCACCTCGGGGCGCAGATCGCCGTCTTCCAGCGCGCCGATCCTGGCCTTGGCCTTGCGAAGGTTGAAAAACAGCTTCTTCTGCGCCGAGGTGGTGCCGAGTTTCACCAGGCTCCATGATCGCAGGACATATTCCTGGATCGAGGCACGGATCCACCACATCGCGTAGGTTGCAAGGCGGAAACCCTTTTCGGGGTCGAAGCGCTTGACTGCCTGCATCAGGCCGACATTGGCCTCCGAGATCACCTCGGCCACCGGCAGGCCATAGCCGCGATAGCCCATGGCGATCTTGGCCGCGAGGCGCAGGTGGCTGGTGACCATCTTGTGCGCGGCCTCGGTGTCGTGTTCCTCGACCCAGCGCTTGGCGAGCATGTATTCCTCTTCCGGCTCCAGAAGCGGAAACTTGCGGATCTCCTGCATGTAGCGGTTGAGCCCGCCTTCCGGCGTCGGCGCAGGCAGATTTGCGAAATTGCCCATGCTGTGGTCCCTCCTGATCGTTGTCTTTCCCGTCGAGTCGTTTTGTCTTGTCATGAGTCCAAGACGACTCAAGCTGATATTGTTAACGCATCAGCGTGCCAGTTCCGGCGAAATCGGTAAAATATTTCAGAAACTCACGTCGTTCTCAGGTTGTGTCATTCATGCCGCGCAGCGCGGCGAGGAGCGAGCGCATGTCCTCGGGCATGGCGGCCTCGAAGCGCAGCGCCTCGCCGCTCAGCGGATGGACGAACCCGAGCGTGCCCGCGTGCAGCGCCTGCCGGGGAAATGCCGCTGCTGCCTCTGCGGCCCCCTCGGGCAGGGCGCGCGCGGGCAGGCGGCGGGCGCCGCCATAGACCGGATCGCCGATGAGGCCATGGCCCACATGGGCCATGTGCACGCGGATCTGATGTGTGCGCCCGGTTTCCAGCCGGCATTCCAGCAGCGCCGCCGCTCCGCCAAAGTTCTCGATCACGCACGCCCGCGTCACCGCCCGCCGCCCGCCATGGGCCACGACCGCCTGACGTTGCCGGTCGGTGCGGTGGCGGGCAAGCTGCGTGGTGATGCGCAGCACGCCGCCCGGCTCGAACGCGACGCCCGCCAGCCCGCGCAGGCGCGGATCGCCCGCATCGGGCACGCCGTGGACCGCAGCCGCATAGCTGCGTTCGACCGTGTGGGCGGCAAATTGCGCGGCAAGCCCCTGATGGGCGGCATCGGTCTTGGCCACTACCAGAAGGCCGCTGGTATCCTTGTCGATCCGGTGCACGATACCGGGCCGCCGCGCGCCACCCACGCCCGAGAGGCTGTCGCCGCAATGGTGCAGCAGCGCGTTCACAAGCGTGCCCTCGGGGCTGCCCGGCGCGGGGTGCACGACCATGCCCGCGGGCTTGTCGATCACGATGAGGTTGTCATCCTCGTGGATCACGGCAAGCGCGATGGCCTCTGGCGCCATGTGGCTCTCGCGGGCCTCGGGCAGGGTGATCTCCACCAGATCGCCCGCCGCCACGCGCGCCCTGGCGTTCCGCTCCACCATGCTGTTGACACGCACCGCGCCGTCCTCGATCAGTCGCGCCAGCCGTGTGCGCGAGAGCGCGTGAGCCTCTGGCACATCGCGCGCCAACGCCTTATCAAGACGCGGGGGCGGATTGGCCCCGATGGTAAAGCCGAGCAGGTCCTGCCCCATGTCCGAGTCCAATTCCGAAGGTCCTTCGCCGATAAATCCGGCCTCGCTGCGGTTTCTCATGCGGCTGGTCACGGTGCTGACCGCCACGATGATCCTCGGCCTTCTAGTGATCGTGGGGCTCTTTGTCACCCGGTTCTGGGGCGGGTCCGATCTGGCGCTGCCCGAACGGCTGATCCTGCCCGAGGGCGCACGGGCCACGGCGTTCACTCAGGGCCAGGACTGGCTCGCGGTCGTAACGGCAGACGGGCGCATCCTGATTTATGATCGCGTCAGCGGGGGGCTGCGGCAGGTGGTGGATATCCAGGATTAGCGGGTTGCGTTCAATTGGTTTCATAACCTGCGGCCTTGAAGAAGTTGTCGCATTCCTCGTCAGTGAAGAGATCACGGACGTGTCCAACGGCGCGCCTGAGATCGTCGTCGGGTCCGTGCCGCGGCTCGTCGGATAAGAGCCTTGAGCTTTGCGAAGGCCATCTCGATCGGGTTCAGATCGGGGCGGTAGGGGTTGGAGGGATCAGAAAAGGTGCCAGTGGCGCGTTTTCCCCGAACAACGGAACAGAAACCATGCGCCGACGGCGCGCATGGCCTTGGGGCTTTTGTGGGATGACAGGTTGTCGAGGATGATCACATCGCCGGGCTACAGGGTCGGGGCGAGCTGGGTTTCGACATAAAGCTCGAAGGGGTCGCGGTTCATCGCACCGTTGATCACCCATGGCGCGTCCAGCCTGTCATGGCGCAATGCGGCGATAAACGTCCGGGCATTCCTGTGGCCGAAGGGTGTGTGACAGGTCAGGCGCGTGCCTTTTGGAGACCAGCCCGTCATCTTTGCCATGTTCGTCCTGAGCGAAGTCCCGTCAATGAAACCGATGCGTGGCAACAGGTTAGCTATGAACGGTTGTCGCCGTGTGATCGAGACATGGCGTGCCTGCCGAACCTCAGGCCGCTTTCGCCCGACGGCCTGAAGGTCTTTTTTAGGCGTCAGACCGAGATTGTGCAGCGTCCGCCAGACCGACACGCGATGGACCGTCATCTGGTGCGCATCGGCGATGTCCAGCACCAGATCATCCAGCGTGAGATCAGGCTTGGCGGCCATCCGCGCCGCGATCCAGTTCCGCAACCGGGCCAGCTTGCCATGCCCGCCGCCATTGCCCTGGAGACGTGGCTCCAGCCCGCCCGTCTCGCGCTTCAGAATGATCCTGTCGTTGACGAACTTCACGGAAACCCGGACGGCAGCTCACGCGCGCGCTCCCGGCGATACCTGCGGGAAAATATGACCTTCTGACCATATTGCACGCGCGTCGTGAATTATCCCGGCTAGTGCCCATCACAATGTGACCGGACATTGGAGGGCTTCACCCACCGCGCGCGCCACATATCCGTGGCGCACCGGGATCAGGTCTGCCGATTCCCGTGCAAGGCACCCGCTTTACAGAACCCCTGAATTCAATAGAATACCGTTTCTTCGGGTGGCCATCGGGCAGGGTCGGACGCACTGTCGGATTGACACGCCGACGCGAGGCACCCGGGGCGCGGAAGTGGAGGTGTATGATGTGGAGCACGATCCTCGATCGTTTTCTGAGCCAAGTCATCAGCCGGGGGCCGCTGCGGGTGACATTCCCCGACGGCACGATCCGCAGCTACGGGTCGGAAAGCGGGGGGGGGTGCGCGGTGGTGCTGCATGACCCAACCCTGCCGCGGCGGATCGTGCTGTCGCCCGACATGGGCGTGGGAGAGGGCTATATGGACGGCACGCTCACCATCGAGGGGGATGACGTCTATGGCTTTCTGAGTCTTGCCATCCAGAATATCGCGACGCAGGCGCAGCCGTGGTTTCGCCGCCCGCTGGAGGGGCTGCGCGTGCTCAAGCGGCGCTTCGACCAGTTCAATCCGGTGTCGCGGGCGCGCGCCAACGTGGCGCATCACTATGACCTGTCGGGCGAGCTTTACGATCTCTTCCTTGACGAAGACCGCAATTATTCCTGCGCCTATTTCGCGCGGCCCGACATGACGCTGGAAGAGGCGCAGGCCGCCAAGAAGCACCATATCGCGCGCAAGCTTCTGATCGAGCCGGGGATGCATGTGCTGGATATCGGCAGCGGCTGGGGCGGCATGGGGCTGACGCTGGCGCGCGATTTCGGGGCCAGGGTGACGGGTGTGACGCTCTCGCGCGAACAGCACGCGGTGGCCAACGAGCGCGCCGAACGGGCCGGGCTGGCAGACAGGGTGCGCTTTGAGCTCAGAGATTACCGCGAGGTGCAGGGGCGGTTCGACCGGATCGTGTCGGTGGGCATGTTCGAGCATGTCGGCGTGCCGCATTACAACGAATATTTCGCTACCGTGCGGCGGCTTCTGACCGATGAGGGCATCGCCCTCATCCACACGATCGGCCGCGCCGGGCCGCCGGGCGCGACAAGCCCGTGGATCCTTAAATACATCTTTCCCGGCGGCTATTGCCCGGCCATGTCCGAGGCGGTGGGCGCGGTTGAACGCCAGGGCCTCGTGACCACCGATGTGGAGGTCTGGCGGCTGCATTATGCCGAGACCCTGAAGGAATGGCGCAGGCGGTTCGAGGCCAATATCGACCGCGCCCGCGCGCTTTATGACGAGCGGTTCTGCCGGATGTGGCGTTATTACCTGATCGCTAGCGAGCTGACCTTCCGGCTCGACAATCAGGTGGTGTTCCAGTTCCAGATGAGCCCCAAGCAGGATGCGGTGCCGCTGACGCGCGATTACCTCTACCGCGAGGAGGCGGGGGGATTGCACCGGGCGGCAGAGTAGGACGGCTCAGGCCGTCTTTGCGGTGATCCGGGCAAAGCGCGCCTTCCACAGCGCCTCCTCGTATTCGCCCGCGGCGGTGCTGTCATGGACGACGCCGCCGCCCACGTCGAGCCGCGCCTGCCTCCCCTCCACCATCAGCGTGCGGATGGCGACGCTGAACTCGGCCCGCCCGTCGGGCGCAGCCCAGCCGATGGTGCCGCAATAGATCTCGCGGGCGCGCCGCTCGGTCCCGGCCAGAATCTCCATTGCGCGGATCTTGGGTGCGCCGGTGATCGAGCCGCAGGGGAAAAGCGCCGCAAGGATCGCCGCCAGCCCCGCGCCGGGCCGCAGGCGCGCGGTGATGCGCGAGGTCATCTGATGCACCGTCTCATAGCTCTCGACGGTAAACAGCTCGGGCACGCGCACCGAACCCGGCACGCTCACCCGGCTGATATCGTTGCGCAACAGATCCACGATCATCAGGTTCTCGGCGCGGTTCTTGTCATCCGATTGCAGAAAGAAGCGCCGCCGCGCATCCTCGGCTGCGTTGTCGCTGCGCGGCTGAGTGCCCTTCATTGGGCGCGTCTCGATCCCGCCCTCGGCATCGGTGCGAAAGAACAGCTCGGGCGAGCGCGACAGGATCGCGGGCAGGCCGGGGGCCTCGACCAAGGCCCCATAGCGCACCGGCTGCACCCGGCTGAGCGCGGCATGGAGCGCCTGCGCGCTGCCGGTAGCGACGAGCGAGAGCGGAAAGGTCAGGTTCGCCTGATAGATGTCGCCCGCGCCGATCAGCGCGTGAACGGCGTCAAAGGCGCGCGCATGGCGCGCGGCGTCCCATTCGGGCAGGGCGGGGCCAAGCGTGGCGGGACCGGCGGCCAGAGGTGCTGCCGCGCGCGGCCCGTCATGGAGCCCGAATTGCAAAAGCGGCAGGCGGCGGTGCGCCGGCATCAGCGGCAAGAGGCGCGGCTCGAGCGCGAAGCCCATCTCGTAGCTGGCAAACCCCGCGAGCCAGGCCCCCTCGGCGCGCGCCGCATCAAGCGCGGCGAGCGCGGGTGCGACCTCTGCCGCCGTGCGCGCCACGATCAGCCGCGCCGCGCCCTCAAACAGCGCCGCCCCTCCCTCCGGTCCGTGATCGAAACGAATCTGCACTCTGTCCCCGATGCGTGACGGCTGCACATGTAGAGCGGTGAGGACGCCTGCGCACCCCGAAAATCGCCGTATCGCCGGGTTGTTGCGATCACCCTTGCGCCGCGCCGGACGATGGCTATAACCCCCGAGAATTTGGGCGCGCGGCCCGTCGCCGCACCCGCTGCCAGATGCCAGCCGTCAGGGGACCGACATGCCGAAGAGAACCGATATCGAATCCATCATGATCATCGGCGCGGGCCCCATCATCATCGGNNCAGGCCTGCAAGGCGCTGCGCGAGGAAGGCTATCGCGTCATTCTCGTCAACTCGAACCCGGCGACGATCATGACCGATCCGGGGCTGGCCGATGCCACCTATATCGAGCCGATCACCCCCGAGGTGGTCGCGCGTATCATCGAGAAGGAACGCCCCGACGCGTTGTTGCCGACGATGGGCGGGCAAACGGGCCTCAACACCGCGCTGGCGGTGGCGGATATGGGGGTGCTGGAGAAATTCGGCGTGGAGCTGATCGGCGCCAACCGTCAGGCCATCGAGATGGCCGAGGACCGCAAGCTGTTCCGCGAGGCGATGGACCGTCTCGGCATCGAGAACCCCAAGGCCACCATCGCCAACACCATGGAAGAATGCATGGCAGCGATTGATTACGTGGGCCTGCCCGCGATCATTCGTCCGGCCTATACCCTCGGCGGGACGGGGGGTGGCATCGCCTATAACCGCGACGATTATCTGGCGATCTGCAAATCCGGCCTTGACGCCTCGCCGGTCAGCCAGATCCTCATCGACGAGAGCCTGCTGGGCTGGA
>DIUD01000032.1 GCA_002428225.1 Roseovarius sp. UBA6167 | reverse complement strand
ACTGGCTGATCGACTGGCGCATGTCGCGCTCGTCATCGACGATGGCGATTTTCATGGCAGACGGCATGTCAACTCACTCCGCGGCTTGGGTCTCTTGGGGCAATATGGGAAGCTGAACCTCGAATACAGCCCCCCCGCCCTCGGCGTTGCGCGCCGTGAGGCGCCCGCCAAGGTCGTTGACGATCCCCGAGGAAATGGCAAGCCCGAGGCCCACCCCGTCGCCGGGCAGCTTGGTGGTGTAGAAAGGCTCGAACAGCTTGTCGAGATCGGTGATCCCGTGGCCGTTGTCGCGCACGGTGAGCACCGCCGTCTCGCCCGCCGCAAGCAGGATCTCGATGGCGGCCTCGGGGGTCTGTTCGGTGGCGTCCATGGCGTTGCGCAACAGGTTCACGATCACCTGTTCGATGCGCAGCCGGTCGCCCATCACGATGACCGGCTCGGACGGCAGCGTGCGGGTGATCTGAACCTTGCGATTGCGCAGTTGCGGCTCCATCAGCGCCAGCGCCGAAGAGACCGCATCGCCAAGATTTACGGGGGTGAAGCGGTCGCCGGACTGGCGCGCGTAGGATTTCAGCTGCTTGGTGATCGCGCCCATCCGCTCGATCAGGTCGTCGATGCGCTGGAACGAGGTCAGCGCCTCGTCGGGGCGGTTGCGGTTGAGCAGCATCCGCGCGCCCGCGAGATAGGTCTTCATCGCGGCCAGCGGCTGGTTCAGCTCGTGACTGACGGCGGCCGACATCTCGCCCAGAACCGCCAGCTTGGAGCTTTGCTGAAGCGTCTGTTCGGCCTGCGCGAGGTTCTCCTGCACGCGCCGGCGCTCGGCGATTTCCCGCTGGAGGCGCACGTTCAGTGCGCGAAGCTCCGCCGATTCGCGCTGAAACAACACCATGCGCGAAGTGGCGCGGCGGTTGCGGAAATAGAAGGCCAGCGCCATGAGAATCGCAAAACCCATGATTTCGAGCGCGATATAGCCGTTCACCTTGTCGCGCACGGCGGCATAGGTGGTGAAACTGGCAATGCGCCAGCCGCGAAACGCCACCCGCCCCTCGACCCGCATCACCGCCTGGCCGCGCAGATAGGCGTCGGCAGGCATCGCGGTCCAGTCCGATGTGGCGCGGATCGCGCGCTCGATGGCGCTGCGCGCGGGCTCACGCGCGAGGGCCTCGGCCTCGGTCAGCCCGCGCCAGCGCGGCTCGGTTGACAGGATGATCGTGCCCTCGCTGTCGGTGACCATGACGGCGTCGGAAATGCCCGACCAGGCGCGCTCAAACTTGCGCAGATCCACCTCGACCACGATCACGCCCAGCACGCCCGTTTGCGTCTCGATCCGGCGCGAATAGGTGAAATTGAATTGCCCCGCCTCCTGCCGCAGCACGGTGAAGACGGTATCGCGCGAGCGCAGCGCCTCGACGAAATAGGGGGCCTGCCGATGATTTTCCCCCAGCCGCGTGCGCTCTGTCACCGCGACGGCGCGCCCGTCACGGTCCAGCAGCGTGAGCGAGGCGGCGCCGATTTCCTCGACAAAGGAAATCAGCCGCTGGGTCGATTGCGCGTAATCCTGCGTGTTGAGCGCGGAAATGAGCGCCGGATCGCGCGCCAGAAGCTGCGGCACGATGGCGTTCTGCCGCAATTCGCTGAGCAGGTTGCCGCTATAGAGCAGGAGCCGCAATTCGGCGCGGTTGCGCGTGGTCTCGGTAAAGCGGTCGGTCAGCATCCGATGCGTGGTCACCACCACGACCACCGCCGTCACGAAAAGCAGCCCAAGCACCAGCCGCGCGCGCCAGGGAATGGCGCGCAGGCGAGAGGCGGGCTGGGAGCGAACAGGCGGGGTCATGCCGCAAGTCTAGGCCGCGCGCGCCCCGCGCTCAAGCATCGGCGAGATCGCGCACGAGCCCGGCGAACATCGCCGCCCCGTCGGTCCCGCCCTGGGCAGGCTCGGCCATGCGCTCGGGATGGGGCATCATACCCAGAACGCGGCGGTTTTCCGACAGCACCCCGGCGATGTCACGGGCCGATCCGTTGGGGTTACGGACATAGGTAAAGGCCACGCGGTCCTCGGCCTCCAGCCGGTCGAGCGTTGCGCCATCGGCGAAATAGTTGCCGTCGTGATGCGCGATCGGCACGGTGATGGTGCTGCCCGGCGCATAGCCGCGGGTAAAGGCGCTGTCCGCCGTGGTCACGCGCAGATCGACCGGCTTGCAGACATATTTCAGCCCCGCATTGCGCAGCAGCGCGCCGGGCAGAAGCCCCGTCTCGGTCAGGATCTGAAACCCGTTGCAGATGCCCAGCACATAGCCGCCACGCTCGGCGTGGGCCACCACCGCGCGGCAGATCGGCGAATTGGCGGCAATGGCGCCGCAGCGCAGGTAATCGCCATAGGAAAAGCCCCCCGGCACCCCGACGATATCGACACCCCCGGGCAGGGCCGTGTCCTTGTGCCAGACCATCGAGACGCGCGCGCCCGCCCGCTCGAACGCGACCTTGAGATCGCGGTCGCAATTGGAGCCGGGAAAGACGAGGATGGCGGCGTGCATCAGACCAGTTCCACCGAGTAGCTCTCGATCACCGTGTTGGCGAGGAGCCGCTCGCACATCTGCGTGACCGTCTCGCGGGCCTTGTCGGCATCCGTCTCGGCCAGATCAAGCTCGATCACCTTGCCCTGCCGCACGCCCTCGACGCCCTCGAAGCCAAGCTGCCCGAGCGCGCGGCGCACCGCCTCGCCCTGCGGATCGAGCACGCCGGTCTTGAGCATCACATGCACACGGGCTTTCATCGGGGCATCTCCTTGGGCGGGATTTCTCAGCCCGCGACATGCACCGGATCGGGGGCGGAATGCAAGGCTCGATCAGGGCCGCCGCCGCCCGCTCAGGTGTTGAACAGAAAATGCAGCACGTCGCCATCCTGCACGACATAGGACTTGCCCTCGGCGCGCATCCTGCCCGCCTCCTTGGCGGGCTGCTCGCCGCCGAGCGTAACGAAATCCTCATAGGCGATGGTCTCGGCGCGGATGAAGCCCTTCTCGAAATCGCCATGGATCACAGCCGCCGCCTTTGGCGCGGAGGTGCCTTGCGGGATCGTCCAGGCGCGCGCCTCCTTGGGACCGACGGTGAAATAGGTCTCGAGGTGCAAGAGCGCATAGCCCGCGCGGATGAGCCGGTCGAGCCCGGCCTCCTCCAGCCCCATCTCCAAGAGGAACATTTCCGCCTCGTCCGGCTCCAGCCGGGAAATTTCCTCTTCGATCCGGGCCGAGATCACCACCGAGGCCGCGCCCTGCTCGGCCGCCATCGCCGCCACCGCCGCGGAAAATTCGTTGCCGGTGGCCGCGCTCGCCTCGTCCACGTTGCAGACATAAAGCACCGGCTTGGCGGTCAGCAGTTGCAGCATCTTCCACGCCTTCGCATCCTCGGCATCCACCGCGACGGTGCGCGCAGGCCGCCCCTCTTCCAGCGCCGCCTGGGCCGCGGCCAGCAGGCGGTCGGCCTGCACGGCGTCCTTGTCGCCACCCTTGAGCTTGCGCACCAGACCCGCGCGGCGCTTTTCCACCGATTCCAGATCGGCCAGCATCAATTCGGTCTCGATCACCTCGGCATCGGCGACGGGATCGACGCGCCCCTCGACATGGGTCACGTCCGGGTCCTCGAAGCAGCGCAGCACATGGGCGATGGCGTCCGTCTCGCGGATATTGGCAAGGAACTGGTTGCCAAGCCCCTCGCCACGGCTCGCCCCCTTTACCAGCCCGGCGATATCGACAAAGGTCATGCGCGCCGGGATGATCTGGCGCGAGCCGGCGATTTCGGCCAGCCGCTCGAGCCGCGCATCGGGCACCGCAACATCGCCCACATTCGGCTCGATCGTGCAGAACGGAAAATTGGCCGCCTGCGCGGCCGCCGTGCGCGTGAGCGCGTTGAAGAGCGTGGACTTGCCCACATTGGGAAGCCCCACGATACCCATTCTGAACCCCATCCGCCTGCCTCTCTCGTGCGCGTTGCGTTCCGGGGCGCATCTACGGGGGCGGCGGGGCCGAGGTCAAGCGCGCGTCAGAGCTTGGTGGCCGAGACCGGCGGCGTGACGCGCCGCTTGAGCACCGCCTCGCGCCAGGAGATGAAGCTGATCGCGGCCACGATCACCATGCCGCCGAGGATCACGAAGATATCCACCCCCTCGCCAAAGACCAGCGCGCCCAGAAGCACCGCCCAGACCAGTTGCAGAAAGGTAACCGGCTGCGTCACCGTCAGCGGTGCCGCGCGAAAGGCGAGCATCATGGTATAATGCCCGGCGGTGGCAAGACAGGCCACGGCAAAGAGGATCGCCAGTTCCCACGGCGTCGGCGGCACCCAGACGGCGATGGCCATCGGCGCAAGGCCGATGGTGACGGTAAGCGACAGCATCGCCACCAGCACGCCCGCACTCACCCGCCCCGTGAGCACCTTGGCCATGAGATAGGACGTGCCGGAGGCCGCCGCCATGAACAGCATCGCCAGATGCGCCGTCCCGACCTCGCGCAAACCGGGGCGCAGGATGATCAGCGCGCCGCAGAGCGCCGCGACGATGGCGATCACCCGGCGCGCCGCCAGCCGCTCGCCGAGAAAGAGCGCGGCGCCGATGGTCACGAAGATGGGCGCGAGGTAATTCATCGCCGTGACATCGGCGATCGGCAGGCGCGCCATGGCGTAGAACCAGAACGCGACGCTGACCGTGTGCACCGCGCCCCGCGCGCAGATAAGGCACCATGTCCCCAGGTCGAACCGCAGCGTGCGCAGTGTGCCGAGAACCGGCAAGAGGAACACCACCCCGAAGAGATAGCGCAGAAAGGCCGCCTGCGTGGCTGGCATGCGCGTGCCGAGAACCTTGATCATGGCGGTGACGCCGACAAAGAGCATCCCCGTCGCGACCATCCAGAGCACCCCCCGGACGGGGCTCGGCATGATCTCGTTCGCAAGGGGCCTGTTCGCGCGCATGGCTGGCATTAAGTCACGGCGCACACGCCCTGTCGAGATGGGGCGCGGCACCTTGTCATGCACGGATCGCAAACCCCCGTCCCGACTGAGGCATGGCTTGGGCGGCGGGGCGCCCCTTTCCTGCCGTTTGGCGACCGGCTGGTGGAAACGCGCGCGCGCGCGCCCCGGACCTAATCGGCGGATAGCTGCGCCATCACCTCGTCGCTGGCCTCGAAATTGGTGGTGACGCGCTGCACGTCGTCGTCATCCTCCAGCGCCTCGATGAGCTTCATGAGCTTTTGCATCGAGTCGAGGTCCATCTCGGTCGTGACGGTGGGTTTCCACACCAGCCTGGTCGATTCGGATTCGCCGAGCACGACCTCGAGCGCGGTCGAGACCTCGCCCAGATCGGTGTCGGCACACCAGATCACATGACCGTCCTCGCTGCTCTCGACATCCTCGGCCCCCGCCTCGATCGCGGCCATCATCACCGTGTCGGCATCGCCCGCCGCCGCCGGATAGGTGATCTCGCCCTTGCGCTCGAACATGAAGCCGACGCTGCCGGTCTCGCCCAGATTGCCGCCGTTCTTGGCAAAGGTCGAACGCACATTGCTGGCCGTGCGGTTGCGGTTGTCGGTCATCGCCTCGACGATCACCGCCACCCCGTTCGGGCCATAGCCCTCATAGCGGATTTCCTCGTAATCCTCGGCCTCGCCGCCTTGCGCCTTCTTGATGGCGCGCTCGATATTGTCCTTGGGCATGGATTGCGCCTTGGCCTCCTTGATCGCAAGGCGCAGGCGCGGATTCTTGTCGGGGTCCGGCTCGCCCATCTTGGCCGCGACGGTGATCTCCTTGGAAAACTTGGAGAAAAGCCTGGCGCGAACTGCGTCCTGCCGCCCCTTGCGATGCTGGATATTCGCCCATTTGGAATGGCCGGCCATAAGGTCCTCTTGTCGGATGCTTGCAATTTCCGCACCTTTTATCCGCTTGGTGCGCGCGGGGCAACGGGTCAGGTGGCAGCGTCAGTCACCGGGGCCTGCGGGCACCAGCCGCCCGCCCTCGCGCACCATTTCAACGCGGGTGGCGCGGCCTGTCGCATCATCGGTCTCGACATAGACACCGCTAAGCGTCACCGCCCCCATGGCGGGCGTGAACCGCTCCTTTCCCATGCCGGTGACGAAGCGGCGCATCGGCTCGGTGCGGTCCATGCCGATCACCGAGTTGTAATCGCCGCACATGCCCGCATCGCCCTGAAACGCCGTGCCGCCGGGCAGGATCTGCGCATCCGCCGTGGGGATATGGGTATGGGTGCCCACGACGAGGCTGGCGCGCCCGTCGCAGAAATGGCCCATGGCCATCTTCTCGCTGGTGGCCTCGCAATGGATATCGACCACCGCCGCCTGCACCGCGCCGCCCAGGGGATGCGCGCGCAAGACCGCATCGACAGCCGAGAACGGATCGTCAAAGGCGCGGCGCATGAACACATTTCCCAGCACCTGCGCCACCAGAACCCGTCGCCCGCGCCCGTCGGAAAAGACGCGGTGCCCGCGCCCCGGCGCCACCCTGGCAAAGTTCAGCGGGCGGATGATTCGGCTGTCGCGCTCGATCGCCTGGAGCATGTCCTTCTGGTCGAAGGCGTGATCGCCAAGCGTCACCACATCGGCCCCCGCCTCCAGCAGGCCCCTGGCATGTGCCGCCGTCAGCCCCATCCCGCCCGAGGCGTTCTCGCCGTTGACCACGACGAAATCGAGCGCCCACGCCTCGCGCAGTTTCGGCAGCCGCTCGGCCACCGCCGCGCGCCCCGCGCGCCCCATCACATCACCAAGAAATAGCAGTTTCATGACCAACGTGTTAAGCGGGGCGCGCGACGAGGGCAAGCCTCAAGCCGTCGCCCCCCGCTCAGAGATCGCGCCCGGCGAAGCGCCCCGCGCCGAAGCTCGCCGAGACCTGCGCCACCTCGATCCGCTTGCCCGCGTCGGGGCCGTCGGCTGCGCGCGCGCCCGCCGGATAGATCCATTCCGGTACACTCAGATCTACCTCGCGCAGCACCTGCACCCCGCGCCGCACGCGCAACAGATAGCGCTCGCTCTCCTCGGCAAGCGGCACATCGGGCGTGTCCCAGCGGTCGCCGCCGATCCGCGTGCGCCGCACCCATGTCACCCGCAAATCACCCGCCTCCCCGGCCGCGCGCAGATGCACCGGCGCAAGGGGGCGCAGCCCGATCCCGTCAAAGGCCAGCACCGCGTGGCCGAAACTCGGATCGTCCACCGGGCGCCCCCCCGGCCCGATGCGGTAATGGCGCGCCTGCCCGCGCTGCGCCTGCGCGAGGCCCGTCTGCTGCGGCACACCGTCAAGCCGCACGAGGATCGAACCGGGCGGCCAGGTGCCCGCGCCCTCGGTGCCCAACTGCCCGCGCAAGCGGTGGCGCAGGATATATGTCTCGGGCGCGACCAGCTCGGCATCGCGGAACTGGAACAGCTCCCAGCCATCCGGCGTGCCGTCGCCGATCGCGCAGAGATTGGCGCCGCCGAGGAATGCCAGATCGCTCACGCTCTCGAACTGCCCGTGGCGCAGCCGCACGAAAAGGCCGTCGCCCCGGTCGATTCGCCCCATCGGCGCGGGGAAAAGCGGCGTCTCGGTCAGGCCCACCGTGGCCTGCGCGGCAATCAGCGTATCGAGCGCGTAATTCGCATCCTCGTCCGAGGCATAGAGCGCCACCGTCCCCGGCCACGGATCGGCGATCACCGCCAGATGCGGCGCGTGCGGCACTTCCTCGCCGCTCATCAGCGGCAGGTCGAGGAAAAGCGACGTCACCGGCCCCGGCGCCACGAAGGGGCGCAACCGCGCGGGCGAGTCCTCGATCAGAACGGGGCGAAAGCTCTCGGGATCGGTGCGGGTGGCCTCCACGCGCTGCGCGCCGGCCATCTGCTCCACCCGGTCGATGCGATAGCGCCCGCCGCCTGCCTCGGGGGGCAGTTCCAGCACATCCCCCGCGCCGATCAGCAGCCGCGAGGGCGGCAGCGTCAGGCGCAACGTATCGACCGAGAGCCGCGCCTCCGACAGCCAACGCTCCACCACCTGCCGCCCCTCGGCGCGCGTCAGCGCCAGCGGCATCTCCGAGGTGGCCACCGCGTGCGTCGCGTCGTCGGGCAGGATCGCCTCCTCGGCCACGGCCTCGTAATCGGCATCCGCCTCGATGAAGCGCAGCCGCACGCGGCCCGCCAGTTCCAGATCGCTGCCGCGCGTCTCCTCCAGCGCGCCGCCAAGTTCGGGGTCGCGCACCACCCGGTCCAGGTCCACCAGATGATCGGCGCGCCCGTCGCGGCGGCGAAAGGCCAGCACGCCGCCGCGCTCCACCGCGTCCACGCCATAGGCCATCAGCAGCGGTTGCAGCGCCGCGCGCGCCGTGCCCACCTGATCGCCCAGATAGCCGCGCACGAATGTCTCTGCCCGCGCCACGTCGAGCGCCGCCACCCCCGCGCGCCCGGCAATCTCCGCGATCACCTCGCCCAGCCTGCGCCCGCTCGCCCGCCCGGTGATCCAGTGCCCGCGCGCGTAGTTCACGCCATCCGACCAAAGGCCGGTATTGCCCGGAAACCACGGGAAAGGCCGCGCGTCCCACGCCCAGACACAGGCGTGATCCATGTCGAGCATCGGCCCGCCATAGACCTCAGAGAGCGGGTTGCGCGCGGGGTCTGACCAATAGCCCGTCATCGCGCGCAGATACTGCATCTGGATCAACTCGTCCCGCTGCCCGGTGGAAAACCGCGGCAGGCTCGATTCGGACGATTTCGGATCCAGGAACCTGTTCGGCTCGTTGGTGCCCTTGTCCACCGCCGCGCAGCCGTATTCGGTGAACCGGATCGGTTTCGATTGCGGCTGCCACGCGGTCGGCTCGGGGGCGCGCACGCCGTCCACCCGCTCGTGATGGGCATTGGCCCACCAGTTGCGCAGATCCTTGAACCGCCAGATCCACGGCTCGCCATGCGCGCCATCGGTGATCGGCTCGCGCCGCTGCGCCGCGCGCGCCTCGGGGCCGGGATAGAACCAATCATAGCCCTCGCCACCCTCGATATTGGCCTGCAGGTAATCGAGATCGTAAATCGACGGCCATTGCCCCGCGTCAAGGTGCGCCTCCCCCTCACGCCAGTCCGACAGCGGCATGTAATTGTCGATGCCGACAAAGTCGATATTGTCATCCGCCCAGAGCGGGTCGAGGTGAAAGAACCGGTCGCCACCCCCCGGTTGATAGCCGAAATATTCCGTCCAGTCGGCGGCATATGTGATCTTGACCCCCGGCCCCAGCAACAGGCGCACCTCGGCGGCCAGCGCCTTGAGCTGCGCCACCGCCGGAAAGCTGTTCCCCGCGCCCCGGATCTGCGTCAGCCCCCGCATCTCCGAGCCGATGGCGAAGGATTCCACGCCCCCCGCCGCCGCACAGAGCGCCGCCTGATGCAGGATGAAGCGCCGGTAGGACCATTCCGCGGGGCCGTGATAGGCGACCGGGCTGCGCTTGACCGCGCCGCCGAAACTCAGAAGGTCGAGCGCGCCCGTCCCCGGCTCCTCGACCGGCACCGCCGCGACCGGCGTCACGGTGAAATCCGCCGCCCGCGCCGTGCCGAAGAACGCCGCCACCTGCGCCTCGGCCTGTGCCGTGCGATCGGGGCTGCCGGGCTGGCCCGGCGCCTTCGACGTGGTGATCCGCCCGCGCCAGGGCAGCACCGGCTGATCGCCCGCATCGCTCCAGGGATCGGGCAGGCCGTTGCCTTCCATCTGCTCCATCAGGATGAACGGATAGTAAAGCACGTCCTGACCCGCCGCTTTCAGCGACAGAATCGCCTCCACCACCGCCTGATCGGCGGGCGTGCCGCCATAGACCTCGCGGCCCCCGGCGTCCTTGGGCACCTCGCCTGCCTGCGCACGCGTCAGGCTCGACACCGTCCAGGGCATGTTGCGAGATTCAAACGTCTTTTTCTCCACCCGGGGCTGGATCTGACACGCCCCGCAGCGCAGATCGTCGCCGAACCAGCTCACGATAAGCGAGGTCGCGCGCACCTGCGGCAGTTCCTCGCGCAGCGCCTCCAATGCGACCACGAAATCGGGCCGCTCTTGCGGGGTGTTGATATTGGCCGGGCCAGACGCGCCAAAGCCGAAATCCATCATCACCGGCGAGGTGGCGAGCGCATATTCCCCCGTTCCCGGCAGCATCGCCACGCCGCGGAGCGCGCGCACCGGATCGAGCGCCGCGCCCTCGCCGCCAGCCTGCGACGGACGGCAGACCTCGAAGCTGAATTGCGGCACCCGCGTACCGAAGGCCGACAGGTCCAGATCCTCGATCACCACATAGGCCGTGCCGCGATAGGCGGGCACGTTGCCCGCACCCTCCACCGCCTCGATCACAGGGTCGGGCAACTGGTCGCGCGTGCCGGGATAGACGCGCATGTCGAGGCTCGCGGGCGCGATCTCGGTCCCGTCGGCCCAGACCCGCGCGACGCGGCTGATCTCACCCTCGCAAAGCGCGAGCGCAAGGCTCACCGAATAGCTGATGCTGCGCGTGTCCGGCGTGGCGGGTTTGGGGCTGCCCTTGCCGCCGCCCTGCCCGCGCGTCACCGCCACGTTCTCGCGGAACTCGGTCGCCCAGATCACCTGGCCGCCAACGCGCATCCGCCCATAGACCTGCGGGATCGCATCGCCCTCGCCCGCGCCCGTGAGGCGCAAGCGGCTGACGCGGCCCGTCTCCACCACGCCAGAGCCTTGCCCCAGCAATCGCTGGTCGATGGACCGCCCCACCAGCGCGCCCGCAAACCGCCCGATGGCGACCGACGACAGCCCCAGAGCCGAGCCGCCAACCGCGCCGCCGATCGCCGCGCCAGCCGCCGACAGAAGAATTGTTGCCATGATCTATCCCTCCTCAGGAAAGGCGAAACGCGCGACGATGCGCCGCCGCCAGGGCAGGCTCAGCGCGTTTTCCACCACGCCATGCCCCGAATAGGCGTGAATGAACGTGGCCCGCGCGCCCGTCCCGGCGACGATGCCCAGATGCTTGGCCACCGCCCCGTCGCGCATCCGGAACAGGATCACGTCACCTGCGGCCTCGTCGTCGAGCGGCTTTGCGCACAGATGGCGCAGCGCCGCCGCCCAGAGGGCCTCCTCGCGCGCGGGCTCGGCCCAGTCCATCGAATAGGCGGGCGGGTGCTCGGGCTCGTCGCCCATCACCTCGCGCCAGACGCCGCGGATAAGCCCGAGGCAATCGCACCCCGCCCCCCGGCACGCCGCCTGATGCCGGTAGGGCGTGCCAAGCCAGCCGCGCGCCGCGGCCACGATCCGCCCGGCGCTCATCGCCGCCGGCTCCGGCCATCGAGTCGCGCCGATTTCGACGGATCGGTGATCACCCAGTCATCGCCCGGAATATCCGGGAAACCCTGAAAATTCAGCAGGTTGTTGAACTTGAACTGACAGGTTCTCATGGCCTTGTCGCAGCCCGCCTCGATGCGCAGCCCGTCGCCGGCCGCGACCTCCGCGCCCAGCGGATGCCACAGCTCGATGACGCGGCCCGCGCCCGCCATGCCGTCGCGCTTGATGAGGCCCGACAGCCCCGCCGCCGCCCCGCCCGTCACCCGCAGCACGCCGTGGCGAAACCAGTCCGCGGCAAAACCCCCCATCTGCGCGAAGCGAAACACGCGCCCGCCCTCCACAGCTTCGGCGGGACGCTCGGCCACATAGCCCGGCGTATCGAGATCGAAGGTGCATCCCCGATCCCCCAGAATGGCGCTGCACCGCTTCTGGAAAACCCGCCCCAGCGGCACGTTGAGCGCGTCGGTCAACCCGCGCAGCTCTGCCTCGAACGCGCCGCCCGCACGGCGGATGTCGCCCAGGGAGCCGGCGAATATCTCCAGCCGCTCGGCCACGTCCTGCCAGTTCACCACCCAGGCGCGCAGCCGCGCGCCGTCATAGCGCCCGGCCTCGATCTCGGCCTCGGTGATCCCCTCGTCCGAGAGCGCGCCGAACGCCTCGGTATTGTTGACGGCCAGCCCGGTGCTTTCTTCCACCGCGCGCGCGCTCATCCCCGTGCCGGGGCGAAAACGGATGCCGTCAAAGCCGAGCATCCGGTCGTGATCGGTGAACCCCATCACCACCCCGTCGCGGCGCGTGAGCGCCCAGCAACGGCACACCGTGGTGATCCCGCGCCCCAGGTGCGCGGCCAGCGCCCCGGCCCCGGCCCCACCAGTCCCGGCCACGCTCACAGCCGGATCTCCACCACCGGCACATTCGGCACCTCGCCCGCCTGAAAGGAGGCAAGGCTCACCTGGATCCGGTCGGTATCAAAGCGCACCGGCACGTCGAACTCATAGCCCGCCGTGACCGGCACACCCATGTTGGGCGGCTCTGAAAAGGTCACGATCCCGGTGGCCGCGTCCACCTCGTAATGCACCCCCTCACGCATTTCCACATCGCCCAAGCCCATGCGCACGCTGCCGCGCACCGGCTTGACGATAGGCCGCACCGCCTCGAACGCGCCCGAACGATAGGTTTTGGTCAGTTGAAACGCCACCCTCGCATCGTCGCCAACCCCGATCCGCTGATCGTCGAAGGCGGGCGCGGCCCCGGCGCGGGAGGATTTGAAATCCGCCCAGTCCTTCCAGCGAAAGCCGTAAAGCTGGCCCTGCCGCGCCTCGAAAAACGCGATCAGCGCCTCGATATCCTCGAGACTGCGCAGCGCCAGGCCCGCGTCATAGCGCCTGCGCGCCTGCGCCCAGGGGCTGTTGCGCTCCTCGTGCCCGCTTGCCAGCGTGACGATCTCGGTCAGCCGCTCCGGCCCGCCAACCGAGCCAAAGCTCAGGCTCGCCGGAAACCGTATCTCGTGAAATCCCATGTTTCTTTCCCCCTTACCGGTTGCGCGCGCCGCGCCCGATCACGCGGCCAAGCTGCGCGGCAATCTGCCCCTGAGAGCGGCGAAAGCCGTCCACGTCGGGCGTGGTCACGTTCATCACCACGCTGACCGCGCCACCGCCCTGCGCGCGCACGCCAAGCCGCCCGTCCGCGCCGCGCGACAGGGGCAGGATCGCCTCCGGCCCCGCCTCGCCCATCAGCCCGGTGCGCCCGCCGCGCATCGGGAATGTGACCGGCCCGCTCACCACCCCGCCATTGGCGAAGGGCATGACGCGGCCCTGGGTAAAGCCGCCCCCCCTGGCAAAGGGCGAAAGCCCGCCCAGAAGCGCCCCCACCCCTTGCGACAGCAGGCCCCCCACCCGATCGGTGACCGGGCGCACCGCGTCGTTGAGGGCGCTGTTGGCCAGCGTCGTGGCCATCCGCCGCAGGCTCTCGCTCAGGCTGTCGCCTTCCACCACCGCGCCGCGCAGCGCGCCGCGCAGGCCCCGGCTCAGCCCCCGCTCGAGGCTTTGCGCATCCTGTCCGGCAGCGGCAAAGCCGCCGCGCACCCGGCCCAGTTCCCCGGCAAATGCCGCGGCCATCGCCCCCGCCTGCCCCATCGCCGCATCCAGTGCGGCAATCTGCGCCTCCAGCTCATCCGCGCGTTCCAGCTCATCCATCGCCCAAATCTCCTGTCTCGTCGGGAAAGGCCGCGAGCAGCGCCTCCAGCCCCGCCCGCGCCATCGGCGCCGCCCCGCGCCCCTCGCCCAGCATCAGCCGCAACTCCACCGGCGTCAGCGCCCAGAACTCCGCCGGTCTCAGCCCCAGCCCCTGCACGCCTGCGCGCATGAGCGCGGGCCAGTCGAACCGCGCGCTCATCCCCCGCCCTCGGGCAGGGCAAAGGCCCGCGCCAGAAGCTGCGCCGCCGCGCGCGCCGCCATCAGCGGCCCGCCCTCGATCTCGGCGCTCAGCAAATCCGCCGCCGAGCCGCGCCAGCCGCCACCGCGCAGCCCCGCCACGATCACCGCCAGCACATCGCGCGAGGAAAACGCCCCCGCCTCGAACCGCGCCACCAGATCAACGAGCGAGCCCGCCCCGAGCGCCGCCTCCATCTCCGCCAGCGCCCCGAGCGTGAGCCGCATCACGCGGCCCTCGCCGTCCAGCACCAGCGCCACCTCGCCTGCCCAGGGATTCGCCATCGGCTCAAAACGCCGTGAAGCTCAGCCGCCCCGCCGAGGCGAGCGCCACCTCATAGGTCGCCTCGCCGTCATGGGTGCCGCCATAGTCGATCGAAGTCACCTGAAACGGCCCCTCGATGGTGCCGAAATCGGGGATGACGACCTGAAAATCCGGCATCTCGCCGTCAAAGAAGATCTGCCGCATCCGCGCATCGCTCGCCGCGTCGCGGAAGATCCCCGACCCGCTCAGGTTCGCCGATTTGACGCCCGCGCCCGCCAGCAATTCGCGCCAGCCCCCCGCCGAATCGAGGCTGGTGACATCCACGCTTTCCGCGTTGAAGCTGACGCGCGTCGCGCGCAGGCCCGCCACGGTCTGGAAATTGCCGCCGCCCGTGAGATCGACCTTGATGAGAAGGTCCTTGCCGTTCTGAACTGCCATGTCTTGTCTCCGTTGCCAAAATCTCAAGCGCCGTCGTCAACGCGCGCCCGGAATGTCAGGTCGATCCGCCGCCGCTGCCCCGCGCCGGTGCGGATCGCCCGCGCGCGCTCGAAGTTGAGCGCCACAAGCCGCCCCCGCGCGAGGCCGAGCGCCGCGCCGTCAAGCGCATCGCTCACCGCCCCCGCCGCCTGCTTGGCGGCAAGAAATCCCGCCGCCTCGGAGATGACCGAGACGGTCACGCGGTGCTCCGCCCCCGCGCCGCTGATGTCGCCGCGCTCGCGCACCTCCTCGGGGCCGAGCGTGACATAGAGATCGGGCGCGCGCCCCTTGGGCACCGCGTCGTGGATCGCGCCGCCCACCAGCGCGCCCAGCGCCGCATCCGACGCGAGACGCTCGTAGATCGCCGCCTGAAGCGCGGCCGCCGCGCCATAGCTCATGCCACCACCTCCTCTTCGGCCCAGAGGGTCAGGTATCCCGGCCCCGCCGCGCTCTCGGTCACGGCCTCGATTGCAAACACCCGCGCGCCATCGCGCAGCCGCTGTCCGGGCACGGGCCGCGACGGCGCGCCCTGCGGGGCCGCGCGCACGGTGATCCGGTAGGCCGTGCGCGCCACGCTCGCGCCTTCGCCCGGCCCGTCGCGCCCCGTGCGCGCCACCACCTCGGCCCAGAGCGTGCCGCGCACCTCCCAGACCTCAACAAAGCCGCCCGCGCCATCGCCCGCGCGCGCGGGTGCCTCCAGCGCGAGGGGACGCGAGAGCCTCACCTGCCCCCTCATCGCGCGCCCCCCCCAAGCAGCCGCACCTTGCGATAACGCTCGATAAGGCTTGCCACGCCAAAGGGCATACAGCCCGCGCTCAGCCCCGTGTCATGCCGGTGCTCATAGAAATGCGCGGCCAGCATCAGAACCGCCTGCGCCAGATCGGCAGGCAGATCGCCCCAGGCCGCGCCATGGCCCGCGCGAAACACGATCTCGGCCACGCCCCCCGTCGGCACCATCGGCAGAAGCGTTCCCGCAGGCCGCAGCACGGGGCGGTGCGCGTCGCGCTCCAGCCGGTAGAGGCTCGGGTCGATGACCTCGGCCTCATCGCGCCGGTCGCGCAGCACGAGGCTGAGGATCTCGCTCACCGGCGCGACCGGCAGGGCCTGGCCCGTGGCATCCTGCCAGTCGTGCAGAACCCATGAAAACTCCCGTTCCAGCAGCACCTTGCCGGTGCGCCCTTCGATTGCGGCCATGGCCGCGCGCAGAAATCCCTCCAGAACGGGGTCCTGAATATCGTCATCCGCAAAACCGGTGCCCAGCCGCAGATGCGCCTTGAACTCCGCCAGCGGCAATGCGGCAGCCGTCACCGCGCTTTCTTCCATCAGCAACATGGACCATCTCCATCATTCCGGACCCCTCCCGCTTGTGCGGCGCGTGCCGCCCGGCCTTGCCCGGACGGAGGGGAAGCTGACCAACGCCGCATCATGCGGCACGCGCGCCCCGGGACGGGGGCAAACGCGCCCCCGCCCGCCTTCACCGCGCGCCTCAGGCGGCGGCGAACCGCAACAGCTTGATCGCCTTGAAATCGCTCACATCGCCGCCGACGCGCTTGGTCGCGTAGAACAGGACATGCGGCTTGGCGCTGAACGGGTCGCGCAGGATGCGCAGGTCGGGCCGCTCGGCCACCGTGTAGCCGGCGCGGAAATCGCCAAAGGCGATGGCATCCGCGCCCGCCGCGATATCGGGCATGTCCTCGGCAATCAGCACCGGATAGCCCATCAGCCGCGCAGGCTCTGCCGCCGCAAGGCCATCCGACCACAGGAACCGCCCGTCGGCATCCTTGAGCTTGCGCACCATGCCAGCGGTGCGCGAGTTCATGACGAAGGTGGCATTGGCGCGATATTCCGCCCCCAGCGCATAGACCAGATCGACGATGGCATCCGGCCCGCCCAGATCGCCCGCGACGCCGGTCGGAACGTAGCCGATATTGCCCCAGGTCCAGACATCGTTATCGACCGCCGGACGGCTCAGAAAGCCGCGCGGCTTGTCCACCCCGTCGCCCGCGATGAACGCCGCCGCCTCGGCGCGCGCAAACCGGTCGGCGATGCGCGCGGCGAGCCAGCCCTCGACGTCAAAGGCGCTGTCGTCGAGCAGCCGCTGGCTTGCCTTGGGCAGCGCGCTCAACTCGTGCAGCGGGATCGAGATGCGGTCGATCACCGGCGTGTCGCTCTCGGCCACGCTACCCGTCTCGGTTGCCCAGCCATGGCCCACGTCCGAGTGATCCACCAGCACGTCGAACGACGTCGCCTCCACCGTCACCACATTGGCCACGGCGCGGATCGAGGCGGTGGAATTCATCACCGAGCGGATCGTCTCCGAGGTCTGCGGATCGACCAGATAACCGCCTTCTGCGGCCACCGAGGTGTTGAGCGCCTTGCCCTCCATCTCCAGCCCGCGCAGCCCGTCATCGTCGCCCGAGCGCAGATAGGCGTCGAATGCCTTGCGGTGCGGCGCGCCGCTGTCCCGCTCGCGTGCCAGATGCGGGCGGCCCTGCACAAGGCTCTTGCGTTCGATCATCGTCATCTTGTCATCCTGTTGTTGAAAGCGTTTGCTGATCTCGGCCCGAAAGCCATTGAACTCGTCGAGAAACCCGCCAAGGGCCTCTCTCATCTCGGTGGCCGGAGACATCTCTCCCCCGGTCCGAGCCTTCGTCTCGGTCGTCATCGTCAACTCCTCTCGGTTACGGGTCGGGCGGCTCAGGGCCGCGCCATCTCCCGGCGCGCCGCCCGCAGCACGGCCGCCAGATCGCGCCAGGTGTCGCCGGGATCCTCGCCCTTGGCGGCCACCCGCGCACTGGGCAGCATCGGGAAGGTCACCAGCGACACCTCCCAAAGCTCCAGTTCCTGCAAGAGCCTCTGGCCCTTCTCGTTCCGGCTGGCGCGCACCGTGCGATAGCCGATGCTCAGCCCGTCAAGCGCCCCTGCGGCGATCAGCGCCCCCGCCTCGCGCGCCCGCGCCACACCGTCCAGCAGCCGCCCCTTGACATAAAGGCCGCGCGCATCCTCGCGCACCTCGTCCCAGATGCCGATGGGCTCGCGCGGGTCGTGCTGCCAGAGCATCCGAACCTTGCGCCCCTCGCGCGCCAGCCGCTTCAGGCTCGCCGCATAGGCGCCCCTGGCCACCACGTCGCCGCCCTGATCGGGCGCATCGAACAGGCTCGCATAACCCTCGATCGTGCCGGCCTCGGACACCCGCAGCGCATCCGTCGCGCCGCCCATGAATTTCCGTTCCAGTCCCGTCTCCATCGCCTTGCCCTTTCGCCTCATCCCGGCAGCGCCGCCAGCAACGGCTGAAACGCCTGCACCAGCACCGCCGCCACCACCCCGTAGACCGCCAGCCACAGCCGCCGTTCCAACCGTTCCAGCGCCGCCTCCATCCGCTCCAGCCGCTCCACCATCGCGCGATGCTGCAAGTCGGAGACCCGCTCATGCGCCTCGAGCCGCAGCGCGGGCGCGCAATCGAACGCCTCGAACCCGTAGCGCGGCGGCGGGGCCTGCTCAGCCATCCGCACCCTCCTCCGGCAGCGGCGGCAATCCCAGCAGCGTGCGCTTTTCCGCCCGTGTCAGGAAATCCGCCCCGGCCACGCGCGCCCATTGCGCATCGCGCTCCGCGGCCAGCGCCGGCACCCGGTCCAGGTCCGGCGCAAGATCCAGCGCCTCGCCGGAAAACGCCGCCAGCCATGCCGCCACCGCCGCAGTCACGCGCGCCGCCAGCGGCAGCACCGTCAGGCGGTAAAACGCCCGGTTCGCCTCCTGGTAATTGGCAAAAGTCGCGTCGCCGGGAATCCCCAGCAGCATCGGCGGCACGCCAAAGGCCAGCGCGATCTCGCGCGCCGCCGCCTCCTTGGTCTTCTGGAATTCCATGTCCGAAGGCGAGAACCCCATCGGCTTCCAGTCGAGACCGCCCTCCAGGAGCATCGGACGCCCGGCATTGCGCGCACCCTGGTGGTGGGCCTCCATCTCGCCCACCAGCCGGGTGTATTGATCCTCGGTCAGGTTCCCCTGACCCTCGGCGCCTTTATAGACAATCGCCCCCGAGGGCCGCGCCGCATTGTCCAAAAGCGCCTTGGACCACCGGCTTGCCGCGTTGTGCACATCAATGGCCTGCGCCGCGGGTTGCAGCGGCGACAGCCCGTAATGGTCGTCCTGCGGGTGAAAGCTCTTGATGTGACAGATGCAGGGCGCACCCTCGCCCAGATGGAACCGGTGCTTGCGCGCGCCCACCTGATATTCATAGCCCACCGGCCAACCATCGGGTCCCGGCACCACGCTCATCCGGTCAGAGCGCAGCACATGCAGCTCCAGCGGCACGCCCGCGCCGGTCCCCACCGCCTCGACATAGGCATTGCCGCTCAGCAGAAGCTGGCCGTAAAGTGCCTCGAACAGCTCCGCCCGCCCCTGTGCCGGGTTCGGGGCCTTCACCAGATCAAGCACCGGATGGGCAGCAAAACGCCGCTCGCAATCGTGCAGCACCAGCGGCAGCGCCGCCGCCGCCTCGGCGATCATCTTGACGCAGCGGAACCCCACCGGATTGCCCGCGAACCCCGTGCGCATGAGACCAGCCGTATCGCGCGGCCCCCAGGCCGCGCGGCCCTGCATCCCCCAGGCGACCACCCGGCCTGCGGCACTTGCCTTCGCCTCGGGCGGCTCTGCCGCCGCCGCCCCTCCTTGCCGGAAGAAATCCAGTATCATTGCTTGCTCCTTCACCTCGGCGCGTGAAGGGCATCAGACGTTGAAAGGTTTAAGACTTCTTAACCCCACCGCGCGGCGGCGGTGGCGGCGGCGCTCACGCCGGGCCAAGCTCCGCGCGTGCCTCTTCCAGAAGCCGCCTGGCCTCGGATCCCTGAAGCCGCGCGATGTCGTCCTGATACTTGAGCACCGCGCCCAGCGTGTCGGCGATCACCTCCGGGCTGAGGCTGATGACATCGAGCGCCAGCAGGCATTTGGCCCAGTCGATCGTCTCGGCCACGCCCGGTTTCTTGAACAGATCCTCGGTGCGCAGGCGCTGGACAAAGGCCACCACCTCGCGGCTGAGGCGCTCGGAGGCTTCCGGCGCGCGCGCGCGCAAGATCGCGATTTCGCGCTCAAAGTCGGGGTAATCCACCCAGTGATAGAGACAGCGCCGCTTGAGCGCGTCGTGCACCTCGCGGGTGCGGTTCGACGTCAGGATCACGATGGGCGGCTCAGGCGCGCGGATCGTGCCCAGCTCGGGGATGGTCACCTGGTAGTCGCCGAGCGCCTCCAGCAGGAAGGCCTCGAACGGCTCGTCGGTGCGGTCAATCTCGTCGATAAGCAGCACCGGCGCGCCGCCCGGCTGCGGGCGCATGGCCTGCAAGAGCGGGCGCTCGATCAGGAACTCCTCGGTGAAAAGCTCGTCCTTGAGATGGGTGCGATCCACCCCGCCCGCGGCCTCGGCGGTGCGAATCGCGATCATCTGCTCGGCGAAATTCCACTCGTAAACGGCGGTCGCCGCGTCGAGCCCCTCATAGCATTGCAGCCGGATCAGGCGGCGGCCAAGGGCAAGGCTGAGCGCCTTGGCGATCTCGGTCTTGCCGGTGCCCGCCTCGCCCTCGAGGAAAAGCGGGCGCCCCAGCGTCAGCGCCAGGTAGGCCACGGTGCCAAGCGCGCGGTCGCACACATAGCCCTGCGCGCCGAGCATGTCCTGCACCGCGCCGATCGATTGCGGGATCTCCACCTGACTGACCTCCGTCTGCCTCACGCCGCTCAGGAGTGCATGTCCGGCACGGCGCCGTCAAGGACGCGCGCCGAGAACCTCCCGGTCATTGCCGGCATGCAGCCCCGGCCCCGGACAAGGGGCGCGCGCGGCACGGCAAGGGACGGCAAGAGACCGCCGGCACTGGCGCAGGCGGGCGCGATTGTGTATGCGCCTTGGCCATGACCGAGAGCCTGACCATCCGCCGCCCCGACGACTGGCACCTGCACCTGCGCGATGGTGCGATGCTGGCCGCCGTTCTGCCCCATAGCGCGCGCCACTTCGCCCGCGCCATCGTCATGCCCAACCTCGTGCCGCCGGTGGTGACCGGCGCGGATGCCCGCGCCTATCGTGACCGTATCCTGGCCGCCCTGCCCGAGGGCGCGGGCTTCACGCCGCTGATGACGCTCTACCTCACCGAAGACACCGATCCGCAGGACGTGGCCGCCGCCCATGCAAGCGGCCTCATCGCGGCGGTCAAGCTCTACCCGGCGGGCGCGACCACCAATTCCGCCTCGGGTGTGCGCGATTTCGACAAGGTGCGGCCGGTCCTCGAATGTATGGCCGGGATCGGCCTGCCGCTTTGTGTGCATGGCGAGGTAACCGACCCCGAGGTTGACATCTTCGACCGCGAGGCCGTGTTCATCGACCGCGTGCTCGACCCCCTGCGCCGCGCGACCCCGGGGCTGCGCGTGGTGATGGAGCATGTCACCACCTCCGATGCCGTGGCCTATGTCACCGCGCAGGCGCGCGACCTGGCCGCCACGATCACCACGCATCACCTGGTAATCAACCGCAACCACATCCTCGCCGGCGGCATCCGGCCGCATTACTACTGCCTGCCCGTGGCCAAGCGCGAGGAACACCGCCTTGCCCTGCGCGCTGCCGCCACCTCCGGCGACCCGCGCTTCTTTCTCGGCACCGACAGCGCCCCCCATACCGACCCCAACAAGCAAAGCGCCTGCGGCTGCGCGGGCTGCTTCACGGCGCCCAACACGCTCTCGATCCTCGCCCACGTGTTCGAGGAAGAGGACACCCTCGACCGGCTTGAGGGCTTTACTTCGCTGCACGGCCCCGCCTTCCATGGCCTCGCGCCGAACGACACCACGCTCACCCTCACCAGGGACGCCGCGCCCGTCACGTATCCCGCCAGGATCGAAACCGGCGACGGCCCGGTAACGGTCTTCGATCCCGGCTTTGCGCTCCACTGGCGCGTGAGCTGAGCGTCAGCCTGCCCGCAAACCCCGATCCCGCTGGCCACCCGCAAGGCGGCGCTCCCGTTCGGCAATGCGATTATTTGCCGGCTCAGATCGGCACGAAGCCGCCCTGCCCCACATCATACTGCTCAAGCGATCCCGAGCCGATATCGTGCCAGAGGCCATGCAGCGAAAGCGTCCCGGCGCCGACCCGCTCGGCCACGAAGGGAAAGCTCATCAGATTTTCAAGCGAGACGACGACCGTCTGCTTTTCCAGCGCCCGAAGCTGCGCCGCCTCTTCGGCCACATCCTTCACGCGCTCGTAACCCGGGCGCAGGATTTCCAGCCAGCGGCCCACGAAACTCGTCTTTTCCTCAAGTTCGGGGGCCTCGCCCGCACACATCTTCTGGCAGCCCTGCGCGCCCCCGCAGGCAGAATGGCCGATGACGATCACATGCGCCACCTTCAGCGCCGTCACCGCGAACTCGACCGCAGCCGAGGTGCCGTGCTGGCCGCCATCGGTTTCATAAGGCGGCACGAGGTTGGCAATGTTGCGATGGATGAAGAATTCGCCCTGATCGGCCCCGAAGATCGAGGTGACATGCACACGACTGTCGCAGCACGAGATCACCATGGCGCGCGGGTGCTGACCCTGCTCGGCGAGATGGCGATACCACGCCTGGTTCTCGGCATAGCCGGTCGCCTTCCAGCCGTGATAACGATGCACCAGATAGGTGGGCAAAGGGCGTGCGTATTCCATCCTCGTCTCCTCACTCAAGACCACGGGTGGCTTAATCCCTATTTGAGCCAATTTCGAGAGATATTTCCCGAGGCCCTCAACGATTTGGGAACCTCGATCGCGCCATGATGGGGCGTGCCGTGGGGGTGCAGGAATAATGGGACGGGTGACACCTTGGAACATGTGACTTCGCTGCAACAGCAGGAGCGGGTCCGGCTGGATGCCGACCGGCTGGAAACACTTTACCAACAACTGGGCGAACGGGGGGCCGAGGATGTCGTCTGCCGCGCGCTGGAAGAGATCGCCGCGCGGCTCGCGCAGGCCGAGCGCGATTATCGCGCCGCGCGATTCGCCGCGATGCGCAAGGGTTGCCGCAGCCTGATCGCCATGGCCGATCAGGTGGGCATGTCGCTGCTCGCGCGGGTGGCGGGCGATGTGACGGGCTGCATCGACATGGGCGACGGCACGGCGCTTGCCGCCACTTTCGCGCGGCTTCTGCGGATCGCCGACCGCTCGCTCTGCGAGATCTGGGACATGGCCGAGGGCCCGATCTGAGCCTTGCAGGCGGCGCAATCTCGGTTAGTCTCGGGCCAGACCCCAAGGAGACCCGCCATGCGCCCAGCCTTCACCTTCGCCGCCCCCGGCACGCCTGCCATCCCGCTGCACGTGGTGGAGGAGGGCGCGCTCGACGGCTGGCTCGACGCGCAACCGCCGCGCGTCGCAGGCTGGCTGCGCGCCACGGGCTTTGCCGCCACGCTCGGCAAGGTCGCGCCGGTGCCCGACGAGGCGGGCGCGATCGCACTGGCCGTCGCGGGCTACGGCACCGAAACGAGCCGCGCGCGCGGCCGCTTTCACCTTGCCGAAGCCGCGAGCGCGCTGCCCGAAGGCACCTACCGGCTGGAGGGGCTGCCCGCCGCGCAGGCCGAGACCGAGGCGCTCGGCTGGCTGCTCTCGCACTACGCCTTTGACCGCTACCGCGCGCAAAGCCCCGCCAGGGCGCGTCTCATCGCCCCCGAAGGGATCGACGCCGCCCGGCTCGAGATCATCGCCGCGGGCGAATGCCTGACCCGCGATCTGGTCAACACGCCCGCCAATGACATGGGCCCCGAGGCGCTCGAGGCCGCTTGCCGCGCGCTCGCCACGGAGCACGGCGCTTCGCTCACGGTCACCACCGGCGAGGATCTGCTGGCGCGGAACCTGCCGCTGATCCACGCCGTCGGGCGCGCCGCGGCGCAAGCGCCCCGCCTCATCGACATGACCTGGGGCGAGGCGGGCCCCGCGCTGACCCTTGTCGGCAAGGGCGTGTGTTTCGACACCGGCGGGCTCAACCTCAAGCCCGCCAGCAGCATGGGGCTGATGAAAAAGGACATGGGGGGCGCGGCCACCGTGCTGGGGCTGGCGCATATGGTCATGGCGCTCGGGCTGAAGATCCGCCTGCGCGTGCTGATCCCGGCGGTCGAGAACGCGGTAAGCGCGGGCGCGTTCCGCCCCGGCGACATCCTGACCGCGCGCAATGGCCTGACGGTCGAGATCAACAATACCGATGCCGAGGGGCGGCTGGTGCTGGCCGATGCCCTCAGCCTGGGCGCCGAGGGGACGCCCGATCTCATGATCTCCATGGCCACGCTCACGGGGGCAGCGCGGGTGGCGCTCGGACCCGATCTCGCGCCCTATTACACCGACGAGGCGGGGCTTGCGCAGGCGCTCGAGGCCGCCGCCGCCCGCGTCGCCGATCCGGTCTGGCGGATGCCCTTCCATACCCCCTACGAGGCGATGATCGAGCCGGGGATCGCCGATCTGGACAACGCGCCCTCGGGCGGCATGGCGGGCTCGATCACCGCCGCGCTGTTCCTGCGCCGCTTTGCCGGTGGCCTGCCTTACGCGCATTTCGACATCTACGCCTGGCAGCCCGTGGCGGCACCCGCGCGCCCCAGGGGCGGGGTGGGCATGGGCGCGCGCGCGCTGCTCGCCACGCTGCCCGAGGTGCTCGCCCTGTGAGCGAAACCCGCCTCATCGCATGGCCGCTTGTCGATCTGTGCCGCACCCCCGAGGGTCCGCGCGAGCGGCAGTTGCTCATGGGCGAGGCGGTCGAAATCCTGTCGCCGTCATCCTCGGGCCTGACCCGAGGATCTCCCCCCGGCTGGATCAGGGTCCGCGCCGCGCGCGACGGCTATCCCGGTTTCGTGCCCGAGGCCGCCCTGACCACGGGCCGCGTCACCCACCGGGTGCGCAGCCGTGCCACCCATCTCTACCCCGCGCCGGACATCAAAACGCGCGAGCGGTTGATGCTCAGCCTCAACGCCCGGCTGGAGGTGCGCGACACCGCCGGCCCCTTTGCCGAGACGCCGCAGGGCTTTGTCCCCCTCGCCCATCTCGCGCCCCTCGATGCGCCGCCCGAGACCGACCCCGTCACCGTCGCCGAGCGCCTCATCGGCACGCCCTATCTCTGGGGTGGAAACTCCGCGTTCGGGATCGACTGTTCGGGGCTGGTGCAGATCGCGCTTCTGGCCTGCGCCATCCCCTGCCCCGGCGACAGCGGCCCGCAGGAGGCCGCGCTCGGCCAGCCGCTGCCCGCGGACGCCCCGCTGGAGCGCGGCGACTTGCTGTTCTGGCGCGGGCATGTGGCCTGGGTCGCGGCGCCCGACACCCTTCTTCACGCCAACGCGCATCACATGGCCGTGGCCCGTGAACCGACCCCCGAGGCCATCGCCCGGATCGCGGCCCAGGGCGGCGGGCCGGTCACGACGCGCAGGCGGATTTTCACTCGACTGGGCGAATAAGCTTGCGATCGAGCACGCGCAGCACCGCGCGCAGATCGTGCCCGCGCTTCAATATCCGCCCGTCCATGCCGATCACCGCATATTGCCCCTGCCTCTCGCGCAGGCGAGGCCGCTTCTCGATACGGTAAAGCGGATGTTCGGCGGTGCGGCGAAAGATCGAGAACACCGCCACCTCGCGCAGGCAGGAAATGGCGTAATCGCGCCACTCGCCCGCCGCGACCATGCGCCCGTAAAGCGACAGTATCGCGCTCAGCTCGTCGCGTTGAAAGGCGACCTGCGTGTTCCCCTGACGTGGCGTGATCGGGATTGGCGGTTGCGCGTTCATGGACCAAGAGTTGCGCCAAACGCACGCCAGATCAAGAGGATTCGCGGCACCTCGCCCCTCAGGCAAAGCGCCCGTGGCAGAACCAGCCGCCCGAGAGCGCCGCGCCATGCGCCTGATAGAGCCACAGCCGCTCGCCCCGCGTGGTCAGCACCTGCCAGTAATCGCGCAGGCCGGTGCGCCATTCGGGATCGTCCAGCCACCATTCCGGCGCGATGCGCTCGGGGCCTTGCGCCTCGGCCACCGCATGATCGCGCCCACGCCAGCGGAACGCGCCGCAGGGCCGCCCGCCCGCGCGCGGCGTGACCACCTCGGGCGGCCAGAGCAGAAGCGGGCGCGGCGCCTCGGCCACGGGCCAGGGGGCCGGCGCGGGCGCGGACCAGGCGGCGGCAAGGGTGAGCGCGGTCTTCCCCGGAATGCGGCTCTCGGCGGGGTGGGGACGGGTGATCGCCTCGAGCCCGATGCGCGCGCCCAGCCGGGTGATGAGATCGGCCAGCCCGTCACACGCCATGCCCTCGGGGCCGCTCAGTTGCTCGGGGCGCACCGGCTCGGTCTCTGGCACGTCGAGCCGCAGCATGTCGATGCCGAACCCCGCCTCGATCCGCTCCAGCCGCATCGCCAGAAGCGCCAGCATGGCGCCCGCATCGCGCATCGGGCGCGCCAACCGCAGATCGAGCACCGAGACCCCGCCATCGGCGCGAAACGCCTCAAGCCGGAGCGCGCGCGCCCCGATCCCGCGCGCGTGCAGCCGGTCGCAGAGCCGCGCCAGCAGCCGCGCCGCGCCCGCGCGCAGATCGTCGAGATGGCCGATCGGCTCGGGCAGGCTCAGCCGCACGGCAAGCGGGGCCGTGGCGGCGACGGGCGAGAGCGGCTCGGGCACCTGCCCGAGCGCCTGATCGAGCCGCCGCATCAGCACCGGACCAAAGCGCCGCCCGAGTGCCGCGCGCGGCTGCCCCGCCAGATCGCCGATCCGCCGCAGCCCGAGCCGCGCCAGATCATCGGCCATGCCCTCGGGCAGGCGCAGCGCTGCGACCGGCAGAGGAGAGAGCGCGCCATGCACCTGCCCCGGCGGCGCGATGGTCACCGGATGCGCGGGTGGCGGGGCCTGATGTCTTGCCCCGCGTTTCGCCGCCCGGGCGCGGGTGGCGCGGGCCTCCTGCTCGATCGCGTCGCCCGAACGCCGCACCACGCCGCCCCCCGCCGCGAAACGCGCCAGCGCCCAGGCCGCACCGGGCGTGTCGGCGATGGCGCAACGCACCGAGAGGCCAGACGCCGCGGCCTCGGCGATCACCGCCCCGGCAAGCGCCGCCTCGCCGCCGAAAAGATGCGCGCAGCCGCTGATGTCGAGCATCAGCCCCGCCGCTCCCTCGCAGGCCACCAGCGGCGAGAACCGGTTCGCCCAGCGCGCCAGCGCGCGCAGAAACGCCGCCTCGGCGGCGGGGTGCTGCGGCGCGGTGGCCAGATCGGGGCAGAGCGCCTGCGCCTCGCGCAGCGGCTGGCCGGGGTAAAGCCCCACCGCCTCGGCCTCGGGCGAGAGCGACACGAGCACCTGACGCTGTTCCGTCTCGGCCACCACCGCGAACGGGCCGCAAATGCCCCGCCGCCGCATGAGGCGCTCGGCCCCAAGCCGGGGAAACCAGATGGACAGGATACGACGGACGGGCATGGCGGCAACGAGCATGTTCTATTTTTGTTCCAAAATCAAGCCGACTGCCCTTTTTCCCGGCCACCCGCCATTCGAATTCGGTCTCCTTTCGTGCGCCAATCATGTGCCACCAACCGGCGGCGCAAGAGATCGGCGAGAACGCCGAGGGCGGACGGGTCTCGGGGGCCGAAACCCGCGCCCAATGCCCACATAGACGCGCCTCGGCAGCGAGGTCCCCGTCATGGTCGGGGTCCGCGACAGCCTCGCAGAGCGCAAGGAACAGGCCCCTCCGCCGGCCCCCTAGCCCCGCGCCGCACGGATGAGCGCGAGAATGTCGCGCGCCGCCTCGGGGATGTTGGTACCGGGGCCGAATATCGCCTTGACCCCCGCTTTCTTGAGAAAATCGTAGTCCTGTTGCGGGATCACCCCGCCGCAGATCACGAGGATATCGCCCGCGCCCCGCTCGGCCAGCGCGGCGATGAGCTTGGGCGCGAGCGTCTTGTGCCCCGCCGCCTGTGACGAGATGCCCACCACATGCACATCGTTGTCGATGGCATCCTGCGCCGCCTCCTCGGGCGTCTGAAAGAGCGGCCCCACATCGACGTCAAAGCCGATATCGGCGAATGCCGTGGCGATCACCTTGGCACCGCGATCATGCCCGTCCTGCCCCATCTTGACGACCAGCATCCGGGGGCGGCGACCCTCTTCCTCGGCGAATTTTTCAACATCCTTCTGGATCGCGGCAAAGCCTTCGTCGCCCTCATAGGCCGCGCCATAAACGCCCGCGAGCGTGCGCACCTCGGCGCGGTGGCGTCCGAATTCCTTTTCCAGTGCCATGCTGATCTCTCCCACCGTAGCCCGCGCGCGCGCGGCCTCGACCGCCGCCTCCAGAAGATTGCCGCCCTCGCGCGCGCGCCGCGTGAGCTCGTCCAATGCTGCATCGCAGGCCGCCTGATCGCGGCTTGCGCGGATGCGCTCCAGCGCCTTGATCTGGCTGTCGCGCACCTTGACGTTATCGACATCGAGAATGTCGATCGGGTCTTCGCGGTCCTTGCGATACCTGTTGACCCCGACGATCACTTCCTCGCCCCGGTCGATCATCGCCTGCCGTATCGCCGCCGTCTCCTCGATGCGCAGCTTGGGCATTCCGCTCTCGACGGCCTTGGTCATGCCGCCCATCTCCTCGACCTCCGCGATCAATTCCCACGCCTTTTCGGCCAGATCGTGAGTCAGCTTCTCGACATAGTAGGAGCCGGCCAGCGGATCGACCACGCGGGTCACGCCGGTCTCTTCCTGCAGGATCAGCTGCGTGTTGCGCGCGATCCGCGCGCTGAAATCCGTCGGCAGCGCAATCGCCTCGTCAAGCGCGTTGGTATGGAGCGACTGCGTGCCGCCCAGAACCGCGCTCATCGCCTCATAGGCGGTGCGCACCACGTTGTTATAGGGGTCCTGTTCCTGAAGGCTGACGCCGCTGGTCTGGCAATGGGTGCGCAGCATCTTGGATTTCTCGTCCGTCGCGCCAAACTCGGTCATGATCCGGTGCCACAACAGGCGCGCGGCGCGCAGCTTGGCGGCTTCCATGAAGAAATTCATGCCGATGGCAAAGAAGAACGACA
>DIUD01000048.1 GCA_002428225.1 Roseovarius sp. UBA6167 | reverse complement strand
ACGCTGAACGGCCTTGGCGAGCGCTGCGGCAATGCCAACCTGACCACGCTCATCCCGACGCTGCTGCTCAAGGCGCCATATGCCGACCGGTTCGAGACCGGGGTGACGCTCGACGGCCTGCGCGGCCTGACCGCGATCAGCCGCCAGCTTGACGAGATCCTCAACCGCGTGCCGCTGCGGCAGGCGCCCTATGTCGGGGCCTCGGCATTCGCCCACAAGGCCGGGCTTCATGCAAGCGCGATCCTCAAGGATCCCAGCACATACGAGCATATCGACCCCGCGCGCGTCGGTAATCAGCGCATCATTCCGATGTCCAACCAGGCCGGGCAATCCAACCTGCGCCAGCGGCTCGCGGAGGCGGGGATCGTGGTCAGCCCCGGCGATCCGGCGCTCGCGCGGCTGCTCGACGTAATCAAGGAGCGCGAGGATCAGGGCTATACCTATGACAGCGCGCAGGCCAGTTTCGAGATCCTCGCGCGCAAGGAACTGGGCCAGATGCCGCAATTCTTCGAGGTCAAGCGCTACAAGGTCACGGTGGAGCGGCGCAAGAACAAGTATGACCGCACGGTGAGCCTGTCGGAGGCGGTCGTCGTGGTCAAGGTCGATGGCGAGAAGAAGCTGTCGGTCAGCGAATCGATGGATGCCGAGGGCTGCGACCGGGGGCCGGTCAATGCGCTGGCCAAGGCGCTGGCCAAGGACCTGGGCCGCTACCAGGATCAGATCGCCGATATGCGGCTGGTGGATTTCAAGGTGCGCATCACCCAGGGCGGCACCGAGGCCGCGACCCGCGTCATCATCGACAGCGAGGACGGGCAGGGGCGGCGCTGGTCCACGGTGGGGGTCAGCCCGAACATCGTGGATGCGAGCTTCGAGGCGCTGCTGGATGCGATCAACTGGAAACTCCTGCGTGCTTGATGCCGACACGCGCGCCTGCGCCGATCTGGTCCGCCGCGCCGATCCGGCGCGGTTTCGCGCCACCATGGCCGGGCCGGTGGCGGCGCGCGCGCGGCTGTTCCCGATCTACGCCTTCAACATCGAGGTGGCGCGCGCGCCCTGGGTGACGCGCGAGCCGATGATCGCCGAGATGCGCCTGCAATGGTGGCGTGACGTGCTGGCCGAGATCGCAGGCGGCGGCCCGGTGCGCCGTCACGAGGTGGCGGTGCCGCTGGCGCGGGTTCTGGATGCGACGGGCGCGCGCCTGCTCGATGCGCTGATCGAGGCACGCCGCGCCGACACCCTGCGCGCGCCCTTTGACGATGAGGCCGCCCTCTGGGCCTATCTCGACGCCACGTCGGGCAATCTCATGCGGGTGGCGGCGCGGGTGCTGGGGCCGGCGGGCGAGGGGGCCTTGCGGCCTGCGGGGCTGGCGCTGGGGCTGGCAAACTGGCTGCGGGCGATCCCGGCGCTCGAGGCCGCCGGGCGCGCGCCCCTGCCCGATGGGCGACCGCGGGCGGTGCGAGAGCTGGCGCAGGCCGGGCTGGGGTATCTGCGCGCGGCGCGGGCAAGGCGGGCGGAGGTATCGCGCCCCGCGCGCCCCGCGCTGCTGCCGCTCTGGGAGGCGGGCGCGGTGCTTGCCCGTGCCACGCGCGATCCGGGGGCCGTGACCGCGGGCAGGCTCGATCCCGCGCCGGCAATCAGCGGCGCAACCCTCCTCTGGCGGGCGGTCTCGGGGCGATGGTAGGTGTCCGGCATCTTTCGCAGGCCCCGGCAAGCCGGTCTTGCGCCGGGCGGCGGCCCCCTGTCGCCGCCACCACCGCAAGCGCATTTGCGCTTTCCTTCTGCCCCGCGCCGGGCTAAAGCGCAGCCATGATCGCGCGCACCACATATGCCGAGACCCGACGCCGACGCATCCGCGCCTGACGGCGCTGCCTGCCCGTGATCCCCGGTGCCGTTGGCGCTACTCCTCCCTGATCTTCTCCCTGATCGTTGACTTGCCCCCGCCCATGCGGCACTCAGGAAGTCCACTGCGCAAAAGGACCATGCCATGATCCCGTCGATCCTTCCCACCTACAACCGCGCGCCGCTCTCTTTCGTCAAGGGCGAGGGCAGCTGGCTCATCGAGGCGGACGGGCGACGCTTTCTCGATCTGGGCGCGGGCATCGCGGTCAATGCGCTCGGCCACGCCCATCCCGATCTGGTGGCGGCGCTGACCGAGCAGGCGGGCCGGCTCTGGCATACCTCGAACCTCTACCATATCCCTGCGCAGCAGGAACTGGCCGACCGGCTGGTGGCGGCGACCTTTGCCGATACGGTGTTCTTCACCAATTCCGGCACGGAGGCCTGCGAACTGGCGGTCAAGATGGCGCGCAAGCATTTCCATGACGCGGGCCAGCCGGAGCGCACCACGATCATCACCTTCGAGGGCGCGTTCCACGGCCGCTCTTCGGCGGCCATCGCCGCCGCCGGATCCGAGAAGATGACCAAGGGGTTTGGCCCCCTCCTGCCGGGTTTTCGACATGTGCCCTGGGGCGATCACGACGCGCTCCACGCCGCGATCGACGAGAGTGTGGGCGCGATCCTGATCGAGCCGGTGCAGGGCGAGGGGGGCATCCGCGTGCTGCCCGATCAGTGCCTCAAGGGCCTGCGCGCGCTGTGCGACGAGCACGGGATGCTTTTGATCCTCGACGAGGTGCAATGCGGGATGGGGCGCACGGGGCGGCTCTTTGCCCATGAATGGGCGGGCATCACCCCCGATATCATGATGGTCGCCAAGGGCATCGGCGGCGGCTTTCCGCTGGGCGCGGTGCTGGCCACCGAGCGCGCAGCGGCGGCCATGGGCGCGGGCACGCATGGCTCTACCTATGGCGGCAACCCGCTGGCCTGTGCCGTGGGCTGCGCGGTGATGGCGCATGTGGCGGACGCGGACTTTCTGGCCGAGGTCAACCGCAAGGCGGCGCTCTTGCGACAGCGCCTCGAAGGTCTGGTGGCCGCGCATCCCTCGGTCTTCGAGGAGGTGCGCGGCACGGGGCTGATGCTTGGCCTCAAATGCCGGGTGCCCAATGCCGATGTGGTGCAGGCGGGCTATGACGCGCTTGTCGTCACGGTGCCGGCGGCCGAGAACGTGCTCCGCCTGCTGCCTGCGCTCAACATCGCCGACGACGAGATCGCCGAGGCGCTCAACCGGCTCGACGCGGCCGCGGGCGCGCTCGAATCCGCCTGAATTCACCGTTCCACAAATAGTCCGGGGGGTGCGGGGGCTGGCGCCCACTGACCCCCCGGGGACAAAAGCGAAACGTATCATGACCCATTTTCTCGACATCCACAAAACCCCCGCCGCCGATCTGCGCGCGATCATCGAGTGTGCCCGCGCCATGAAGAAGGCGCGACAGGGCAGCCCGCGCGGCGCTCCCGACGATGTGCAGCCGCTCGCGGGCCGCATGGTCGCGCTGATCTTCGAGAAGCCCTCGACGCGCACGCGCGTCTCCTTCGATGTCGGGGTGCGGCAGATGGGCGGGCAGACCATGGTTCTTTCGGGCGCCGACATGCAGCTTGGCCATGGCGAGACCATCGCCGATACCGCACGGGTGCTGTCGCGCTATGTCGATCTCATCATGATCCGGACCTTTGACGAATCCGTGCTGCTGGAAATGGCCGAACACGCCGATGTGCCGGTGATCAACGGGCTGACCGATCGCACCCATCCCTGTCAGATCATGGCCGATGTGATGACCTATGAGGAACATCGCGGGCCGATCGCGGGGCGCAAGGTGGTGTGGTCGGGCGATGGCAACAATGTCTGCGCGTCCTTCCTGCACGCGGCTGCGCAATTCGGCTTCGATCTGACGTTCACCGGGCCGGTGCAGCTCGACCCCGAGGCGGAATTCATCGGGCTGGCGCGCAAGGCGGGCCGCGCCATCACCATCGAGCGCGACCCGCTGAAGGCGGTCGAGGGGGCCGATCTGGTCGTGACCGACACCTGGGTGTCGATGCATGACAGCCAGTCCACCAAGGAACGCCGCCACAACATGCTGCGACCCTACCAGGTGGATGCGCGGCTGATGGCGGCGGCGAAACCCGATGCGCTTTTCATGCACTGCCTGCCGGCGCATCGCGGCGAGGAAGTGACTTCGGAGGTGATGGACGGGTCGTCCTCGGTCGTCTTCGACGAGGCGGAAAACCGGCTTCACGCGCAAAAGGCGATCCTGCGCCACTGCCTCGGGGTCTGACGCGGCCCGGCCCGCCGGAGGCCCGACCGCAATCGGCGCGGCTGACCTGCCCGACGCCGCATCCCGGCCGATGCGTTCGGTGACGGGCAAGGCGCCCGCCTCCTATGTCACCAGGCGCAAGGCGGAAATGCCCGGCGTCCCTGGCGGAGGCGGGGCGGCCAGATGCTGCGCCTCGCCCATGATGGCGCTCAACACCGCCACATGGCGCGCCGCGCGATAGCCTGCGGCGCGCGCCCGTCGCGCATCTTCCCTGTCCGCCTCGATCTCGATGAGCCGCGCAAGCGCGGTCGTCGTGCCGGGCTGCGGAACGGAGCCGATGAGGCGCGCGAGATCACGGTCGCGGTCATAGTCCTGCGCCCCGATGCGCGCGGCGCGCACGAGCAGGGCCGGGCGGCGCAGGTGGCCAAGAAGGTCATGAATGTCCGGCATGTCTCATCTCCTTATGCGGTCGTTCGGCTGAGCCTTGCACGGCCATGTGTGCTGTTGCGAAAAGCCCTTTTTCGGCGCGCGTCGGGGGATGATTTTGTTTACCTTTCATAAACAAAGGTTGATTTCCGGAAACAGTTAACGAACCGGTAATCTTTGCACGTTTAAGTTGCGAGCGCCATGTGGACAGTCTTGTGGATAACCTGGCGGGCGCGCGACTTGCCTAAAACGGCCGAACTCTGGGGACTTGCGATGCGACAGCAGCTTATCACGAAGCAGACCCTACCCAAGGTGCCGTCCTGGGTGCCCGAGGCGGCCCGCAATTATCTGGCGCATACCGAAAGCGGAGCCACGATCCGCGATCTTGCACGGCATTCGGGAAGGCACGCCTCGACCGTTCTGCGCCAGATCCGCACCTGCGAAACTCGCCGCGACGATCTGCTCGTGGATGAGGCGCTAAGGCGGCTGGGTGGTCTGGTCAGCACCGCAAAGAGCACCGGTTCTCCAACCAAGGAGCGCCACATGAACGGCAACACGATCTCTCGGAACGGCACCGGGACCACATTGAGCGAACTGCGGCTGAGGCAGGAGGCGCAGCGCGTGTTGCGGCGGCTGTGCGAGCGTGGCGCGGTGCTGGCGGTGGCCACCGAGATGGACAGGGCCGTGGTGGTGCGCGAGACCGAAGGCGGCACCACGCGCACCGCCGTGGTGGATCGTGACGTGGCCGAGGCGCTGGCGCTGAAGGCGTGGATCATCTGCGACACGCCGGGGCGCATCTCGCGCTATCACGTCACGGCACGGGGGCGCGCGGCGCTTGGCGAGCTTATGGCCGAGGAGGAGAATGCCGCCACCGGCTTGCGCGAACCTGCCGTGATCCTGGCCGCCGACGGCGCGGCGCCGCGCCCGTCGCGCGTCGCCCCGAGCGACACGCCGCTTGCGGCGCTGGCGCGGCGACGCGACAAGGACGGCACACCGTTTCTCGGCGCCGACCTGGTGCGCGCGGGCGAACGGCTGCGCGAGGATTTCGAGCTGGCACAGATGGCGCCGCGCATGGCGCAGAACTGGGATCATTTCCTGACCCATGTGGATGAGGGCGGGGCCGTGCCCGAGGCACCGGGCTACGGGGCCGAGGCGGCGCGCGCGCGTCTCATCGGGGCGCTGCGCGACCTGGGGCCGGGCCTGGGAGACGTGGCGCTGCGCTGTTGCTGCTACCTTCAGGGGCTGGAGACGGCAGAGCGAAAGATGGGCTGGTCGGCGCGCTCGGCCAAGATCGTGCTGCGCATCGCGTTGCACCGGCTCAAGCGCCATTACGAAAGGCTGGGCGCGCGCGCCGACATGATCGGCTGATCATCCTCGCACGCCGCAGGCGGGACCGCCACGCAAACGGCCCGTGACGTGAATGCCGCGCTCCGCCCGACAGCGGGGCACCCGTGACGGCGGTGGCACCGTTTACCCAGGGCATATGCCGGAAATCCGGCAACGCCTCACTGGCACTCGCCACCGCTGTCGCTTATATCCTGAAAAGGTTACCAATCCATTTTGCGGGGAAGATACCGTGCGCGATCTCAAACAGCCCGGTGGGCGCCATCCCGAAAAGGCGCACCGCCCCGACAATGCCCAGCCGAAAAAGCCCGACTGGATCCGCGTCAAGGCCCCGACATCGAAGGGCTATTTCGACACCCGCCGGATCATCCGCGAGCACAAGCTGGTCACGGTCTGCGAGGAGGCGGGCTGCCCCAATGCGGGCGAATGCTGGGGGCAGGGGCACGCCACCATGATGATAATGGGCGAGATCTGCACCCGCGGCTGCACCTTCTGCAACGTGGCCACCGGCAAGCCGCAGACGCTCGATGCGTTCGAGCCGGGGCGCGTGGCCGATGCGGTGGCCAGGCTGGGGCTGAAGCATGTGGTGGTGACAAGCGTGGACCGCGACGATCTTGACGATGGCGGGGCCGGGCATTTCGCACAAACCATCCGCGCCATCCGCCACCGCGCGCCCGGAACGACCATCGAGATCCTGACGCCGGATTTCCTGCATTGTGAGCCGGGTGTGCTGGAAACCGTTGTCGCGGCAAGGCCGGACGTGTTCAATCACAACCTTGAAACCGTGCCGGGCCTTTATCCCAGCGTCCGACCTGGCGCGCGCTATTTCCACTCCTTGCGCCTGTTGCAGCGGGTCAAGGAACTCGACCCGACGATGTTCACCAAGTCCGGGATCATGGTGGGCCTCGGAGAAGAGCGGCAGGGTGTGCATCAGGTGATGGACGACATGCGCGCGGCGGATGTCGATTTCCTGACCATCGGGCAATATCTTCAACCGACGCCCAAGCATCACGCGGTGGCGCGCTTCGTTCATCCCGATGAGTTCGCGGCCTACGAAAAGGCGGCCTATGGCAAGGGGTTTCTCATGGTCTCGGCCACGCCGCTCACGCGGTCGAGCTATCACGCGGGCGAGGATTTCGCGCGGCTGCGCGCGGCGCGGCAGGCGAAATTCGCCTGATACCGGGGCAGGGGGCCTGCAGCGTTCCGGCTTTTTGCCGAACCGGCGGAAACGGTGCAAGTTATTGATCAGTCGTGATTTCGACCCGAAAAAGTCGGTCAACCTTTTCTGAAATTGCGCCACGCAACGGCTTCGCGCTTCAACGCGGACCCTGCCACTTTTTTGAAACCATATCCTTCATCGCGGCGAGATCCGGCATCTGCTCGGCCAGAAGTTTCTTCAGCTTGGCGGTCTCGTCCTCCAGTGACTTCAGCCGCCTGACCTCTGACACGGGTCATGCCGCCATACTTGGCCTTCCAGTTGTAGAAGGTTGGGTCGGTCTCTGATCGACGGTGCAGAAAAAGATCCCCTTGCAAGACCCCTGCATAACGTGCGCCATCGCCGATATTCCCCGCCCGGCGGCCGCGCCGGGCAGCGCCTGCCTGCCCCCCGGCAGGCGCTTTTGGTTGCGCCCCGCCAGCGCGCCCGCCCAGGCAGGCGCTGCCCTCGTCTCGAAGTCTCATAAGTGTCATGCAGAGGTCTTTTGGCGGGTCACCAATTGCGCAAGCGTCGGTTCCTCGCGGATCGCTTCGCGCGATCTTCACCTTGAACTCAGGCGTATGCGTCTTTTTCCCTGCCATTTCGGATCGTCTCTTTCGTCATGTGATCCACCTTGAACTCTGGTCCAAATTTCCGCGACCACCTCTCTGTCGGGCCGATTGGGGGCCGTTCACGGACCCTTGAAATTCCTTGATCGAATCGTGAGGTTGTCCTAGGGTCTGTTGACGTTTAAGGATTCCCAAATCGGCTTCGGAGTGATTCAAGGTTACCAAATGGGAGGTGACCTTGATCCGAATGACATTGACCGACACGCAATGGGCGATCATCGCCCCGCACTGTCTTGGCCGGGAATGTGACCCCGGTCGCACCGGCCCCGACC
>DIUD01000029.1 GCA_002428225.1 Roseovarius sp. UBA6167 | reverse complement strand
AATCGCTGCTGCGTCACCCGATGGCGGTGTCGGATGCGGCCGACTTCACCACCGGAAGCCAGTTCCACCGCGTGCTGTGGGACGATGCGCAAAAGGGCCATTCCGATCTGGTGCTGAAATCAGACGATCAGATCAAGCGGGTCGTGATGTGCTCGGGCAAGGTCTATTACGACCTGCTGGCCGAGCGCGACAAGCGCGGCGCCGACGACATCTATCTGCTGCGGCTGGAACAATTCTATCCGTTCCCGGTGCAATCGCTGTCCAAGGAACTGGAACGGTTCAAGGGCGCCGAAATCATCTGGTGTCAGGAAGAGCCGAAGAACCAGGGATACTGGACCTTTGTCGAACCGAATATCGAATGGGTCCTGACCAAGATCGGCGCCACCCAGTCGCGCCCGCGCTATGTCGGACGCACCGCCTCGGCTTCGCCCGCAACGGGGCTCGCCAGCCGGCACAAGATGGAACAAGAAGCGCTTGTATCCGAGGCGCTGACACTCTGACCGCCGCGGGGCCGCCGACCGGCCCCGCCCGCCCCTGTCAAGAACGCCCGATGCGGCGTGGAGGAAGACAAACATGACCGACGTAATGGTTCCCGCCCTTGGTGAATCGGTATCCGAAGCCACCGTTTCGACCTGGTTCAAAAAGGTCGGCGATGCTGTGAAGCAGGACGAAATGCTGTGCGAGCTTGAAACCGACAAGGTGTCGGTCGAGGTTCCTGCCCCCGCTTCTGGTATTCTGGCTGAAATCCTTGCCCCTGAGGGCGCGACCGTGGCGGCAAATGCCCGGCTTGGGATCATCTCCGAAGGCGCCGCCGCCGCCAAGGATGAACCACGAGCCGCAGCCGCCGAAGCCGTGGAATCGCCCGGTGCGGGCCCGGAAACCGTGACCGAACGTAAAGATGTGGAAGATGCGCCATCGGCGAAAAAGGCTTTGGCCGAGGCGGGTCTGTCACGCGATCAGGTTCAGGGCTCTGGCCGTGACGGCCGCGTGATGAAGGAAGACGTGGCGAAGGCAACCACCGCCCCCGCCCCTGCGGCCTTGCCAACCCCTGCACCCGCCCCGGCCTCGGTGCCGCGTGGACCGGTCAGCGCCGATGACGCCAGCCGCGAGGAACGCGTCAAGATGACCCGCCTGCGCGCCACCATCGCGCGCCGTCTGAAGGATGCACAAAACACGGCTGCGATGTTGACCACCTACAACGAGGTGGACATGTCCGGCATCATGGAACTGCGCAACACCTACAAGGACCAGTTCGAGAAAAAGCATGGCGTGAAAATGGGCTTCATGTCCTTCTTCGTAAAGGCCTGCACCCATGCGCTGAAAGAAGTGCCAGAGGTCAATGCCGAAATCGATGGCGGCGACGTGATCTACAAACACTATGTCCACATGGGCGTGGCCGTTGGCACGCCCAATGGTCTGGTGGTGCCGGTGGTGCGCGACGCCGACCAGATGGGTTTTGCCCAAATCGAGAAAAAGATCGCGGAACTCGGCCTGCGGGCCCGTGACGGCAAACTGTCGATGGCCGAAATGCAAGGCGGATCATTCACCATTTCGAACGGCGGTGTCTATGGCTCGCTGATGTCCTCGCCCATCCTGAACCCGCCGCAATCGGGCATTCTGGGCATGCACAAGATCCAGGACCGGCCCATGGTGGTGAATGGCGAGATCGTCGCGCGCCCGATGATGTATCTCGCACTCAGCTACGATCACCGCGTCGTCGACGGCAAGGGCGCAGTGACGTTCCTCGTGCGCGTGAAAGAGGCGCTGGAGGATCCCCGGCGGTTGCTGATGGATTTGTGAGCCGATGGCCGGAGACACGGGCCTGAAACCGGGCGATGTTCATTGGGTGGTGGGCGTCAAGGACGCCTACCGTGCTGCCACCGGCAAGGTGAGCTTTAATTCGACCGAGGCACGCCGCTGGTTAACAGCGCAAGGCTTCACCGTTTACAAGCTATCAGCCCCGGTGGGCACCCTCTCGATCGCGAAAGAAGAGCCATGACCCCCGAACTCACCGCCCTCACCCTCGCGGCACTCCTGCAAGCCGTGCAATTCCTGCTTTACGCCATCCCGGCCAACTTTGAGCTTGGCCCCGGCTACACCATGTCGGCCCGCGACCGCGAGCCGTCAAAACAGATGTCCGAGCGCACCGCCCGCCTCGGCCGCGCACTCGACAATCACTTCGATGGGCTCATCCTCTTTACCATCGCCGTGATCGTGGTCACCTTTATGAAGATCACCTCGCCCCTCACCGCCGCCTGCGCCTTCACCTATCTCGGCGCGCGTGTGCTCTACATTCCCGCCTATGCCTTTGGCCTGCGCCCGTGGCGCTCGCTCATCTGGGCCGTGGGGTTTCTCGCCACCGTGCTCATGCTTCTGTCGGCGCTCTTCTGATGCTTCATCTTGCCGGAAATATCCCGGGGGAGTCGCGCTTGCGCGACGGGGGCAGCGCCCCCATACGCCACTCAAACCAAAGGATCCCGACCCATGGCTTCATATGACGTTATCATCATCGGCGCCGGCCCCGGCGGCTATGTCTGCGCCATTCGCTGCGCCCAACTGGGCCTCAAGACCGCCGTGGTCGAGGGGCGCGAGACGCTGGGCGGCACCTGCCTCAATGTTGGCTGCATCCCCTCCAAGGCGCTGCTGCACGCCTCCCACCAACTCCACGAGGCCGAACACAATTTCGACAAGATGGGCCTCAAGGGCAAGTCCCCCTCGGTCGATTGGAACCAGATGCTCGCCTACAAGGACGAGGTGATCGGGCAGAACACCAAGGGCATCGAATTTCTTTTCAAGAAGAACAAGATAGACTGGATCAAGGGCTGGGCGACGATCCCCGGCGCGGGCAGGGTGAAGGTCGGCGACGAGACCCACGAGGCCCGGCACATCGTCATCGCCTCGGGTTCCGAGCCCGCAGACCTGCCCGGCGTCGAAGTGGATGAGAAAATCGTCGTCACCTCCACCGGCGCGCTCGAATTGCCGAAGATCCCCAGGACCATGGTGGTAATTGGCGGCGGCGTGATCGGGCTGGAGCTTGGCTCGGTCTATGCCCGGCTCGGCACACAGGTGACGGTGGTGGAATATCTCGACGCGATCACCCCCGGCATGGATGGCGAGGTGCAAAAGAGCTTTCAGAAAATTCTAAAGAAACAAGGGCTTGAATTCGTCATGGGCGCCGCGGTCCAATCGGTCGAAACGCTCAAGACCAAGGCCAAGGTCAATTACAGGTTGCGCAAGGATGACAGCGACCACCAGATCGACGCCGACGTGGTCCTGGTGGCGACGGGCCGTCGCCCCTTCATCGAGGGGCTGGGCCTCGATTCGCTGGGGCTGAAGATGACGGAGCGCGGGCAGATCGCCGTGGACCGCGACTGGCAGACCTCGATCAAGGGCATCCATGCCATCGGCGACGTGACCCCCGGCCCGATGCTGGCCCACAAGGCCGAAGACGAGGGCATGGCCGTGGCCGAGGTGCTCGCGGGCAGGCATGGCCATGTGAATTACGGCGTCATTCCCGGCGTGATCTACACCCACCCCGAGGTCGCCAGCGTCGGCGAGACCGAGGAAAGCCTGAAGGACCAGGGGCGGGCCTACAAGGTAGGCAAGTTCTCCTTCATGGGGAACGGGCGCGCCAAGGCGGTCTTTGCAGGTGAGGGTTTCGTCAAGATCCTCGCCGACGAACAGACCGATCGAATCCTCGGCTGTCATATCATCGGCCCCGCGGCGGGGGAGCTCATCCACGAGGTCTGCGTGGCGATGGAATTTGGCGCCGCGGCCGAGGATCTCGCGCTCACCTGTCATGCGCATCCGACCTTCTCCGAGGCGGTGCGCGAGGCGGCGCTGGCCTGCGGCGACGGGGCCATTCACGCCTGAGCGGGGCCGGGGGATGCCTCGCGTCTCGGTCATCATCCCGGCTTTCGGCGCGCGCGACACGCTGCCCGACGCGCTGGCATCGGTCGCGGCCGCCGGTCTGCCACCTGCCGAGATCGAGGTCGTCCTCGCCCCCGATGACGGCGACGATTACGCGGGTCTGCCGGATTTCGGTCTGCGGCTCGTGCGCTGCGCCGCGCACCATGTGGCAAGCGGGGCGGGGGCCGCGCGCAACCGGGCGCTGGCGCGGGCGCGCGGGCGGATCGTGGCCTTTCTCGATGCCGACGACACATGGGAGGCCGGCTATCTGGCGGCGCTCGTGCCTCTGGCGCAGGCGCATGGCGTGGCCTTCGGGCGCACGCGGGTGCTTGACGGGGATCGCGCGCTGATGGAACTCCCCGCGCCCGGGCGCAGGCAGCTGACGATCGCCGATCTTGGCAGCGGGGCAAGTTTTCACCCGGTCATGGCGCGCTCGCTCGCCGGACCGTTTCGCAGCCTGCCCGCGCAGGATGTCTTTCATGCCGCCGAGGCATTGTCGGCGGCGGGGGGCGCGGCGCCGCTGGGGTCCACGCATTACAACCTCCACCTCCATCCCGGCAGCGCCACGGCGGATCGCGGCTTTGCGCTGCGCGTCCAAGCCGCCTATGCGCGGATCCTGCGCGAGATCGAGACCGGGCGCACCAGGCTGCGCCCCGAGGATCGGTGCGCGGCGCGATCGGCGTTTCAGGCCAGGGCGCGGCTGAACCGGACCTATATGCGTCGGGGAGGCACGGTGCCGTTCTACCAATATCTCCATCGCCATGGGCTCGCTGACTGAGCCAGTCCCGCGAGGCCCGGTCGCTCTGTCCGCTGTCTTGCTAATCGTTCAGGCTACCCCCTCATCGGGCTGAATCAAGGCAAGATCGCCCGCCGCTTCGAGCCGGCGCACGGCGTTGACCACCTCGGTCTGCGCCGCCTCGGCGTCGCGCGGGCGCGCACGGTCGCGCGCGGCGATCTCTTCGCGCAAGGTCTCGGCCATGCGTTTGGGCATATTATCCAGCAGAAATTCGGCGACCGGGGCCAGATCCCCCGCCTGCGCGCCGGCAAGCGCGGTGACCAGGACCGCCTGATCCACCTCGCGCAGGACGCGCGGCACGTCGGTGGGCTTGAGCCGCTCGGGCAGGTGAACGAAGGTGAATATCGCCCGCCGGACCAGCGCCGCAAAGTCCTGGTCGGTTTCTTCCAGCCCTTCGAGAACCTCGTCGCGGATCGCCGCCGCCGAATAATTGAGAATGGCACCGACCCGCGCAACCGCGCCCTCGGCAAAGGCGGTCTCGGGCGCCTCCTGCAACTGCGCGGCAAGCGCGAGACCGATCCGGTCCACCGCCTCCGGGCTGACCGACCCGGTCTGCGAGATCGCATAGGCGATGCGGCGCGCCACCGGCCCCGGCAGCAGCCCCAGCAACTCGGCCGCGCGGGCCACGTCGAGCTTGGAGAGCATCACCGCGGCCACCTCGGCGCTTTCGCCCTCGATGATCGGCACGAGCGCCGCCGGATCGGCGCGGCGCACAAGCTCCCACGGGTCGCCATATTGCCGCACACCCGCCTCCTTGCGCAGGCGCGCGGCGGTTTGCGCGCTGATCCGGCCATCGAGCGCGTTGATCGCCCCCGCCACGCCCCGCGGAAAGGTCAGCCCCATCCCTTCGAGTTCTTGCGCGAACTCGGCCACCACTTCTGCCAGGGTGCTGCGATCGACATAGCGCATGGATCCCATCTGGGTGGTCAATCGCGCCTGCAACCCCTCGGGCAATTCGGTGAGCGGCACCTCTGCCCCCTCGTTCATCAGAAAGCGCACGATGATCGCCGCCTTCTGGGCGCGGCTGAGATGCGCGGCCGCCCCCTGCCTTGCGGGTGGCTCGATCCGTGCCGGTGGTGCGCCCATGCTCTGCCCGTCCCTCTTGAGTCGTCCGCAAACGACCCTGGACCGGCAGCAATGAACAAAGCCTTAAAGCGGCCCCGGTTTTCGCTTGCCCGGAATGGCTCCGGGGGCGTGGCGCCGCCCCCCGCATGGGCATGGGGCGCCTCAGCCCTCCTGCTCGGCGAGCCATCGCTCGGCGTCGAGCGCGGCCATGCAGCCCATTCCGGCGCTGGTCACCGCCTGCCGATAGACATGATCGGTCAGATCGCCCGCCGCGAACAGCCCCGGCACCGAAGTGCGTGTGCTGCCCGGTTCGACCTTGACATAATCGCCGTGATGCATCTCGACCTTGCCTTTCACCAGCTCGCTCGCAGGCGCGTGGCCGATGGCGATGAACACGCCCTTGCAGGGGATTTCGGTGATCTCGCCGGTCTCGACATGGCGCACACGCACGCCCTCGACGCCTTTGGGGTTGTCGGTGCCCGTGACATCGTCGAGCGTGTGAAACCAGAGCGTCTCGATCTTGGGGTTCTTGAACAGCCGGTCCTGAAGGATCTTCTCGGCGCGCAGTTCGTCGCGGCGATGGATCAGCGTGACCTTCGAGGCGAAATTGGTAAGAAACAGCGCCTCTTCCACTGCCGTGTTGCCGCCGCCGATCACGACGATCTCCTGCCCGCGATAGAAGAACCCGTCGCAGGTGGCGCAGGCCGAGACGCCAAAGCCCTTGAACGCCTCTTCCGAGGGCAGGCCCAGCCACTTGGCGCGCGCGCCGGTGGCGAGGATCACGGCATCCGCCGTGTAGGTCGCGCCGCTGTCGCCACGGGCGACAAAGGGGCGGGGTGCCACGTCCAGCCCGGTGATGATGTCGCCCACGATCTCGCAGCCCATGGCGCGGGCATGGGCCTCCATCCGCACCATCAGGTCGGGCCCCTGGACCTCGGTATCGCCGGGCCAGTTCTCGACCTCGGTGGTGGTGGTGAGCTGCCCGCCCGGCTCGATCCCCTGCACAAGGACGGGCGCGAGCATGGCGCGCGCGGCATAGATCCCGGCGGTGTAACCGGCAGGGCCGGAGCCAATGATGAGGCAGCGGGTGTGGCGGGTATCGGACATGGGGGGCCTTTCGTTGAGCGGCATTTCGGGCCGAGATATAACGGCGGCGCGGGCGGCATGTAACCCCCGGCATCGGCGAGGCTCGCAGAAACGATATTGCGCGATGGCGAAATATTATTGCGCACAAGGATGCTGCTGCTATAACATCCGCGAAAACACCAGGGGGTGACGATGGCGGGTGCCCGTCTCGATCCGATCGACCGCAAGATTCTGGCCGAATTGCAGGCCGATGGACGCATGACCAATGTGGAACTGGCCCGGCGCGCCGGCATCTCCGCGCCGCCCTGTCTGCGGCGGGTGCGCGCGCTCGAGGAGCAGGGGTTCATCCGCGGCTATCATGCCGATATCGACCCGCGCGCACTTGGTTTCGAGGTGCAGGTATTTGCCATGGTGGGCTTGCAGAGCCAGGCCGAGGCGGATCTCTCGGCCTTCGAGGCGCGCTGCCGGGCCTGGCCGCTGGTGCGCGAATGTCACATGCTCAACGGCGAGGTGGATTTCATCCTCAAATGCGTCGCCCCCGATCTCTCGACCTTTCAGCGCTTCCTGACCGGGGAACTGACGGCGGCCGACAATGTGGCCAGCGTCAAGACCTCGCTGGTCATTCGCGGCGCCAAGGACGAGCCGGGCGTGCCGTTCGACATCCTCGAGGCGCGGCTCGATCAGCCCGCCTGAGCGGCGCGCTCAGAGCAGATCGACCAGTTCGGGTGCGTCGAGCGGCAGGCGCATCTGCGCGAGCGGGCCGAAGTCCTGCGGCGCGGCGACATGGGGAAAGGCGCTCATCACCTGCCGGAGCAGGGCCGGATCAAGTGACCTCTCAAAGCCCGCGCCGGGGTGAAAGCTCTCGCTCGCGATCCCGTTGACGGTGATCACGGCGTGGCGCCGCAGTGCAAGGTGATAGAGCGTCACCGGCTGGCGCGGCGTGAGGCGAAAGGCGGTCATTCCGTCGGTGAAGGCACGGGCGGGGGTGAGCACCTGCTCTGCCCCGATGCGCGCGCGCAGGCAGCGCGGACGCGCCATCAACCGCCCGCCCGGCCCCATCATCAGATCGGCAAAGGGCCGCCCCACCCCGAACGCATCCGCCATGATCCGGGTGAGCGGCGCGGGCGCATCCATTCCGGGGCGCAGAGTGGTCCAGCCGACCCAGACCACCGGCAGCGCGCCCTGGTCTTGGGTGGAAACGGTATCGCCAGGCAGAAGGTCCTCGACGGCGACCGGGCCGCCCGGAGTCTCGATCAACGCGCCGCGCACAAAGCCGCCATGCGCTGCTTCGAGCAACGGCAGCGCGGGCAGGGCGCGCTCTGCTTCGTTGCACTTCCCGCCGGGGTCGAACCAGAGACAGCCGTAGCGGCGCGTCGCAGGATTGTCGCGGCGCAGATCAAATGCACGCGGAGAGGGGACGCCAAGGCGGGGAATGGTCATGCTCTTTACCTCAAATTCCGGCGGGCCGGTTTCGCGATGCCGCCGCGACCGCGATCGCTGGCAGATTCCAACACCTTGTCGTGACCGGCAATTCGGGCAAATTCGGCCCGCTTTCAAAGAATTTCCAAGGCATTGTCGCCGCCCTGGCATCAAGGCGGCGGGTCACTTCCAGATTGTTGACGGGCGCGCGCCGTTGTCAAAAGTCGAGATTGGCAACGTTAAGCGCGTTGTCCTGAATGAACTCGCGCCGCGGCTCGACCACATCGCCCATGAGTTTGGTGAAAAGGTCATCCGCCTCGGCCACGTCGTCGATCCTGACCTGCAACAGCGTGCGCGCCTCGGGGTCGAGCGTCGTCTCCCAGAGCTGACCGGGGTTCATCTCGCCAAGGCCCTTGTAGCGTTGCAGCGTCAGCCCTTTTTCGCCCTCTTTCAGAATCGCGTCGAACAGGTCGAGCGGGCCGTGGATCGGCTGGCTCCGGTCCTTGCGGACAAGCGTGGCAGGCGCGGCATAGATCTCGCGCAGCGTCGCGGTCATCTGCGCCATGCGCCGCGCCTCGCCGCCGCGCAGAACCGGGCCGTCGAGCACGCGCGCCTCTTCGACGCCCCGCACCATGCGGCTCAGGCGCAACCCGTGATCCTGTGTCGGGCGGCCCTGCCAACCGCGTTCGTATTCGTTCGAGATGAGATCGAGCCTTGCTGCCACGGTATCGGCCACGCCTTGCAGATCGCCATCGACACGCCCCGGCAGGAACGCCTCGGCAATCGCTGCCTGTTCGAGGATGTTGCGGGGGTAATGCGTCGGGAACGCCTCCAGTATCCGGCGCGCCTGCCGCGCCTCCTCGACCACGCGGACAAGATCCGGCCCGGCGATTTCCTCGCCCGAGCCAAGCCGCAGCGCGGCGTCGGTGGTGCCTTGTGCGATCAGGTAATCCTCGAGCGCAGGTTTGTCCTTGAGATAGACCTCGGACTTGCCGCGCGTGACCTTGAAGAGCGGCGGCTGCGCGATGTAGAGATAGCCGCCCTCGATCAGTTCGGGCATCTGCCGGTAGAAGAAGGTGAGCAAGAGCGTGCGGATATGCGCGCCGTCCACATCGG
>DIUD01000081.1 GCA_002428225.1 Roseovarius sp. UBA6167 | reverse complement strand
TGCGCCGCATCCTGACCGATTACGGCTTTCGCGGCTATCCGCTGCGCAAGGATTTCCCGACCACGGGCTACACCGAGGTGCGCTATGACGAGGCGCAGAAACGGGTGGTCTACGAGCCGGTGCGGCTGGTGCAGGAATACCGGCAGTTCGATTTCATGTCGCCCTGGGAAGGGGCGGACTACATCCTTCCGGGCGATGAGAAGAAGGAGGAGACGAAATGATGGGCGGTTATGGCATGGGCGGCGGCGGGCTGATCGTGGTGCTGATCTTCGCGGCGCTGGTCTCGATCATTCCGCTGGGGGCGCTGATCCTGCTTTGGGTGATGGCATTCCGCGACAGGTTCGATGGGGGGCGAGGCTGATGATGGACGGCTCCAAATTCGGCGACGCGCTCACCGGCGAGCAGAAGATCCGCAATTTTAACATCAACTTCGGCCCGCAACACCCTGCCGCGCATGGGGTTTTGCGGCTGGTCTTGGAGCTGGACGGCGAACTGGTCGAGCGGTGCGATCCGCATATCGGCCTGCTTCATCGCGGCACCGAAAAGCTGATGGAAAGCCGCACCTATCTCCAGAACCTGCCCTATTTCGACCGGCTCGATTATGTGGCACCGATGAATCAGGAACATGCCTGGTGTCTGGCCATCGAGCGGCTCACGCAAACGCACGTGCCGCGCCGCGCAAGTCTGATCCGGGTGCTCTATTGCGAAATCGGGCGTGTTCTCAATCATCTTCTGAACGTCACCACGCAGGCGATGGATGTGGGGGCGCTGACCCCGCCGCTCTGGGGGTTTGAAGAGCGCGAAAAACTGATGATCTTTTACGAGCGCGCCTGCGGGGCGCGGCTCCATGCCGCCTATTTCCGCCCCGGCGGGGTGCATCAGGATCTGCCGCCCGAGTTGCTCGACGATATCGAGACCTGGGCCAACGATTTTCCGCGCGTGCTCGATGACATCGACGGCCTTCTGACCGAGAATCGCATCTTCAAGCAGCGCAACGCCGACATCGGCGTGGTCAGCCAGCAGGAGGCGCTTGACTGGGGGTTTTCCGGCGTGATGGTGCGCGGCTCGGGGATGGCCTGGGATTTGCGCCGCGCGCAACCCTATGAATGTTATGACGAGTTCGATTTCCTGATCCCGGTTGGCAAGAACGGCGATTGCTATGATCGCTACCTTTGCCGGATGGAGGAGATGCGCCAATCGGTGCGGATCATCCACCAGGCGATCGAGAAACTGCGCGCGCCCGAAGGGCAGGGCGAGATTCTGGCGCGGGGCAAGATCACGCCACCCGCGCGGTCCGAGATGAAAACCTCGATGGAGGCGCTGATCCATCACTTCAAGCTATATACCGAAGGGTTTCATGTGCCCGAGGGCGAGGTCTATGCCGCCGTCGAGGCGCCCAAGGGCGAATTCGGCGTCTATCTGGTGGCTGATGGCACCAACCGGCCCTATCGCGCCAAGCTGCGCGCGCCGGGGTATCTGCACCTTCAGGCGATGGACCATATCGCCAGGGGGCACCAGCTTGCCGATGTGGCGGCGATCATCGGGACGCTGGACGTCGTGTTCGGGGAGATCGACCGTTGACGTTGAACTGGTCGCGCAGGTCTTGCGGGGGTGGGCCCGGTCTGGTGGCGCTTGCGCTTGTGGCGGGCTGTGTCGTCCCGCCCGCGGGCACGACGCGCGAGGATCTGGCGCGGTATGAGGATGCGGCCAAGAGCCTCGACTGCACCCTTGTGACCGAGGGGGATTTTCTGGCCATGGAGATGCAGACGGGGCTGGCGCGCCAGCAACTTGTCGATATCACCGGGCGTTACCTGTCCACCGGCGGGGCCGTGCGCCTGCCAGCGGGTGGCGTGAACCTGACCACAGGAGCCTGTGCCTGAGATGCTACGCCGTCTTTACCACGAGCAGCCCGAGAGCTTTGCCTTTACCCCTGCAAATCAGGAATGGGCCGAGGCGCAGATCAGCAAATATCCCGAAGGCCGTCAGGCCAGCGCGATCATACCGCTTTTGTGGCGCGCGCAGGAACAGGAGGGCTGGCTGAGCCGCCCGGCGATCGAGCATGTCGCCGACATGCTGGGGATGGACTATATCCGCGCGCTCGAAGTGGCCACGTTCTACTTCATGTTTCAGCTTCAACCCGTTGGCAAAGCGGCGCATTTCCAGATCTGCGGCACGCTGTCCTGCATGATCTGCGGCGCCGAGGACCTGGTCGCGGTCTGCAAGGACAAGATCGCGCCAAAGCCCTTTCAGCTCTCGGAGGATGGCAGGTTTTCCTGGGAAGAGGTGGAATGCCTGGGGGCCTGCGCCAATGCCCCGATGGCGCAGATCGGCAAGGATTATTACGAGGATCTGACCGCCGAGCGCTTCTCCGAGATCATCGACGAGCTGGCGGCGGGCCGCGTGCCGGTGCCGGGGCCGCAGAACGGGCGCTATGCCGCCGAGCCGGAATCGGGGCTGACCACCCTGAAGGATTTCGAGAGCGGGCGCGCGAAGCATAATGCCAGCGTGCAGCGCGCAGTCGATCTTGGCGACACCGTCAAGCGCATCGACGGCACCGAGGTGCCGCTCGTCGCGCCCTGGCGCGCGAAGGGGGCCAATCACGCGCCCGCGCCGTCCTCGGTCACGCTCAATGAAGAGCCGGTGGCGGTTACGGCGAAGGCAGCGCCGGCCGAAGCCTCGGCCGCCGTGGGCACGCGCCCTGCGGCGCTCGATGCGCCGCGCGGGGGCAAGGCGGATGATCTCAGGAAGATCAAGGGGATCGGGCGGAAACTGGAAAAGCTCTGCCACGAGCTCGGGGTCTATCACTTCGACCAGATCGCGGGCTGGACTGCCGACGAGGTCGCCTGGGTCGATGAAAACCTCGCGGGGTTCAAGGGCCGGGTCAGCCGCGATGGCTGGGTGGAACAGGCGAAGATTCTCGCCGCGGGGGGCGAGACCGAGTTCTCGCGCCGGATGGATGAGGACGACGCATAGTGAGGTTGAAGGACGATGCCGCAACAGGACGCACGGATCGCGCGCATGGGGCGCAGCGCCGCGCTGGTGATCGCGGGGACGGGAGTGCTTTGGGTGCTCGTCACGCTGATCGGGGTGGAATACGGCCTGAGCCAGCGCGTGCGCGCGCTGTTCGATCTGATGGCGCTTGGCGGCTTTATCTATGCCTTCGTGCTGATCTATCAACTCTGGCGCGCGCGTCAGGGCAACCGGAGGTAACGGGATGCTGAAAGACCAGGATCGTATCTTTACCAATCTCTACGGGATGCACGACCGCAGCCTCAAGGGCGCCATGGCGCGCGGGCATTGGGACGGGACGGCGCGTATCCTTCAGAACGGGCGCGACTGGATCGTCGAGCAGATGAAGGCGAGCGGGCTGCGCGGGCGCGGCGGCGCGGGCTTTCCGACCGGGCTGAAATGGTCCTTCATGCCCAAGGAGAGCGACGGGCGCCCCGCCTACCTGGTGGTCAATGCCGACGAGTCCGAGCCCGGTACCTGCAAGGACCGCGAGATCATGCGCCACGATCCGCACACATTGGTCGAGGGCTGCCTGATCGCCAGCTTCGCCATGGGCGCACATGCCTGCTATATCTACATCCGCGGCGAATACATCCGCGAGCGCGAGGCGCTTCAGGCCGCCATCGACGAGGCCTACGAGGCGGGGCTCATCGGCCGCAACGCCTGCAAGTCGGGATGGGATTTTGACCTTTACCTGCATCACGGCGCGGGTGCCTATATCTGCGGCGAGGAAACCGCCCTTCTGGAAAGCCTCGAAGGCAAGAAGGGGATGCCCCGGATGAAGCCGCCCTTTCCGGCCGGCGCGGGGCTTTACGGTTGCCCGACCACGGTGAACAACGTCGAATCCATCGCCGTTGCGCCGACCATCCTGCGGCGCGGGCCGGAATGGTTCTCGAGCTTTGGCCGGCCCAACAACGCGGGCACCAAGATTTTTGCCATCTCCGGCCATGTCAACACGCCCTGCGTGGTCGAGGAGGCCATGTCGATCCCCTTCGAGGAACTGATCGAGAAACATTGCGGCGGTATTCGCGGCGGCTGGGACAACCTGCTGGCGGTGATCCCGGGCGGGTCGTCGGTGCCATGCGTGCGCGGCGAGAACATGCGCGGCGCGATCATGGATTTCGACTATCTGCAAAAGGATCTGCGCTCGGGCCTCGGCACGGCGGCGGTGATCGTGATGGATCGCAGCGTGGATATCGTCAAGGCGATCTGGCGGCTGTCCAAATTCTACAAGCACGAAAGCTGCGGGCAATGCACGCCCTGCCGCGAGGGCACCGGCTGGATGATGCGGGTGATGGAGCGGCTGGTGCGCGGCGAGGCCGAGATCGAGGAGATCGACATGCTGTTCGACGTCTCCAAACAGGTCGAGGGCCACACGATCTGTGCGCTTGGCGATGCGGCGGCCTGGCCCATTCAGGGCCTCATCCGCAATTTCCGCGACGAGATCGAGGACCGCATCCGCGCGAAAAAGGCCGGGCGCATCTCTGCGGTGGCGGCAGAGTGACGGCGCGGCCGGGATATCGCGGCTTTCTCGCCCTGGCGGTTTGCGGCGCGCTTGTGGCGGGCTGCGCCAACCGCGAGGATCGCGTGCTGTTCGACGGGAACTATTATCCGGGCAAGGTGCGCGCCGAACGCGACGACCGGCGCAACTTTACCGCCACGGTGCGGCGCGCCGGGCGCGGCATCGAGGGCGCGCACAAGGCGGCGGCGCATGAGGCCACGCGCTATTGCATCGAGAATTTCGGCACCTCGGCCATCGAATGGGCCGGGGCGCGTGAGGAGGGGGGCGGAGCCCCGGATTTTTCCCGCGCGGGGGATCGCGTGTCGGTGTCGGGGACATGCACCATATGGCGTTGATCTTTGTCATATCAGGGGCTTGGCTGGCCTGTTATTGCATGACAGGCCGCCGCCTTCCCATCTGCGCGGCAGATGGGCGGGCCGTGTTGGCCTCGCTCCGGTTTGACGGGAAAGGAGCCATGTCATGCGTGTGATTCTCGGGGCAATTCTGGGGTTCGGGCTGGCGGTGCCGGGGGCGGGCGCGGCCTCGCTTTCGCAAGAGAAGGCCATCAACCAGCGGCTGATTGAAATGTCTGTGGCCGACGAGATCCGCAAACGCTGCGACAGCATCGCGGCGCGGATGTTTCGCGGGCTGGGCGTCATGAACGAGCTCAAGGCCGAGGCCGTGGCGCGCGGTTATTCGGAGGCGGAAATCGAGGCCTATGTGACCGACAAGGAAGAGAAACGGAAGATCCGCGCGCGCGCCGATGCCTATATCCGGGCGCACGGGGCGGAGCCGAATGACGGGCCGAGCCTGTGCGCGCTCGGCTGGGACGAAATCGAGAAGCAGAGCCGGATCGGCGCGCTTCTCTGGGCAAGGTGAGACGGGATGGCGGACCTACGCAAGATCATCATCGACGGGCACGAGGTCGAGGTCGAGGGGGCGATGACCCTCATTCAGGCCTGCGAACAGGCGGGGGTCGAGATCCCGCGCTTTTGCTATCACGAGCGCCTCTCGATCGCCGGCAACTGCCGGATGTGTCTGGTCGAGGTGCAGCCGGGGCCGCCGAAACCCGCCGCCTCGTGCGCCATGCAGGTAAAGGACATGCGGCCCTTTCCCGATGGCAGCCCGCCGCAGGTCTTGACAAAGTCGCCGATGGTCCGAAAGGCGCGCGAGGGGGTGATGGAGTTTCTGCTCATCAACCACCCGCTTGATTGCCCGATCTGCGACCAGGGCGGGGAATGCGATCTTCAGGATCAGGCGGTGGCCTATGGCGTCGATTTCTCGCGCTACCGCGAGCCCAAGCGCGCGACCGAGGATCTCGATCTCGGGCCGCTGGTCGAGACCCATATGACGCGCTGCATCTCCTGCACGCGTTGCGTGCGCTTTACCACCGAGGTGGCCGGGCTGCATGTGATGGGCCAGACCGGGCGCGGCGAGGATGCCGAGATCACCTCCTATCTGGGCGAGACGCTGAACAGCAACCTGCAGGGCAATATCATCGACCTGTGCCCGGTGGGTGCGCTGGTCAGCAAGCCCTACGCCTTTACCGCGCGGCCATGGGAGTTGAGAAAGACCGAGACGATCGACGTGATGGACGCGCTTGGCTCCAGTATCCGCGTCGATACCAAGGGGCGCGAGGTCATGCGCATCCTGCCGCGCAACCATGACGGCGTGAACGAGGAATGGATTTCCGACAAGACGCGCTTTGTCTGGGACGGGCTGCGGCGGCAGCGGCTGGACAAGCCCTATATCCGCGAGAACGGGCGGCTGCGCCCCGCCACATGGCCCGAGGCGCTGGCGACGGCGGCGGGCGCGATCAAGGGGGCCTCGAAGCTGGCCGGTCTGGTGGGCGACCTGGCCCCGGCCGAGGCGGCCTTTGCGCTCAAGTCGCTGATCGAGGGGCAGGGCGGCGTGGTCGAGTGCCGCACCGACGGCGCGGCGCTGCCTGCGGGCAACCGCTCTGCTTACGTCGGCACGGCGCGGATCGAGGATATCGACGGCGCGAAGCATATCACGCTCATCGGCGCCGATCCGGGGGCCGAGGCCCCGGTGCTGGGGGCGCGCGTCCGCAAGGCGTGGCTCCGAGGGGCGGAGATCACCCATCTGGGGGCCGAGGCAGAACTCATCTTCGAGGCCCGGCGCAGGGGCACCGACGTGGCGGCGCTGGCGGCGCTTGTGAAAGAGGCGGTGCCGCGCGAGGGCGCGCTGGTGATCGTGGGGCAGGGCGGCCTGCGGGGGGCGAATGGCGCGGGTGTGCTGAGCCATGCCATGCAGTTGGCCGAAAGGCAGGGCGCGGGTCTTCTGGTGCTGCACACGGCGGCGGGCCGCGTGGGCGCGATGGATGTCGGGGCGACCTGCGCGGGCGGGATCGACGCGGCGCTTGAGGGGGCGGACGTGATCGTGAACATCGGCGCGGACGAGATCGAGATCGCGCCGGGGGCGTTCGTGATTTATCAGGGCAGCCATGGCGACCGGGGGGCGCATCGCGCCGATGTGATCCTGCCCGCAGCGGCCTGGACCGAGGAAGACGGTCTTTTCGTCAATACCGAGGGCCGCCCGCAACTGGCGCTGCGCGCTGGCTTTGCCCCCGGCGAGGCCAAGGAAAACTGGGCGATCCTGCGCGCGCTCTCGGGCGAGATCGGCGCGGCGCTGCCATTCGATAGCCTTGCGCAACTGCGTCAGGCGCTGGTCGAGGCGGTGCCGGATCTGGCGCGGATCGACGAGGTGCCGGAAAACGACTGGCAGGCGGTGCCCGTGGTCGGGCTCGGGGCGGGGCGATTCGAGCCGGCCATCGCCGATTTCTACCTGACCAACCCGATCGCGCGGGCAAGTGAGCTGATGGCCGAACTGAGCGCGCTTGCCCGCGCAAGGCGCGCCGCGCCCGTGGCAGCCGAGTGACGATGGGCGCGCCCTTCATATCCGTGCCCGCGCCCGGCCTGGCGCTTGGGGCGGGTCCGCGAGCCGCGCCGAGCCTCGGGCGGGTGTCCCCGCGCGCGATGGCGGGGCATGGAATCGCGCGTCAACGGCGCATCTTCATGACGGAACAGGGTGGCATTTGGCGAAGCGATGCGGTTTATACGGTCTCGGAATCGCTGCCCTGCGGGCCGATGGCAACCGAGGCCGAACTCGTCGCCGTGCGTTGTGCTGAAAACGCAAATACCGATGGTATGAGGACAAGGACCACATGGCTGAATTCTTGACAACTCCTTTCGGGACCTTCGTGCTCATCCTCGCGCAATGTCTGGCGATTGTCGGCTTCGTGATGATCTCGCTGCTGTTCCTCGTCTATGGCGACCGCAAGATCTGGGCCGCCGTGCAGATGCGGCGCGGCCCCAACGTGGTGGGGGCTTTCGGCCTGCTGCAATCGGTGGCCGATGCGCTCAAATACGTCGTCAAGGAGGTGGTGATCCCGGCCGGCGCCGACCGCCCGGTGTTCCTGCTCGCGCCGATGACCAGTTTCGTGCTGGCGATCCTGGCCTGGGCCGTCATCCCGATGAACGAAGGCTGGGTGCTGTCGGATATCAACGTGGCGGTGCTCTTCGTCTTTGCCGTGTCTTCGCTGGAGGTTTACGGCGTCATCATGGGGGGGTGGGCGTCGAACTCCAAATATCCATTCCTCGGATCGCTCCGCTCGGCGGCGCAGATGATCTCCTACGAGGTGTCGATCGGTCTCATCATCATCGGCGTCATCATCTCCACCGGCTCGCTCAATTTCAGCGCCATCGTCGCGGCGCAGGACACGGCCTATGGCTTTTTCGGCTGGTATTGGCTGCCGCATCTGCCGATGGTGTTCTTGTTCTTCATCAGCGCGCTGGCCGAGACCAACCGCCCGC
>DIUD01000007.1 GCA_002428225.1 Roseovarius sp. UBA6167 | reverse complement strand
ACCGGCACGATCAAGGCGAACTTTCCCACGCGCATCAGCTTTCAGGTGACATCAAAGATCGACAGCCGCACCATCCTGGGCGAGCAGGGGGCAGAGCAGCTTCTGGGAATGGGCGACATGCTTTACATGGCCGGAGGCGGCCGGATCACCCGCTGCCACGCGCCCTTTGTCTCGGACGAGGAGGTGGAGACGGTCGTCACCCACCTCAAGGCGTTTGGCCCGCCGGAATATCTCGGCACGGTGCTGCAAGGCCCCGACGAGGAGCGCGCCGAGAGCATCGACGCGGTGCTCGGCCTGTCCACCGGCGGCAATACCGAGGGCGAGGACGCGCTCTACGATCAGGCGGTGGCGATCGTGGCGAAGGATCGCAAGTGCTCCACCTCCTATATCCAGCGCAAGCTGGCCATCGGCTACAACAAGGCCGCGCGCCTGGTCGAGCAGATGGAGGATGAGGGCGTTGTCAGCCCCGCCAACCATGTCGGCAAGCGCGAGGTCCTGGTGCCCGAGCCGCAATAGGCGCGCGCGTGAAATTTTCGCCCCGCGCAGGTGCAATCCGGCGCGGGGCCGCTTATCTGGGGGACATGAAACAGTTGCGAATCCTGATGGTGCCCGTCCTGTGGGCGGCGATGACCCTCCCGGCGGCGGCGGAAAAGCTTTCGCTTGGGGAAATATCTGCCTATCTCAACAGCTTGCGCACCGCGCAGGGGCAGTTCACGCAGGTGAACGAGGATGGCTCGATCAGCACGGGACGCATCCTGCTCAAGCGCCCCGGCCGGGTGCGGTTCGAGTATGATCCCCCCGAGGCGGCGCTGGTGGTGGCCAATGGCGACACGGTGGGCATCATCGACCCGCGCTCGAACGAGCGGCAGGGCTACCCGCTGCACCGCACCCCGCTCAAGATCATCCTGGAGCGCAACGTCAACCTTGGCCGCGCGCGCATGGTCACTGCCCATGTCAGCGACGGCACCACCACCACGGTGCGCGCGCAAGACCCCGACAACCCGGAATATGGCAGCATAGATCTGGTCTTTACCGCCAACCCGGTCGAGTTGCGGCAATGGATCATCAATGACGCCAATGGCGGGCGCACCACGGTCATTCTTGGCGATCTGGTCAAGGACGTGCGGCTTGCGGATGAGAATTTCGTCATCCCCGGCCGCGAGACGATGCGTATCGACAGGTAATCACGCGCCCAATCACACGAGGCCCCGCCCGGCGCGGCAGGTGCCAAGCTGCGCGCGGTAGCGCGCGGCGCGGGCATCCACATCACCGGCGACACGCACCAGCCATGGCTTGGCGGTGTGGCTGCCACGGGCAAAGCCCGTGCGCCCCTCGTGATAGGCAAGATACTGGTTGCGCGCATCGTCGCGCGCAATGCCCAGTCGCTCGGTGGATTGGGCCATGTACCAGCCGATGAAATCCGCCGCGTCGTGAATATCGGTGCGCCGCGCACCATGGCGCCTGCTGTCGGCGAGGTATTCCTCCCATGTCCCGTCGAGCGCCTGGCTGTAGCCATAGGCCGAACTGATCCGCCCCGTCGGGATCACGCCAAGGCTCCAGCGATAGGGCGTGCGCGCGTCAGAGACGAACTTGCTCTCCTGATAGATCGTGGCCATCTGGACATGGGCGGGCACGCCCCAGCGACGCTCGGAGGCGCGAAAGGCGCGGGCGTATTCGGGCCGCTCGTCAAGGATCGCACAGGCATTGTCCAGTTCGCGCGGAGGGGTGCCATAGCCCGTTCCGCCGCCACAGGATGACAGCACGAAAAGCACCAGGAAGGCGCGAAAGATCCTGCTCATCTGCCTCTCGCTTTCGCGTTCGCGTTTGTTTTGGCCAAGTCTAGCGGATTTGCGCGCCGGGGGAAATCACCAATTTGCCCGGCCTGCGGGCGGGGGAGGGGGGCGCTCATGCGGGGGCTGCATCCTCGAGGCGCAACTGCACCACCTGGCGCCCGCCCCAATGGTTGATCTCCACCCGTCCCGCGAGGTGAAACCGCGCGCCGCCATGGTTCAGGAGCGCCGCGCCAAGCGGCCCCTCGGCGGCACCAAAGGCAATCGCGTCGAGCGTGGCCCCCATCCCGTCATCGAGCCGCAGCTTGAGATGCGCGCCCCCCAGAACCCTGGCAAAGCCGATCCGGCAATCGGGAAAGACGTAACGCGGCCCCGGCGCGCCGGCGCCGAACGGCCCCGCCGCCTCGATCCGCTCGACCAGCTCCAGCGTTGCGGCGCCGGGCATGAGCACGCCGTCAAGGCGCAGATCGGCCGGGCCGCCCGTGCCCGCGCCCTGCCGCGCCAGCAGATCCGAGAGCCGCGCCATCGCCTCTTCCAGCCGGTCGCGCGCGACGGTGAGACCGGCGGCCATGCGGTGCCCGCCGCCCTTGAGCAGCACCCCCTCGCGCGCCAGCCGCTGCACCGCCGCACCCAGATCGACCCCCGCGACCGAGCGCCCCGATCCCTTGCCCTCATCCCCCTCGAGCCCGATCACCACGGCGGGGCGATCGGCCGCCTCCTTGAGGCGGGTTGCCACGATCCCGACCACGCCGGGATGCCAGCCCTCGCCCGCGGCCCAGACCAGCGGCGCGTCAAACCCCCGCGCCTCGGCCTGCGCCAGTGCTGCCGCGCGCACCTCGGCCTCGACCGCGCGGCGCTCCTCGTTGAGCGCCTCCAGCCGAAGGGCAAGCGCGCGCGCCTCGCCCGGATCGTCGCTGGCCAGAAGCCGCGCGCCCAGATCCGCCTGCCCGATCCGCCCGCCCGCATTGACGCGCGGGCCAAGGACGAACCCAAGATGATAGGCGGCGGGCGGGCCGTCGAGCCGCGCCACATCGCCAAGCGCCACCAGACCCGCGCGCGCGCGCCGCGCCATCACCCGCAACCCCTGCCGCACGAAGGCGCGGTTGACCCCCACCAGGGGCGCCACATCCGCCACCGTCGCCAGCGCCACCAGATCCAGGAGCGCCATCAGATCCGGTCCCGCGCGCCCCGCCGCGCGCAGCTGCCGCCCCGCCTCGACCAGCATCAGGAATACCACGCCCGCCGCGCAAAGATGCCCCAGGTCGCCGCTCTCGTCCTGCCGGTTGGGGTTGACCACGGCCAGCGCGGGCGGCAGCGTCTCGCCACCGAGATGGTGATCGAGCACCACCACATCCGCGCCCGTCGCGGCGGCCAGCGCCTCATGGCTCACCGTGCCGCAATCGACACACACTATCAGGTCGTGCCCCGCCGCCAGATCGCGCATCGCCGGCGCGTTGGGGCCATAGCCCTCGTCGATGCGGTCGGGGATATAGAGCGTCGGCCGCCCCGCCCCCATGCGCCGCAGCCAGTCGATCAGCAGCGCAGCCGAGGCCCCGCCATCGACATCGTAATCGGCGAATATGGCGATGCGCTCGCGGCGCTCCAGCGCGTGCAGGACCCGCGCCGCCGCCACCTCCATGTCGCGCAAGGATCGCGGATCGGGCATCAGGTCGCGCAGGGTCGGGCCGAGGTAGCTTTCCGCCTCGGCCGGCGGCACACCAAGCCGCGCCAGCGTCTGACAGAGCGCGCGCGGCAGGCCGGTCGCCTGCGCCATGGCTTCCGCCTGTCGCTCGGCCTCGCCCCCCGGCCCGATCCAGCGCCGCCCGGTCAGCGAGGTCTCGACACCGAGATAGGCCGTCATGTCCGCGCCCGGGCTTCATCTTGCCCGAAATATCCCGGGGGAGTCGCCGCTTGCGGCGACGGGGGCAGCGCCCCCTGCCTTGTCGCGATCTCAGTCACGCTTGCTGCGGTAGATCATCCGCCGCACCGAGCCCGTGCGCGAGCGCATCAGCACCGTCTCGGTCTCGACGAAACCGGGGCGGCGATGCACGCCCCTGAGGATCGAGCCATCGGTGACGCCCGTGGCGGCAAAGATCACGTCCGAGGTCACCATCTCGTCGCGGGTATAGGTCCGGTCGAAATCGGTGATCCCGGCCTTCGCCGCGCGCGCGCGCTCGTCCTCGTTGCGAAACACCAGACGCCCCCACATCTGCCCGCCCATGCATTTGAGCGCGGCCGCCGCCAGTACGCCCTCGGGCGCGCCGCCGGTGCCCATATACATGTCGATGCCGGTCATGTCGGATTCGGCGCAATGGATGATGCCGGCCACATCGCCATCGGTGATGAGATAGACCGCAGCACCCGTCTCGCGCAACTCGGCGATCATCGCCTCGTGGCGCGGGCGTTCCAGCACGCAGGCGGTGATCTCGGACGGGCGGCAGCCGCGCGCCTTTGCCAGCGCCTCGACCCGTTCGCGCGGCGACATCGACAGCGAGACGACGCCGTCGGGGTATCCCGGCCCGATCGCCAGCTTGTCCATATAGGTGTCGGGCGCGTGCAACAGCGTGCCGCGCGGCGCCATGGCGATGACGGTGAGCGCATTGGGCATCGCCTTGGCCGTCAGCGTCGTGCCCTCCAGCGGGTCGAGCGCGATATCGACGCCGGGGCCGTCGCCCGTGCCCACCTCCTCGCCGATGAACAGCATCGGCGCCTCGTCGCGCTCGCCCTCGCCGATCACCACAACGCCCTTGATGGCGAGCATGTTGAGCTGTTCGCGCATGGCGTTGACGGCGGCCTGATCGGCGGCCTTCTCGTCGCCGCGCCCGATCAGGTCGGCACAGGCGAGGGCGGCTTGTTCGGCCACGCGCGCAAGGCCGAGCGAGAGCATACGGTCGTTGAAAGCGGTATCGGAACTCATGGGACGATCCTTGCTGAAAGCGTCGGTGAAAGACTAGAGAGCGCGGGCCGCACGCGCAAGCCGCGCCTCAGACCTGCTCGATGCGCAGCGCGACGGGGGTATGGGCCAGCACATCGAGGTGGCGAATGTCATTGATCGCGGTGTCGAGCGCCTCGCGGGTGGTCTTGTGGGTGACGATGAGCACCGGGGCGGCGGCCTCGGCGTGGCGATACTGGCGCATCCGGTCGATGGACACACCGGCCTCGCCCAGGCAGGTGGCGACCCTGGCCAGCGCGCCGGGTTTGTCCACCAGCGCCATGCGCAGGTAATAGGGCGCGGGCGTGGCGCAGCTTGCGGGCGTGCAGCGGGCGAGGGTTGCGGCGGGCTGCCCGAAGGTCGAGAACCGTGTGCCGCGCGCGATGTCGATCACGTCGGCCATGACCGCGCTGGCCGTCGGCCCCATGCCCGCACCGGGGCCGCGCAGCACGATCTGTTCCACCTGATCGCCCTCGAGCACGATCATGTTGGCGCCGCCTTCAAGTTGTCCCAGCGGGCTGGATGTGGGCACGAGGCAGGGCGACATGCGGCTCTCCAGCCCGCGCCCGGTCATCTGCGCCACGCCGAGCAGCTTGATGCGGTAGCCCATGTCGGCGGCGCGGCGGATATCGTCCAGCGTGATCGACTGGATCCCCTCCAGCACCATCCCGTCGAAATCCACCTGACAGCCAAAGGCGATGGCCGCAAGCAGCGCCAGCTTGTGCCCCGCGTCGATCCCGCCCACGTCAAGCTCGGGATCGGCCTCCAGATAGCCGAGCCGGCCGGCCTCCTCGAAAAGCGCGTCATAGCCCTGCCCGGTGGCCTGCATCCGCGTCAGGATATAGTTGCAGGTGCCGTTCATCACCCCCATCACGCGGGTGATGGCGTTGCCCGCCAGCCCCTCGGTCAGGGTCTTGACGACCGGGATGCCGCCCGCGACGGCGGCCTCGAAGCGGATCACGCGGCCTGCCTCTTCGGCGGCCAGCGCCAGCGCCTGCCCGTGATGCGCGAGCATCGCCTTGTTGGCGGTGACCACATCCTTGCCCGCGGCGATGGCGGCCTCGGTCGCGGCCTTGGCGGGGCCGTCGCTGCCGCCCATCAGTTCCACGAACACATCCACGTCGGCGCGCCGCGCCAGCGTCACGGGATCATCCTCCCAGGCGTAGTCCGCAAGGCTCACGCCGCGATCCTTGTCGCGGGTGCGTGCCGAGACCGCGCTGATGGTGATCGAGCGGCCCGTGCGCAGCTGCAACAGATCGGCCTTCTGCCGCACGATGCGCACCACGCCGGTGCCGACGGTGCCAAGCCCGGCAATGCCAAGGCGCAGGGGGGTGGTCATGGGGGCGCTCCGATCCTCGTTCATCCGTGTCTCTTGCGGCGCGATGTAACGGGTTCGCCGGGGCCATGCAACGCGGCGCGGGGTTCTGCGGCAAGGTTTCAGCCATCCACACCCTGTTGCATCCGCGTGCGCGCCTCGTCGCCGATGACCGGGCGGCGCAAGGCGTCCGCGCGGGCACGCAGCCGCGCGGCGCGGGCGTCGAGGTCGGCCTGTGCCTGGGGCGTGGTGCGGGGCTGGGGCACGCGGGCGCGGATCGCCTCGGCGGGAACCAGGTCAGGGTAGGGCGCGGCCTTGTCCGCCGCGCTCAGATCCGTGCGCGGATAGGGGTCGGCGCAGGCCGCAAGCAGGCACAGGCAGGCAAGGGCAGTGGCAAGGCGCATGAAACGACCCTTCGCGGCGCGGCATGGCCTTTCTTGCCATCCCGGCGGCGCAGGGGCAAGCGGGGGCTTTGATCTGAACATGCGTTCAGTTAAACCGGGGCCATGGCACGAACCCAGGGGTCTCATTCCGACATCACCGGCCCGCGCGTGCGCGCAGCGGCGCTGCGGCTGTTCGCGCGGCAGGGCTATGCCGCCGTCTCGATGCGCCAGATCGCAAGCGAAGTGGGGGTGCAGGCGGGCGCGCTCTACAATTACACACCCGACAAGCAGACGCTGCTGTTCGATCTCATGCGCACCCATATGGAGGACCTGCTGGCGGCGTGGGATGCCGAGGCCCCCGAGGCAAGCGCGCGCGACGCGCTCGAAGCCTTCACCCGGTTTCACATCCGCTTCAACACCAGCCGCGCCGATGCGGTCTTTGTCTCCTACATGGAATTGCGCAATCTGGAGCCGGGCAATTTCGCGGTGATCGAGGGGCAGCGCCGCGAGTATGAAACCCGGCTCGAGGCGATCTTGCGGCAAGGCGTGGTTGAGGGATCCTTTGACGTGACCGAACCGCGCATCGCGGCGATGGCGCTCATTGCTATGCTGACAGGGATCAATACCTGGTTTCGTGCGCGCGGGCGGCTTGGCCTTGTGCAGATCGAGGCGCTTTACTGGGACATGGTGCGCAAGGCGGTCGCGGTATGAATGGTGTGATCCCGGTCTGACGGACGGCTTGTGGAATCGTGACGTGATATTTCAGCAAGGCCGCCCTATGTGTCCTTCGACAGGGGGCGATTGGAGTAACGACGTGGCTGTGACAATCGGGCGTCGGAACCTTTTGATAGGCGCGGGGGGCCTCGCGGCATTCGGCGGGGTCGCTTTCGCGGGCCTCAACCTGTGGCGCGGCGGGTTCGAGGAACTGGCTGCGGCACCGGTCTTTGCGACGGATGGCGTGGCGATCAGGGGCATCGACCCGGTGGCCTATTTTACCGAAGCCCGTCCCGTCGCGGGCGATCCGGCCCATGCCCACGCGTGGCGCGGTGCGGTCTGGCATTTCGCCTCTGCCGAGAACCGCGACCGATTTGCCGCCGAGCCGGACCGCTATGCCCCGCAATATGGCGGTTTTTGCGCCTGGGCGGTTGCCGCGCGCGGCAAGCTCTATTCCACGCAGCCCGACAACTGGTCCATCGTCGACGGCAGGCTCTATCTCAACTTCAACGACGACATTCAGGCCCGGTGGGAGACGGATATTCCCGGTTTCATCATGGCCGGTGACAGGCGCTGGCCCGAGATTCTCGCGGGGCGCGGCTAGGTCGCGGGCGCACCCGTTTCGTCACACTGTTACGAAACGGAAAGCATTCGTGACGAAAATCGCAGGATATCGCCTATGTTTTCCGGCGTCCCTTGGCGGCATCGGGCAGCACGCTTGACATAAAACGACCGCTTGTATCTATCGGGGGCGTCACCCACCAGAAGTGGCGAGCAGAATGGCCCGATGCCCGACGGTTTGGCAGATTGCGGCCCCGAGGACAAAGGACATCTCGATGCAGGCGACTGGCAGTTCGCACGATCTTGCCTTGCGCAAGGCTGATTTCTCCACGCTTTGCGAGGCGCTCGACTATGCGGCGCAGGGCGCGACCGGGGTCAATTTCTATAACGCGCGCGGCGAAATCTACGCCTCGGCCACCTATGCCGAGTTGCGCGACGAGGCAATGGTTCTGGCGCGCCGCCTGATGGGCATCGGGATCGAGCGCGGCGGGCGCGTGGCGCTGGTGGCCGAGACCTCGCCGCATTTCGTGCGCTTCTTCTGGGCCTGCCAATATGCGGGGCTGGTGCCGGTGCCCTTGCCCGCGACGATCCAGATCGGCGGGCACGCGGCCTATGTGGCGCAACTGGCGCAGCTCATCCGCAATTGCGGGGCCGCAGCGGCGATGGCCACCCCGGAATGGGTGGATTTCCTGCAAGAGGCGGTGGCCGACATGGATCTCGCCTGCGTCGGTACGCCAGAGACCTTCGACGCGCTGCCCGAGGCCGCGGGCGATGTGCCCGGCGTGACGCCCGACAGCACCGCCTATATCCAGTATACATCGGGCAGCACCCGCTTTCCGCGCGGCGTGGTGATCGACCACAAGACCGTGCTGGCCAATATCCGCGACATGGCCGGGGCCGGGCTCAAGCTGCGCGAGGGCGACCGGTTCAGCTCCTGGCTGCCGTTCTATCACGACATGGGGCTGGTGGCCTTCATCATCATGCCGATGGCGACGCAGCGCTCGGTCGATTTTCTCGGCACCCATGATTTCGCCATGCGCCCGCGCAAATGGCTCGAGATGATGTCGGCCAACCGCGCCACGATCACCTCCGCGCCGCCCTTTGCCTATGAACTGGCGGTGATGCGTGTGCGCGCGCAGGATGCCGAGGGGCTGGACCTGAGCGCGCTGCGCGTCGCCTGTGTCGGCGCCGAGATGATAAGCCCCGAGCCGCTGGAGCGTTTCGCCGAGGTGCTGGCCCCGGCGGGATTTCGCAGATCGGCGTTCCTGCCCTGCTACGGCATGGCGGAATGTTCGCTCGGGATCAGCTTTCTTGGCCTCGATGAGGAAGTGCGGATCGACTACATCGATTCGGAGGACATGCAGCATGACGGTATCGCCCGCCCGCTCGACCCCGTCGAGGCAGAGGGCACCGGGCACCGCGTGGCGCGCTATGTCGATTGCGGCGCGCTGCTGCCGACGTTTGACATCGAAATCCGCGACGATAACGGCCAGCCCCTGCCCGAGCGGCACGCGGGCGTGATCCATCTGCGCGGTCCGAGCGTGATGAGCGGCTATTTCCAGGACCCCGAGATGACGCGCGAGGCGCTGAGCGCCGATGGCTGGCTCAACACCGGCGATATCGGCTATCTCGCGGGCGGGCGGCTGTTCCTGACGGGCCGCAAGAAGGACATGATCATCATCCACGGCCGCAACATCTGGCCGCAGGACCTCGAACACCTCGCCAAGAGCCAGCCGGGCGTGAGCTATAACGATGTCGCGGCCTTCTCGGTCCCGTCGGCTGACGGGCGCCACGAAGAGGCGGTGATCGTGGTGCAATGCCGCGATCGCGACGAGATCAAGCGCGCGCGTCTGGTCAAGACCATCATCGGGATGGTGCGCAGCGAATTTGGCATCGACTGCCGCGTTGAACTGGTGCCGGCGCGGACGCTGCCGCGCACCTCCTCGGGCAAGCTGGCGCGCGCCCGCGCGCGGCTTGACCATATCGCGCGCAGGCAGGCGGCGGCCGCGGTGCATGCGCAGCCTGCCACCGACGCGCCCGAGACCGTGGACGAGGCGCCGATCCGTTACATTGCATGAGCCAACGGGTCGCGGTCACGGGGGCTGCGGGATTTGTCGGGCAGGCCCTGGTCGCGCGGCTTCTGGCCGAGGGACATGGTGTGCGCGCGCTGGTGCACCGCACGCCGCTCGGCCTGACCCATCCCGCGCTCGAGAGCGTGACCGGCGGGCTTGGCGACGAGGCGGCGCTGGCGCGGTTGCTCGATGGTGTCGCGGTCGTGGTCCATGTGGCGGGGGTGGTGCGCGGGCGTGACGCGCGCGATTTCCTGCCCGTGAACGCCGAGGGCGTGGCGCGCGTGGCGCGCATCGCGAGCGCGCAGCCAAGGCCGCCCCGCGTGATCCTGATTTCCTCGCTCGCCGCGCGCGAGCCGCAGCTTTCGCATTACGCCGCAAGCAAGCGCGCGGGCGAGGCGCGGCTGGCGCAATCCGGTCTCGATCACACGATCCTGCGCCCGTCGGCGATCTATGGCCCCGGCGACAGGGAACTGGTGCCGCTGTTCGAGACCATGGCGCGCGGGATCGTGCCGCTGCCGGGGGTAAGGGGCGCGCGCGCCTCGCTGATCCATGTGGACGATCTGGCGCGGGCCATTCTTGCGCTCGTCGCGCGGCCCGCGCCCGGCACGTTCGAGCTGCATGACGGGCGCGCGGGCGGCTATGGCTGGGAGGAGATCGCCGCCATCGTCGAAGAGGTGGCGGGCCGCGGGCGCGGCTGGCGCGTGGCCCTTCCCGGCGCATTTCTGCACGTCATCGCCACGGCCAATCTTTTCGCCGCGCGGCTTTTCGGCTATCAGCCGATGCTGAGTCCCGGCAAGCTGCGCGAATTGCGCCATCCCGACTGGGTGGCCGACAATGCCGCGCTGACCGCCGCCACTGGCTGGGTGCCGCAAATCCCCCTGGCCGAGGGGCTGCGGGCGCTCTGGAACAAGCCACAGCCGCAACCCGAGAAAGGCAAGAGCCATGTCAACCGAGACGCCTGAGACCATCATCGAGACGCTTTACGGCTTTCTGGAGCGGTTCCCGAAAGCCGCCGGAAATCTCGGCCCCGACACGAAACTTGCCGACGATCTGAGCCTTGATTCGGTCAACCTGATGGAATTGCTGGTCGAGATCGAGGATCATTACGATATCGGCCTGCCGCTCAACATGATGGGCGACATCACCACGATCCGCGACCTGGCCGCCAAGATCGCGCAACTGGTCGAGGACAGGGCATGAGCATCACCGCACGTTTCAACGAGATGGCGCAGGTCCGCGACGGGCTGCGCGAGCTTGGCGCCGACCCTGGCCGCATCGTGATGGAGCGGTTCCTCTCGCCCACCGAGGCGGTGATCGACGGGCGGCCGACGATCCTTGCGGGCACCAACAACTATCTCGGGCTGACCTTCGACCCCGAGATCATCGAGGCCGCCTGCAAGGCGATGCACGAAGAGGGCAGCGGCACCACCGGCTCGCGCATGGCCAATGGCAGTTTTTCCAGCCACGCCGCGCTGGAAGAGGCGTTCGCGCGCTTCTACGACGTGCCCTCGGCGATGCTGTTTTCGACCGGCTATCAGACCAATCTCGGCCTCTTGATGGCGCTGTTGCAACCCGGTGACAAGGTGGTGCTCGACAGCCACAGCCATGCCTGCATCTATGACGGCTGCCGGATCAGCGGCGCGGATTTCTTTGCCTTCAGGCACAACGACCCCGACGACCTGCGCAAACGCCTGCGCCGTCTGGGCGGCGCGGCGGAGGGCTCGCTTGTCATCGCCGAGGGGCTCTACAGCATGTGGGGCGATACCGCGCCCTTGGCCGATCTCTGCGCCGTGGCCAAGGAATATGGCGCCTGGTTCATGGTCGACGAGGCGCATTCCTTTGGCGTCTATGGCGAGACCGGGCGCGGATTGTGCGAGGAGGAGGGGATCCTCGATCAGGTGGATTTCATCACCGGGACGTTTTCCAAAAGCCTCGCCTCGCTGGGCGGCTTCTGCGTCAGCCGCCATCCCGAATTGCAGCTTTTGCGCTATGGCAGCCGGCCCTATATCTTCACCGCCTCGTCGAGCCCCGCAAGCATCGCGGCGGCGCATGCCGCGCTCCGCGCGGTGCGCGCGCGGCCCGAGTTGAAGCAAAGCCTCTGGGCCAACGCGCGCAGGCTCCATGCCGGGCTTGAGGGGCTGGGTTACCGGCTCGCCTCGGGGCCGAGCCCGGTCATCGCCGTGCAGGTGCCCGCCCATGAAGAGGCCGCGCGCATGTGGAACGCGCTTCTGGCCGAGGGAGTCTATGTCAATCTCGTGGTGCCGCCCGCCGCGCCCGAAGGCGCGTCACTCCTGCGGTGCAGCCTGAGCGCGGCCCATTCGTTCGAGCAGATCGACCGGATCGTGGCGGCCTTTGACGCGGTGCGCGCCGGGGCTGCCACGGCGGCGGCGCGGTAACGGCAGGGGCGTCGGGCGGTGCAGGCAAGCCCCGAGAGCGGCGTGGCACTGGCGCATCTGTCGGATGTGCATTTGCCGCTGCCCGGGCGGGTGGACTGGCGCGACCTGCTGAGCAAGCGCGCGCTGAGCCTCTGGTCCTGGCGGCGCAAGCGGCACAAGGTGCACCGCCCCGAGGTGCTGGCGCGGCTGGTGGCCGATCTGCACGCGGCCGCGCCAGATCTGATCGCGGTGACGGGGGATCTGACCAATCTCGGGCTGCCGGTCGAGTATGCGCGCGCGCGCGACTGGCTCGATGCGCTTGGCGATCCCGCGCGCGTCATGGTGATCCCCGGCAACCACGAGGCGCTGGTGCGCGGCGCCTGGGAGACGGGCGCGCAGGCGTGGCGGCCTTACTGGCTGGGCGATGACGGGGGGGGATTTCCGTGGCTCAGGCGGCGTGCCGGGCTGGCGCTCATCGGGCTGTCGAGCGCCGTGCCCTCGGCGCCGGGCCGGGCCGTGGGCGCGGTCGGGGCGGCGCAGCTGGCGCGGCTTGCGGTGCTGCTGGCGCAGACGCGCAAGGAGGGGCTGTGCCGCGTCGTCATGGTGCATCACCCGCCGCTCGACGGCACGGTGCGCGCGCGCAAGCGGCTGCTGGACGCGCCCGCGCTGCGCGCGGTTCTGGCGCGCGAGGGGGTGGAGATGGTGCTTCATGGCCACAGCCACCGCAGCCACCATCAGGAAATGGCGACGGCAGGCGGCGTGGCCCCGGTCATCGGCGTCCCCTCGGCCTCGGCCACCCATCCCGAGCCGGCAGCCTGGCATCTCTACCGCATCGCGCCGGTGCCCGGCGGCTGGCAAATCGCCCTGACCGCGCGCCGCTACGCGGCTGGCGGCATGGAAACCAGCCACATCGCCACCCATCATCTCACCCGTGCCCATGCCGCGCCCTGACCCGTGCCGGGCGGTGGACATTGCCGCGCGCTGAGGCGATACCGCTCGCAACCAACCGGAAAGCCACGCCATGCGCCTGATGATCCACCTCTTCCGCGCCTATCCGATGGCCAGTTTCCTGATGGTGCTGGCGCTGTTCCTGTCGGGGCTGGCCGAGGGGCTGGGCCTGTCGGCGATGCTGCCGATGCTCAAGATCGCGCTTTCCTCAGGGCAGGCGGCGCAGACCGCCGAACCGCCGGGAGAGCTGGAACAGATGGTGCTCGACGTGCTGGCCTGGCTCGGGGTGCCCGCGACGCTTGGCGCGCTGCTGCTGCTGATCGTGGCCATGGCGACGCTCAAGGCGATCCTGCTGCTCGCGGCGCAGCGGCAGGTGGGCTATACGGCGGCGCGGGTGGCGACGGACATGCGCCTCGAGGTGCTGCGCAACATGATGCGCAGCCGCTGGAGCTTTTTCCTGCATCAACCGGCGGGCAAGCTCACCAACGCGCTCGCCACCGAGGCGCAGCGGGGGGCGGATGCCTACATGTTCGGCGCGACCGCGCTCACCTTCTTCATCCAGGCGATCGTCTATGGCAGCGTGGCGGTTGCCGTGTCGTGGAAGGCGACGCTCATCAGCCTGCTGGCCGGGGCGGTGGTGATCTGGGTGTCGCATTTCCTTGTCCGGGCCGCGCGCAAGGCAGGCCAGCGGCAGACCGACCTGATGGCCTCGCTCATGTCGCACCTCGCCGACACGCTGCAATCGGTCAAGCCGCTCAAGGCGATGGCGCGCGAGAACCTGACCGACGAGATGCTGCGGGGCGAGACCAACCGCCTCAACAAGGCGCTGCGCAAGCAGGTGCTGGCAGGCGCGGCGCTCGACGCGGGGCAGGACCTGATGTTCGTCATGCTCATCGCCCTTGGCGTCTACCTGGCCATCGGCATCCTGTCGATGGAATTCGCCACCGTGCTCATCCTCGCGGTGGCGCTCGGGCGGGCGTTTTCCTTTCTCGGCAAGGTGCAGAAACAGTATCAGAAACTCGCCCAGGCCGAGAGCGCCTATTGGTCGCTCAAGGACACAAGCGCGCGCGCCCTGGCCGAGCAGGAGCATCTGGGCGGCCATGTCACGCCGACGCTCGAGCGGGGGATCACGCTCCGCGGTGTGCGCTTTTCCTATGAGGGCCACGCGGTTCTGAGCGGGCTCGATCTGGAGATCCCGGCGTATCGGATCACCACGCTGGTGGGGCCGTCCGGCTCCGGCAAGACCACGATCATCGACCTGGTGATCGGCCTTTTGCGCCCCGAGAGCGGCGAGATACGCATCGACGGCGTGCCCTTCGACACGATAGACCTGCGCGCGTGGCGGCGGATGGTGGGCTATGTCCCGCAGGAAACGGTGCTGCTGCACGACACCGTGCTGCACAATGTCACCCTCGGCGATCCGGCGATTTCGCAGGCGCAGGCGCGCGCGGCGCTGGAAAAGGCGGGGGCCTGGGACTTCGTGCGCGCCCTGCCCGATGGGCTTGGGACGGTGGTAGGCGAGCGCGGCGGCCGGCTTTCGGGCGGGCAGCGCCAGCGCATCGCCATCGCCCGCGCGCTGATCGACGCGCCGCGCCTGCTCATCCTCGACGAGGCGACAAGCGCGCTCGATGGCGAGAGCGAGGCCGAGATCATCGCCACCCTCAGGGCGCTCAAGCACGATCTGACCATCCTTGCCATCACCCATAACGAAAGCCTGGCAAACGCGGCTGACGTGGTGCACAGGCTGGAGGTGGGCGGCACGCTCAGGCGGGCGGGATAAGCGCGCGGATCGCGGCGACCGCGCGTTCCATGTCGCTTGGCTCTTGCCTGTCGCGCGCAGGCGGCGGCGGATCGCCCAGCCAGACCATGCGGCCCGAACGCACAAGCCGCAGGTGCATCCGGCTGATGTCGCGGCTCAGATAGGACCAGCCGTAGCGCATGAGCGCGCGGTAGGCGCCTGGCCCCGGTGCATGGTCGGGGCGGTCGGGATCGGCGCGGGCAAGGGCGCGGGCCGCCGCGCGCTCGCCCGCCGCGCAGAGCATGTCATGGCGCATCGCATATCGCCCCGCCGAGATGTCGAACATATGCACGGGCCTGCCCGTGGCATGGGCCTCGGCGAGCATCGAAATGCTGTCGGCGGTCACGATCACCTCGTCGGCCAGCGCCAGAAAGCCCAGGTAGGGATTTTCGGGATCGTCGCGCCGCCAGCGGTAAAGCTGCATCGGCACCTGCCTCTGCGCGGCAAAGGCGTCGATGGCGCAGGCCGGCGTGCGCGCGCTCGAACTGACCAGAAGCGATCCCCCCCGCGCGCGCGCCAGCGCCAGCGTGTCGCGCACGAGACGGCGCGCGGCATTGGCGCCAAAGGCATAAGGCCCGCTCGTGCCGCCGATATTCACCGCAAGCCAGGGACGCGGCAGGTGGGCAAGGCGCGGCGCCCAGAGCGCGGCGGCCTCATCGAGCCGCGCCCGCGTGATCCCGTGCAGCGGCAGCGCGTTGCGCAGCACGTTGGCGCGGTCGGGCACCGGGTATTGCGGCGTGGTGATGATGAGGTCGAAATGGCGCGGATCGGCCCATTGCCGCCCCAGGAACACCAGCCGCGTGCGTCCGCCCGCGCGGTCGCGGATCCAGCGCGCCACCGGCTCGTTGCGCATCCCGATGGAGAGCACCAGGTCGGGCCAGGGAGGTTCAAGCGGATCGGATCCCGCCAGGTCGACGCCGCGAAGGTCGTTGCGCAGGAAAAGTGCGCTCGCCAGTCCGAAACGGCGATAGGAGAGCCGCTTGATCTCATGGGGCCAGCCAAGCGCCGTGGCCAGCGCGCGCAATTGCGTGCGCTCGCCCGCGCGGTAGGCGTCGAGCACCCAGACGCGCGGTTCAGACATCGGCGGCCCGTGGTGGCCGCTTCTTGGGCCAGCGCCGCTTCATGCACAGCCACTGGCCCGGATCTTCGCGGATCCAGTCCTCGAACACGGAATTGAGCCGCGCGGTAAGCTCAAGCACCTGGTCCTTGCGCGGCGCGTCCGGGTCGGCGGGGGCGAGCGGGGCCATGACCTCGATCCGGTAGCGCGCACCGGGCAGGCGCACGGCGCGGATCGGAATGAGCGGATAGCCGCGCAGCGCCAGCATGGCGGGCAGCGTGTTGGTCATCGCGGGCACACCGAAAAACGGCACCGTCTCGCCCTCGTCGATGCGGGTGTCAAAGGCGGCACCCACCGAGCGCCCGGCGGCCAGTTCGCGGATCATGTCGCGCACGCCGCCCGCACTTGGCACCATGGGCCCGCCGAAATGCCGCCGCCGCGCGAGGAAAAACCGGTTCATCCACGGGTTGCGCTCGGGCGCGTAAAGCACGGAAATGGACAGGTCATGCTCGCGCCCGACAAGGCTCGTAAGCTGCCAGGCACCGACATGGGCGGTGGCGAAAACGATTGCATCCTTGCGCCGGATCGCCGCCTCGGCCTCGGGGTGGATCACGAACTCCAGGCGGCGGTCGCGGTCGCGCCAGATCCGGTCAAGCAGGAAAAGCTCGGCCGCCGCGTGACCCGTGGAGCGGAAGATCTCGCGCGCCACCGCGTCGCGCGTCTCCTCGCTCGCGTCACGCATCATCACCGCAAGGTTGCGCCGCACCACCCGCCGCTTGTTGGGATTGTGAAAGCCGATGGTCCCGAGACAGGCGGCAAAGACCCGCGTGGCCAGCGACACCGGCATAAGCCGCGCCAGCCCGTAGAGCAGGTGAAACACCGCTGCCTCGAACAGCCACACCGGCGTTTGTGCCCCCGGCAGGCGGTCCATCAGGCGCTTGGGCAGCAGGTAATATTTCGCCATGGCTCGATCCCGGCCCTCACTGAGCGCGCCGTTGAGACGCGGGCCCGCGCCTCAGCGGCGCTCTGCGCGGTCGGATTTCTCCGGATAGGTGCGGAACACCAGATCCCAGAACGGTGACGAGACGCCGTAGCGACCGGGATCTTTGGAGAAATGGTGGCGCATGTGGTAATGCTTGAGGAATTGCAGCGCCGGGTGCTTCATCGGAAAGTGATGCGTGGCGTAGTGGATATAGTCGTAGATCAGATAGCCGATGATGAAGAAGCCGGTGAACGGCTCGGCCCAGGGGGTGGGCAGCACCAGCCAGAAGATCAGGTAGAGCACGGCGACGATCGGCAAGGCCCCGGCGGGCGGCATCAGAAGGCGCGTCTTGTCCTGCGGCGTGTCATGGTGGACGCCGTGAAACAGGTAGATGAAGCGGCGGCCCAGATCGGTTTTCGGCTCGAAATGAAAGAGGTAGCGGTGCAGCAGGTATTCCGCCAGCGTCCACGTCAGCAGCCCGGCCAGCCCGATCAGCGCCAGACCGCCCAGGCCGATGCCATGCACCACGACCGCACGCCAGATGAGCCAGCCCGCGAGCGGCGACCACACCAGAAGCGGCACGATCGGATGCACATGGCTCAGCTTTTCCAGCAGCGGGTTCTCGAACAGGCGCACCGATTCGTCCACGCGGTGACGGCGGCTTGGTTGATGGTTCGACATGGGGCGACCTCTTTGCTACATGCGCGGCGTCAGGCTTCTTTATATATGTCGGTTTTCGCCCGAAGAACAGCGCCGCGCCAGATTTTGCTCGTGCACAGCCATTCGCCGGGCCGCGCGCTGATCCAGTCCTCGAACCGCTCGTGGATCTGGCGGGTGAGGTCGAGCGCTTGCGCGTCCGTGTCGGCCTCTGGGTTGCGCGGGATGAGGGGGGGGTGAAAGCGCACGGTAAAGCGCGCGCCGGGGTGACGTTCGACCTGCACCGGCACAAGCGGCGCACCAAAGCGCAGCGCGAGGCCCGCGGGCAGGGTCGAGCTATCCTTTTCAGTGCCAAAGAACGGGATCGGCTTGCCGCCGTCGATGCGGCGGTCGATTATCATGGCCGGGGCCTCGCCGTTCTTGAGGGCCTGCATGAATACGCGCAGCCCTGCATTGCGCGACACCGTTTCGCACCCCAGCCGCGCGCGATAGCGCAGCATGATATTGTCCAGCCACGGATTGGCCAGCGGCGCATAGAGCGCGTGGGACCGGATGCCCAACTGTGTCATCGCGGCGCAGGCCACTTCCCAGTTGGCGAGATGGGCGGCGACGAAGACCACTGGCGTGCCGGGGCGGCAATAGGCGGGATCATCCTCGACCGTCTCGATGCGCAGAAGGCCGTGCGCGGGGTCGGTATATTTCGCCAGATGCGGATATTCGGCAAAGACCGCGCCCGCGTTGCCCCAGACCTCTTCGGCCAGGCGGTCGATCTCGGCGGGCGATTTTCCGGGCAGGGCCAGCGTCAGGTTGGCGCGCACATGGCGGCTGCGGCCCTTGAACACCCGCCCCAGAAAGCGGCCAAAGCCCGCCCCCGTGGCCGAGGCCCAGCGCAGCGGCAGCAGTCGGAAAAACCACGTCATCGCACCGACAAAGGCCAGATCGAGGAACCACAACGCATTGGTGGCGGCCCGGCTGTCGAGCGCCCTGTGGCGGAGATGGCTTCCGAGGATGAACTTGGCCAAGGCGGAGGCTTTCTGCGATTTCGGTTTCGTGCCATTTTGTGCTATCCGTAGGTTAATCGGGCTTCGGCCCCTGTTCTGCAAGTCTGTTATGGCAAATGCCCGCCCGTCCGGGCGCACATACATGAAACAATCTTACCGGTTTCACGCCCGCCCGTGCGCGGGGGCCTTGCCCTCCATGGCCCGGATGCGGCAAGGCTTGAGACGCCCGCAGGCGGGCGGCGCGGGCGGCAATCCCCATGGCACCCGGCAGAACGAAAGGCCCAAGATGGCACGCAATGCGCCCGCAAGCGCCCTGATCGAGGTTCGCCCCGCAGACGCGGGCGGCGCGGCGCGCGATTTCCTGCACCTGCCTGAGCGGATTTACGCCGGCGACGCCGCCTGGGTGCCGCCGCTTCTGATCGAGCAGAAACAGCGTGTCTATCGGAACAAGCCGCTTTTCGCCCATTGCGAGGTGGCCCGCTGGGTCGCCCGGCGCGGGGGCGAGGCGGTGGGGCGCATCACCGCGCAGATGGACCGGATGCAGCCCGAGGTCGAGGGCGGCAAGCTGGGTTATTTCGGGATGATCGAGGCGGTGGACGATGCGGCGGTTTTCGCGGCCCTCTTCGGGGCGGCGCAGGACTGGCTGCGCGCGCGCGGCGCGGCGCAGGTGCGCGGCCCCTACAACCTCTCGATCAACGAGGAAATCGGCCTTCTGGTCGAGAATTTCGACGACCCCCCCTTCATCATGATGGGACACGCGCCGCGCTACTATGGCCCGCGCATCGAGGAGCAGGGCCTTGTCGGCGTCAAGGACTTGCTGACCTACCTCGTGCAGCCCGATTTCGTGGCGCCGGCAGTGATGACCAAACTGGCCGAGCGCGCCAGCCGCAGGGTCACGATCCGCCCCTTCAACCGCAAGGACAAGGCCGCCGATTTCGCCGCCATGCGCGACATCTTCAACGATGCGTGGTCGGATAACTGGGGTTTCGTGCCCTTCACGCCCGAGGAATTCGACGAGACCGCCAAGGCGCTTACCCTGCTCTTGCCCGACGATTTCATCCAGTTCGCCGAGATCGACGGGCGCGCCGTCGCCTTCATCGCCGCCTTTCCGAACCTCAACGAGATGATCCACGACCTGCGCGGGCGGCTGCTGCCCTTCGGCTGGGCCAAGCTGCTGTGGCGGCTCAAGGTCCGGGGCGCGACAAGCGCGCGCGTCGCGCTCATGGGGGTGCGCAAGGAGCACCAGTATTCGCGGCTGGGGCCGACGCTGGCCTTTCTGGTCATCGACGCGGTGCGCAAGGCGATGATCCGTCGCGGCGTGCGCCGGGTGGAGATGGGCTGGATTCTGGAGGATAACGACGGTATGCGCCACATCATCGAAGAAGTCGGCAGCACCATCCACAAACGCTACCGCCTCTATCAAAAGCCGCTCTGAGGCCATCCCCATGACCCGACCCGAGACCCAAACGCCCGATTTTGCCGCCGTCATCCTTGCCGGTGAACGCGACGCGCAGGACGCGCTGCGCGATCACGCGGGCGTGGCGAGCAAGGCGCTGATCGAGATTGGCGGCAAGCCCATGATCGCGCGGGTGATTTTGGCGCTTGAGGAGGCTGGGCATATAGCCTCGGTGCATCTGAGCGGGCCGGCGGAGGCGGTCGTGACCGGCTCTGACGTGCTCTCGGGGATGATCGAGGGGGGCCGCGTGGACTGGACCGCGCCGGGGGCCTCGCCCTCGACCAGCGCCTTCGAGATGCTCAGCCGCTTTCCCGAAGGCCAGAAGGTGATGATCACCACCGCCGATCACCCGCTTCTGACCAGCGAGATCGTCGATCATTTCTGCCGCGACGCCGCCCTGTCGGGCTGCGATGTGGTGGTGGGGCTTGCCCCCTACGATCTGGTGCGCGGGGCCTATCCCGACCTGAAAAAGACCGTGCTGCGCTTTGCCGACGGGCAATATTGCGGCTGCAACCTGTTTGCCTTTCTCACCGCCGACGGCCGCCGCATGGCCGATTTCTGGCGGCAAATCGAGCGCGAGCGCAAGAAACCGCTGGTGGTGATCCGGATGCTCGGCCTCTGGGCGGTGCTGCGGTATCGCATGGGCTGGCTCACGCTGGGGCGCGCGCTGGCGCTTCTGTCGCGCAAGGCTGGGCTGCGCGTCGGCGTGGTCGTGCTGCCCTATGCACATGCCTCGGTGGACGTCGACTCGGTTGATGACTATCTTGTGCTTGAGCGTCATGCCCGTGCCGCCAGCGCGCCGCAGCCTGCCCCGACCTGAGGGCCCGCCCGTGCCCGCCCCTTTTTTCCATCTGCAAGAAAGATGCAGCCATGACAACCACGATGACCAAACTGCTCAACTTCGACGCCGTCGAAAAGGCCCCGCTCACCACCGATCCGTTCAGCTTCATGGTCGCACAGGAGGTGATCCCGGCGGACATGCTGGAGCGGGTCAACGCGGATTATCCGCATATCGACAAGCCCGCCAACTTCCGGCCCGAGAGCCTGACCTATGGCCCGCTTTTCGCGCAGGTCCTCGAGGATCTCGACAGCCCGGAATTCGAGCGGCTGATCTCGCGCAAGTTCGATATCGACCTGAGCCAGACCACCAAGACCATCACCGTGCGCAAGCTCTCGGAGCCGAGCGACGGCAATATCCACACCGATCACTGGTCCAAGATCATGACCGTGCTGCTCTACTTCAACCCCGAATGGCATCAGGAGGGCGGCAAGCTGCGGATGCTGCGCGGCAAGCACGACATCGAGGATTACGTCGCCGAGGTGACGCCGATCGGCGGCACGCTGCTGGGGTTCAAACGCTCAAACAACAGCTATCACGGCTACAAGCGCTTTGACGGCGAGCGGCGCATGGTGCAGGTCAACTGGGTGCGCTCGGACCCGCTCGCGCTTCAGGCGCAGCGTATTTCGCGCCTTGGCACGCATACCGGCAAGAAACTTCTGCGTTTGGCCAAGGGGCTTGGCGGGCGCGGCTGAGGCCGGGTCGATCCGGTCTTACGTCCCGTAGCCGAAGACCGGATCGAGCCGCCCCTCGACCATCGCATCCACCGCCGCCAGTTGGTCTGGCGTGAAATAGTCGCGGTAGCCGCCGACCTTGCCACGCCGCACCTTGAAGCTGTCGGGGTTGCTCTCGTCGCCGGGCTTCACGCGCTGGCCGCTGGCGCGCATCCCCTCGTTTTGCGCCTCGCGCTTCTTCATGTTCTCGTAGGCGGCGTAATCGCGCGCCGCCTCGATATGCGCGGGCGCGCCCGGCGTGCCGGTATGGGTCACGGCCCGTTGCAGCGCGGTGGCGGGGTCGGCGCGCATGTCCTCGTAGCGGATCATCAATAGGTCATCGCCCATCATCGGCATGGCGCGCGCCCAGCCGTTGAAATAATCGACAATGCGCGGGATGCCGCAATCGGGGTTCGAGACGAACTCGAATATATCCACCTCGGCCCCGTGGGGCGGGTAGAAATTCAGCTCTTTCTTGCCGGGCAGCATCCGGTATTTCCACTGGAAATACTGCGACACCGCCACATCGCGCGGATCGCGCACCAGCAGCACCACCTTCTTGCCCGTGAAATGCGCAAGGCTCTCCCAGTCGCGCAGATAATCGCGCATGTAATTGTTGTGGCTGAAGAGCACGCGCGGCGCGGCCGGGTTCATCCGGTGGAAATTGTCGAACTCCAGCATGTTCTCGGTCGGCAGCGCGAAATGAAGCTGGTAAAAGCGCGAGAGCATGACGCGAAACCATGTCCGCCCGCTCTTGCCCCAGGACATCAGCACCCAGTCTGCCTCCTGCAATTTGCGGTATTCCTCGCGCCCGCGCAACCGGCGCTCCAGCGACAGCCTGCGGGGTTTGGGCAGAAAGAAGAGCGCGCCGAGGATCAGGTGGCGGCTGGCTATGGCGCGGATTTCCCGGGGTGTGGTGTTGAACATGGCGGGGCGTCTTTCGGACGGTCGGGGCTTCAAGTCTCGGGGCGATCCGGTGCATAAGGGACAAGGGCCGGACCGCGCCCCTTTGAACCGAAGCGACGGGATGATGCAAGCGAAAGTCTGGACGCTTCTGGGCCGCAAGGCGGGCGACAACACGCAGGTCGAGACGCTGGCGGCGATGCTGGGCTGGCCGGTGGAGGCCCGGCGCATCTGCGCGCGCGGCTGGGAATTGCTGCCGCATCTGGTATTGGGCGAGACGCTGCTGGGCATCGACCGGGTGGCCTCTTCGCCCCTTGCGCCACCCTGGCCTGATCTGGTGATCAGCGCGGGCCGCCGCAACGAGCCGGTGGCGCGCTGGATCCGGCGGCAGGCGGGCGGGCGGGTAAAGCTGGTGCATGTGGGCCGGCCCTGGGCGCGGCCTGATACATACGATCTCATCGTCACGACGCCGCAATATTTCCTGGCGCAAGGCGGCAATGTCCTGGTCAATCCGCTGCCGCTGCACCACCTCAGCCGCGATAGCGTGGCCGGGGATGCGGCACGGCTCGCCCCGCGTCTGGCGCATCTGCCGCGCCCGTGGACCACGGTGCTGATCGGCGGCGACAGCGGGGCCTTCGTGTTCACGCCCGAGACCGGGCGGCGGCTGGCAGAGGGGGTCAACCGGCTGGTGGCGGCGACGGGGGGCGCGGTGCTGGTCAGCGACAGCCCGCGCACGCCCGCGCCCGCGCGCGCGGCGTTTCGCGCCGCGCTCGATGCGCCCTCGGCCTGCTACTGGTTCGACGCCAAGGCGGACTGGCCCGAGAACCCCTATCGCGGCTTTCTGGGGCTGGCGGATCGGTTTGTCGTTACCGGCGAGAGCATGTCGATGCTGGCCGAGGCCGCCGCCATGGCCCGCCCGCTCTATGTGTTCGACCCCGCCGAGCCGGGGCCGTGGTGGGTGCGCGCGCATAATTATGGCGCGAAACCGCTCAGCCACCGTCTTGCCATGCGGCTTGCGCCCCGCCGGATGCGGCGCGACGTGGGCCGGATACAGGCCGCGCTGGTGGCGCAGGGACAAGCGCGGTGGCTGGAAGATGCCCCGGGGTTGATCGCGCGCGGCGAGGGGTGGTTTGCAGCGGCGCAGGCCGACCCCTTGGCGGGTGCGCGGCGCGCGGCCGCAAGGGTCCGGGCGCTGTTTGAGAGCGGCCCGGGTTGACACCCGGGCCAGATGGTTCAGGCCGCCATGGCCAGATTGCCCGCGCTCAGCGGATGCGCCGGGGCGGGGGGCAGGTCGGGGGTCCGTTCGAGAATGTCGAAGGCGTCGTGGCGGACGTGGTTCTGCGCCATCTCATTGCGCAGGAACTCCTCGGAAATCTTGCCCTCGTTCACGCATTCCTTGAGCAGGCCCATGAAGAACCGCTCCTGGTTCTTGTCCGGGTGCGCCTTGTAATTGCCCATCAGCCCGTATTCGCCAAAGATCTGGCGGCGCAGGCGCAGCACCCATCCGGCCGGCGGGAAGGCGCGGAACCGCTCGGCGGGACGCCAATCGACCTTGAGGCCGGTCTTCCACGGCTGCGTCTTGCGGCGCGTGGTGTGCAGCATCTTGGTCTCGGTCGTGAACTTGTCGAAATCGTTCCACTCCTTCTCGATGAATTCGATCGTCTCGCGCGGTTCCTTGCGCAGGCCGATCCAGTCCTGATAGTCAAGCGTGCCCGCGAACATCGCGCGGAACTGCTCCTCGACCTTCCAGTGGGTCAGCTTCGAGCAGTCGAGCAGCATGACCGAAGAGGCGACATTGCCGTCAATGAGGCCCTTGGGGCCCGAGCGCATCCGCGCCATGATCGCCTTGCCGTTCATCTCGCGGCTCAGGAGATCCCAGATATCCACGCAGGCGAAAACATCGGGGTCGATCACCACGGCGCGACCCTCATAGCCCATGAGTTCGGGCGGCATCATGCGGGTGGGGGTAAAGGATTGCAGGTCGTCGTTGAGCCAGACGCGGTTAACCCCGTCGCGCAGGTATTCGCGTCCCTCATGCTCGGCGAAGAACGGGTAGTTGCGGCTGTCGACGATATGTACGTCGAACTTGTCGTTATGCGTCGAGTAGCGCCGGATGGCGTGTTCGGCCACGATCGCGCCGACGATCTGCTTGTGGTTGGTCTGGATGAAGACACTGTATTTCATGGGCGAGGTCCGTCCCCTGTCTGTTTTCAGTCGGCCGCGATCCTACATGAGAGCGGCGCGGGGTTCCATGACCGCTGTGCTCACGATCAGTGAAACACGCCGCGCCGGTATAGTTGCCAGAACAGACCCCAGATATGGATGAGGGGCCGGCGGCGCACCTTGTCGGGGATTTCCACCACCTGGCCCGAATGGCGCGAGAGTTTCCACGCCAGATAGTCGAGCCCGCCCTCGAAGGTGAACAGCCCCTTGATGAGCCGCGCCATCGAGAGCGTCTTGCCCTGCACCCGGCGCAGGCCCCAGATGAGGGGGGCTGCGCGGCGGGCGGTGGCGGGGATACGCGCGCTGTAGCAAAGCGCGCCGTCGCGCTCGTGCAGCGTCAGCCGGTCCCCCAGGCGCGGCAGCAGCGCGCGCGTCATCGCCGCGTAGAAATCGCGCCCGTGGCCTGCCAGTTCGGCGGCGCGGCCCTTGCGCTCGGCGCGCAGCTCGGTGGCATAGCTGAGCGCAAGCGCGCCCTGCCAGAGCGCCTCGAGGCTGCCCTCGGGCGGCAGGGCGGGTAGCGCGCGGCGCACAAGCGTCTCGCCTGCGCGCAGAAACGCCGCGTGCAGGCGCGCCTCGGTCTCGGGCGTGTCGGCCCAGATCACCCTGACCGGCTGCGCGAATCGGCCCCAGAAATAGGATTCGAACCGCCCCGGCCCGGTGCCGCGCTCGAATTGCGCAAGGCTCAGCACGGCGTATTTGCAGCGCACGGTGTCGCGGCCGAGCGGCACCTCCAGATAATAGACATTGGGCGGCAGCACGCGCCCCGCCAGCCGCAGGGCCGCGCGCGGCTCGGCGCGCGGCGTGGGATCGACCAGCACATAGAGATCCACCAGCCCGTCGAGCAGATCGCCGCCGCGCAGGCACGAGCCATAGAGGATCACCGCCTGAAGCCCCGCGCCGAACCGCGCCGCAAGCGCGCCCTGCAGCGCGCCGAGCGCGGGCGTGTCGTCCAGCGTCGGGCCGGGGGGGGCGGGATATGTCATGCGGTCCTCATCGCGGCGGGCACAGAAAGCGGATCGGGCCTTGCGCGCTCACGATAAGCGGAATTTCGCCGCCCGCTGTCGTGAAGAGCTCTCCGTCGAGGTTCAGTTCGCCGTCAAGGCGCAGCTCGATGCGGTCGGCGCGAAAGCTCTCGTAGCCATTGGCTGGCGTGGCGTGGCGGTTGGGCCGCCCGCGCAGCACCGACAGGATGCCGCGCCCGAACCGCGCCGCGCCGCCGCGAATGGCGGTAAGGCCGATGTGCCCGCTGCCCCGCGCCCAGAACGGGCGTATCCCCAGAAACAGCCGGTCGAGCGTGCTGGCGACGAGGATCAGCATGGGCGCCGCGTCGCGGGTGACGGGGGCGCCGTCCCCGTGCAGCGTCAGGGCCACATGGGTCGGCTGATAAAACCGCGGGTCCTGCCGGATCAACCCCCAGAGCGCGCGGATGAGAATGAGCCCGAGGCTGATTTCCCCGCTCAGCCCCCGCGAATGGACATTTTCATGGGCAAAGCGTGTGGCCTGCATGATCGCGCCGGTGCCAAGGAACATGCCATGACGCACCGCGCCATCGGCGGCCCCGGTGACGCGCATGATATGGCGGCTGCGGATGTCCGCCCCGACCAGGGGCGCGCCCGCGTCGAGCCAGCGGCAAAGCCGGGCGAGCGCGCGGTGCGGGCTGGATGCAAGCCCGATATCGCCCGCCGTCATGTTGGCCGTGCCGCCGGGCACGAGCATGACCAGCGGCAGCGCGCCCTCTGGCCAGTGATCGAGCATCAGCCCCAGCGTGGCCGCGATCGTGCCGTCGCCGCCGTTGATCACCACCACGTCGGGTGCCTCGGCGCGCAGGCCGGGCATCAGCGCGCGCGCCTCATCCGCCGATCGGGTGATGTGATGGGTCACCTCTGGGTAGGCGGCAAGGCGCGCGGCGAGCGGCGCAAACCCCTTGCGGTTGTTGCCGCTCGTCGGGTTGGTGAGGACGCTGACGCGGGTCATTGCGCCTCTCGGGGCAACAGGCGGTCGATGCGCGCAAGGATGCGTGCCATGTCGGCATCGGTCTCGGTGGCGGTGTCCGCGCGCGCAGCCGGGCCGGTCTCACCGATCCATGTGGCAAGGCCGCGCGCGATCAGGGTCTGGTGAAAGCGCGGGAAATGCCGGGTCTGCGGCATGAGCCGAAGCCGGTAGAGCGCGCGGGCAAGCGCGATGCGCGCGCGCTCGCCGGCCGCGCCGTCCCGCGGCGGCTGAAACAGCCAGCTTGCCGCCTGCCTGCGTGCGTGATCGAGCCCGCCAAGGCCCCCGGCGGGCAGGGGCAGGATTTCGAGCGGCTTGCCAATGCGCGCCACCTCTACCTGCATCGAGATGCTGTCGCCGGTGACGACGAAGCGGTCGGCCAGCGCCAGCAGTCCGGCATAGGGGTTCCCGCCCTCGGGCGCGTGCCAGTCAAAGCGCGGCACATCGCCGGCCTGCCCTTTGGCCAGCGCCGCCACCAGGCCCTCGGGCGTGCGGCGCGAGCCGACGACATAGGGCGTGCCGCCCTCGGCCAGAACCTGCGCGATACGCGCGCGCAGCCGTGCCGTCACGCGGCCGTCATAGACAAAGGGATTGGTCGGCCCGCCGATGAGAAAGGCCACCAGCGGGCGGGGCAGGGCGGCCAGCGCCGCCTGCCACTCGGCGCGTCCCTCATCCAGCCGCGCGGGATCGACACGCATCAGCGGCAGGCCGATATTCAGCACGTTGGGAAAGGGCGCCGGCAGGGTCTCGGCGCTGGTCACGATCAGGTCGAACCGGTCCATCATCCCCGAGGGCTTGCCCACCAGGACGATGCGCGCCCGCCCGCCCGATTGCGCCTTGATCCAGAGCGCGGCATTGGCGGGGCGGCGGCCGCTGGTGAGGATCAGGTCGGGCCAGGGCGGGGTGAGCGCGTCGGACCGGCCCAGGTCGATATGCGCCAGCGATGCCGCGACGCGCGGCTTGCCCAGAACCCATTGCGGCTGCATCTCAAGATGGCGCAACTCGCTCTGCCAGCCGCGGGCGGAGGCGAGCGCGTCGGCGATCATCTCGACCTGGCCGTTATCGCCGCGCTTGTCGCCGAGCACCCGCCAGATACGCGGCCCCGTGGCCCCCGCGCCCACGCCGTGCATCACTGCCCGGTGGCGGGCGCGCCCGGCGCGTCGATCCCGAACAGCGCCCGGAGGCGTGGCGAGAGGTCGCGCTGCACCAGCGCCTCCAGTTCGGCCACCTGGTCTTCGTTGAAATAGTCGCGGTAGCCGCCCACCTTGGCGCGGCGCACCTTGAAGCTTTCGGGGTCGCTGGCGTTGCGCAGCGTCAGGCCGCCCGCGCGGAAGAACCCCTCGCTCTCGAGCTTGCGCAGGTTGTCGAAGGAGGCGAATTCCACCGCGTCGGCGATCTCTGCCTCGGAAAACGCATCGCCCATGAGCGTGGTGATCTTGCGCAACACGCCCGCCGGATCGGCGCGCAACTCCTCGTAGGAGGTGAGCAGCGAGTGATCGAGCGAGCCCAGCGCCGCGTCCCAGTAATTGAGAAAGGCAATGAGCGAGGGCAGGCCGATCTCGCTTTCGCGGACGAACGTCCACATGTCGATATTGCGCCGGTCCACCGGGCGCGAGAGGTCCGCGTTGATGAGTTCCTGCTTGTGATCGGACTGGCGCCTGGTGAACTGAAAGAACCACGACACCGCGATATCAAGCGGGTTGCGCGCCAGAAGAATAACCGGCTTGGCCGCGAGTTCCGCATCCTGATGCCCCGGTTGCAGCAGATCGCCCACGGCGCGCTCGTAGCTGTACCAGCCGTTCGTGGCGGCAAAGCCGGGGATCGCGGGGTTGGCATCGGCCAGCGCCGGATAGCGGGCAAAATCGCTCTCGGGGATGCCGTGGCGCTGCGCGTAGAGCCGCGTCAGCATGACCTTGAGCCAGGTGTTGCCGCTCTTGGGATGGGCGATGATGATGAGCGAGGCGCGCCGCGCGATATCCACCTCGAGCGCGCCGAGCCGTGCCTTGCGGGCAGAGACGCGCAGGCGGGCGGGCAGCACGGCGGTGCTGCCGATGATGGCGGCCTTGCGGATATTGTCGCGGCCAAGATTGCGCAGGGAGGGGAGAAGGCTCATGGGTTCGGTCCGGGACTGGGGCAGGGACTGCGGGCAGGGGCGCACGGGGGTGCGGTCAAGCCCAGCCCTTTGCCGCATCCGGGGCGGGAAGTCCACCCCGGCGGCCCGCGCCCGCCCGCCCATCCACCGCCGGACCCGTCACAGTGTTTCGCCGGCGTGAGCGAAACCGGGACGATCCCGCCGGCCGGCCGCCGCTTGCGGTAATGCGCGCGGTTGACCTTGGCGGCCCGGCACCGATATAGGCTGCGCAACGCGTGGACAGTCCGATGACTCCGCTTGACCGATCCGCCAACGCCACAGGCGGGCGCCACCGGCAAAGCGGGTGACGGGATCGAGGATTGGAAAGACGATGACACAGACGACCCCCCAGGAAACCACCCGGACCGATGACGCCAGGGATTACTGCGTTTTCATCCAGGCGAACCACAAGCAGTATATCGGCGCGCTCATTGCCGAATACGCCATCCGGCGGAATTCGAGGAATAATGACAAGTTCGATATCCGCATCATGCATTACGACGATTTCCCCGTCTTCAAGGCGCACGAGGGCAAGAAGTTCCTGCGCGACGGGGAATGGCGTGAATGGGTGCGCAACGACCTGCAATCCTTTACGCCCACGCGCTTTGCCCCGCCGCAGCTGATGGGGTTCAAGGGCCGCGCCATCGTGATCGACCCCGACGTGTTCGTGATCGCCGATATCTGGGACCTGTTCACCCGCGACATGCAGGGTGCCGCCGTGATGTGCCGCCCGAAATCGGGCAACAAGGGCAAGCGGGGCGCGCTTGCGACAAGCGTGATGCTGCTCGACAACGCCAAGCTGACGCATTGGAAATTCGACGAGCAGTTCGCCGCCATGTTCGACGGCTCGCGCGATTACATGCCGTGGATCTCGCTCAAGTATGAGGATCCCGAGACGGTGGCGCTGTTCGAGAACGAGTGGAACGATTTCGACCATCTCGACGAGAACACCAAGGCGCTGCACAACACGCAGCGCAAGACGCAGCCGTGGAAGACCGGCCTGCCGGTGGATTACCGCGCCGCCGATTCGTTCCGCCTCTTCCCGCCGCGCCACTGGTTTCGGCGCGCGCGTCGGGCGCTGTTTGGCGATTACGGGATGGCCGGGCGCTACAAGCCCCACCCCGACCCCAGGCAGGAGGCGTTCTTTTTCGGTCTCGTGCGCGAGGCGGTGGAAAAGGGCGCGATCNNAACCACGTGCGCCACGACGCGCTCGACCTCATCAAGACGGTGCCGCCGGTCGCCTATCCGGTGGCGGCGTGATCTGACCGGCCCGGCCTGCTGGCGCTTTGCGCCTGCGGGTCTTGCGCGCGGGGCCGCCCCCGCCTCAGCCCGTCGCCGGCCCTGACGCCCCGTAGCCATAGACCGGATCGAGCCGCGCGATCACCATCGCGTCGATGGCGGCGATCTGCGCGTCGTCGAAATAGTCGCGGTAACCGCCCACCTTGGCGCGGCGCACCTTGTAGCTGTCGGGATTGTCCTGATCGCGCGGCGCCATGCGCCCGCCCGAGAGGCGGAACGCCTGCTCGGCCTCTTTCTTCTTCATGTTCTCGTAAGAGGCGAAATCGACCGCGTCGCGGATCTGTGCCCCGGTGGCGGGAATATCGAGAAACCGCGCCACCCGCGTCATCGCCTCGACGGGATCCGCGCGCATGTCCTCGTAGCGCAGCAGTTCCAGCGCGCGCACGTTGGGCATCTCGCGCGCCCAGAGGTTCATGAAGGCGATCACCTTGGGCAGCCCGCCGCCCTCGTGCATCACGAAATCGAAAATCGGGCTCTCGTCGCCATCGGGCAGGTAGTCGTTGAGCGCCTTCTTGCCCGGCCGCATCCGGTAGCGCCACTGAAAGAACTGCGACACCGCCACGTCGCGCGGGTCGCGCATCAGCAACACCACCTTCTTGTCGTAGAAATCCGACTTGTTGTCGGTGTTGCCGGTATAGTCGCCGATGTAATTGTCATGGGTAAAGAAGATACGCGGGATGCGGGCGTCCATGTTGTGGAAGTTGTCGAACCCGATGAGGACATCCTCGGGCAGGGCATGGACCTGCTGATAGAGCCGCGACATCATCACCCGCAACCATGTCCGCCCGCTCTTGCCGTAGGAGACGACGACGGCATCGGCGCGCCGGAGGCGCGTAACCTGCTGGTAGCCGCGCAACCGGCGCTCGGCGCGCTGGCGCTCTTCGTCGGTGGCCCCGGCCAGGTCAAGCCGCAGGTTGAGCAGGCGGCGCGCGGCCTTGCGCCAGACGACCTTGCTGGCCTCGGGCAGGGTGGCGCGCAGCAGGCGGAATGTGTCGCTCATGGTGTCATCGAGACGGGGTGGCCGTCTCGCCTTTGATCGTGGCAGGGGGTCATCGGGGCCTCGCATACCCATTGCGCTGCGCTTTTGCGACCGGAAAACGCAAGGAAGGGAGAAATGCCGCCGCGCCTATCCCGATGCGCCCTCAAGCGCCGCCGCGATCGCGGGGCCGAACAGGCGCTCGCCGCAGGGGCTCAGATGATCCACGTCCGAGAAGGTGAGGCATCCGTCCTGCACCAGCGTATCGCCGTCGAAGGCCAGCGCATCGACAAGCGAGATATAGCGATACGCCGACTGGTCCGCGGCCCTTGCCTTGAGCATCCCGTCGAGGGCCGAAAAACGCGCCAGCGACACCGGGTTGAAGCGCAACCTGTCGGGGTGGTAATTCACGGGGTCTTCCAGATCGACGCGCGCCTCGGCGAAAGGGCCGAGCCAGACGACATCGAGCGCGGCGGGAAACCGCGCCAGATAGGCGGCCGTCTTGTCGATGTTGTCCACGGCGACGCGCAGCGGCGCGCCGGGTTCGAATGCCGCATCGCTGTCGCCCTCGCCGCGATCATCGAGCAGGTAGTGCGAGCCGGAGACGTGAAAGATCAACCGCGAAATGGCGGCCTGATGTTCCTGGACAAAGGCCACAGCCGCGTCGTAGGAACATTTTTTCTCGGGCTGGTAGGGGCGGCAGCCGCCGCGCGCGAGCGCCACGAAGAACGGCGGCAACGCGGTGGCGCGCAAGGCGCGATAGACATTCGCGGCATGGGAATCGCCCAGCAGGAATATCGCCTGGCCGTGGATGCGGGCGCAGTCCTCGAAGCGCGTCACGAAGGCATCGCTCAGCACCTCGTCGCTAAAGCGGCACCCCTCGTCGGGCAGGCGGGCGTGCATCGTGTCGGGGTTGTATCGCTCGAAACTGGCGCGGCTGACCGGATCGAGCCGACGTTCGAGATAGAAGGCGCGAAAGCCTTCGGTCTGTATCCCCGCCAGCCCCAGCCCGCCAACGAGCGCCATGGCCACGGCCGCCGTGCCGAACAGGCGGCGGGCGGGCAACGCGTGCATCCGCCGGATCGGGCGCTCCACGTAACGCCAGCTGAGGCAGGAGAGACCGAAGGCAAGCGCGCAGACGCCAAGCATCAGCGCCGCATCCTCGCGCCCGGTGCCGATCCGGGTAAAGACCAAGAGCGGCACGTGCCAGAGGTAGAACGAGTAGCTCACCAGCCCGACGAACACCACCGGGCGCAGGCCGAGCACCCGTCCGGCAAGGCATCGCGGCGTGGCGCAGACGATCACCAATGCCGCTCCCAGAACGGGCGGCAGCGCGGCAAGGCCCGGAAAGCGCGTCTCGCCGTCATAGGCGATGACCGCGAAGAGGATAAGCGCCAACCCCAAAAGCGCGCCATGACGCAGCCGCCCGCCCGCGCGCAACGCCTGCCCGCGTGGCGAGGACAGCCAGAACGCCGCCAGCGCCCCGGCCATCAGCTCCCACAGCCGGGTTTGCAGCATGAAGAAGGCGCGATCGGCCTTGCCCTGCGTGATATCCCATTGCGCCAGCGCCAGGCTTGCCAGTGCCAGCACGGCGAGAAGCACCGCCTGCCGCCGCGCGCCCATGCGCCATGTCAGCAGCACGAGCGCCGGGAAGACGAGGTAGAACTGTTCCTCGACCGCAAGGCTCCAGGTGTGCAAGAGCGGCTTGACCTCGGCGGCGGTGGCGAAATAGCCGCTGATGTCGTAGAAGAACAGGTTGGCCACGAACACCGTCGCGGCGGTGACGGAGCCCGCGAATTCCGCCATGGCCGAGGGGCCGAGCAGCACGAAGGCCAGCGGATAGCACGCCGCCATCATCACGAAGAGCGCTGGAAGGATGCGCCGGATGCGCCGGGCGTAGAAATTCACCAGCGAAAAGCGGCCCGCCCGCCGCTCGGCCAGGATGATCGAGGTGATGAGATAGCCGGAGATGACAAAGAACACGTCCACCCCGACGAACCCGCCGGGAAACCCCGCGATTCCGGCATGGTAAAGCACCACCGGCAGGATCGCCACGGCGCGCAGCCCGTCGATCTCGGGGCGGTATGTCAGGGACGGGTTGCTCATGATCGGGATGCGGGCTGCCTCAGGCCATGCGCTCCACCGTCTGATATTCCTTGCGGCGGTTCCTGGCAAAACCGAATTTCTTGCGCCGCCCCGTCTTGGTCGAGGTGACAAGCCGGTAGGATATATCGGTATGGCGCATGGCCACGGCGTGAAACACCCCCGCCCACCAGGCGGGCTCGCGGATGGTGCAGTGCACGTTTTCACCATTGGGCAGGAATTTCACCGCCGGGTAACAGGCGACGTTGGCATAGACGAACCTGTTGGCATAGGAAAACATCTCGTCCACGATCCACGGCACATCGGGGGCGGTGATGTGTTCGAGCACGTCGGTGCAGATGACCCCGTCATAGGGGTGATCGGGCAGGTCCTTGAACGGCTCGTGGCCGGGATCGTAGCAGCGGATTTCCTTGACGCCCCAATAGTCCTGAACGCTCGGCACCGTTTCGCCGCTGCGCAGCCTGATGTCGCGGAGCAGATAGCCGCCGCCCTTCCCCGCGCCGTAATCGAGGATGGTTTCGGCTTTGGTGCGCGCGATCATCTCCTTGATGCCCGGCGCGTGCTGAATGAGCATCTTGCCGGCAAAGGTCTCTTCGCCGGATTTCTTCGACGATGCCTCGCCCTCTTGGTGGAGCCGCTCATACATGGCGACCATGTCGCGGTATTCGGGACTGGGGTTGTTGCGACCATAGCTGCTCATCGGTCTTGTCCTTGGCGCTTGCGTAATTCTTTTCGCGGTCCATAGCCGTTTCGTGGTGGGGTTTCGACCGGAAAATATGCAGGCAGGCGTATGCGCGCCGCTCGCGCGGCGCGTCGGCACCCCGGACCCTCGTTCCCCTCGGTTTTCGACCTTCGGTTCCGGGTCTTACTCGGAGAAGGTCGCCAGATATGCGGCCACGTCCTCGGCACCCTTGCGCAGCTTGAAGGTCATCTTCGAGCGCTCGCCGAGGAATTCGTTCGGGTCGGCGACATAGGCCGCAAGGCTTTCCTCGGTCCAGACCTCGCCGGCGTCATGCTTGGCCTTGAACCCGTCGGAATAGTCGAAACCCTCGACGCTGCCCATCACGCGCCCGATCACGCCGTAAAGGTTCGTCCCGGTCTTGCCGCCACGCACGATCACCTCGGTGGGGGATTCGATCATGTGGCAGGCCCTGCACTGGTTGAAGGTCTTTTCGCCGGCAGCGGCGTCGCCCTCGGCCATGGCGGGCAGGGCAAGGGCCATGATGGCGGCGGAAGTGGTCAGAAAGGTTTTCATCGCGTTTTCCCTCTATCGTGGTTCACGTCACAAGTCGGGTGAGACCTTGCCGGGAACCTAGCCCGCCTTGCCGGTGATGCAAAGGACAAGCGCGGCCCCGGCGGCGGATTGTCTCAGCCGAACGCGCCCGCAAAGCTGCGCATCAGCGCCGCGTCGAGATCCTCCATGGTGACCGGCAGGCCCAAATCGACAAGGCTGGTGACGCCGTGTTCGGCAATGCCGCAGGGCACGATCCCGGCAAAATGCTCCAGGTCCGGTTCCACGTTGATCGAGATGCCGTGAAAGCTGATCCATTTGCGCAGGCGGATGCCGATGGCGGCGATCTTGTCCTCCTGCCGCGCGCCGCCGGCGGTCAGGGGCCGGTCATCGCGCGCCACCCAGACGCCGACCCGCCCGGTGCGGATCTCGCCGCGGATGCCGAACTCGGCCAGGGTGGCGATGACCCATGTCTCAAGCTGGCGCACGAAGCACCGCACGTCGCGCCCGCGCGCGTTGAGATCGAGCATGACATAGATCACCCGCTGGCCGGGGCCGTGATAGGTATATTGCCCGCCGCGCCGCGCCTGATGGACCGGGAAACGCCCCGGTGCGAGCAGATCGGCGGGGTTCGCGGATGTCCCGGCGGTGTAGAGGGCGGGGTGTTCGAGCAGCCAGATCGCCTCTGCCGCCTCTCGGGCGGCGATTCGCGCCACCCGCGCCTCCATCGCCGCGACCGCCTGCGGATAGGGGGTCAGACCGGCGGAATGGTGCCATTCGACGCCGTTTCGATCGGTTGCGAAGGGGTTTTGCAGCATACTGGCTCGACTCGGTGGGCAAAGGGGACGAAAACGTGCTATACTGGATACAGCTTAACGGCATCTGATTACGGGAGAAGCAAGATGATTTCAAAACGGTTTGTCATGGCGGCGCTGATGACGAGCGTCGCGGCCCTGTCGGCCACGCAGGCGTCGGCGGATTTCAAGGACGGGCTTGTCGGCGGCCTTGTCGGCGGCGCGGTGAGCGGCATCATCGTCAACGAGAGCGCCAAGGCGCGCGAGCGCAACCGCACGACCACCACCACCACCACCACCACCGCGCCGCGGGTCTATCGCGCGCCGGCGGTGTCGAGCCAGCAGGTGCGCGAGGACCAGACCGCGCTCAATTATTTCGGCTTTCCGGCGGGCACGCCCGACGGGGTGAGCGGGCGCAACACCCGCAACGCGATCTCGACCTATCAGGCGCATATGGGCTATCCCGTCACCGGGTATCTCGCCGATTACGAGCGGCAATTCCTGATCTCGTCCTATTATCGCGCGCAATCGGGTGGCATGGCCACCTCGCAGCTCATCGCGCAGCGCGGGCAAGGCACGCGCGGATTGCTGCACGCCTATCGCGACGAGGCGGCAGGCGCGCCGCCCGTCCATGCCGCGGCGCCTGTCCCCGCCCCTCAGCCGCAATCGCCGGTGATGGCGGCGATCCCGCAAGAGGCGCAGGTGCAGCCGCCCGCAGCAGAGCCACAGCAGACAGCCGCGCTCGCCGCGCTGCCCAATTTCATGGCCTCGGGCGGGGAGGGGCCGTCGCTGGCCTCGCATTGCAATCAGGTGAGCCTTGTCACCAATTCCAACGGCGGTTTCGTCACCGCCGTCTCGATGCAGGATCCGCGCTTTGCGCTCAACGAGCAGTTCTGCCTTGCGCGGACCTATGCCATCGCCGAGGGCGAGACCATGGCCGCCTCGCTCAAGGGGATCACGCCCGCGCAGCTCGAGGAGCAGTGCCGCAACTTCGGCCCGGCGATGCGCGACCATGTCGCGGCGCTCTCGCTTCAGGACCGGGACGAGGTGATCGACGGCGTGCGCGGCTTCGTGCTCCAGAGCGGGCAATCGCCCGCGCAGCTTGCGGGCACCGCCAAGGTCTGTCTCTCGGTCGGCTACCGGATCGACAACATGACGGTGGCGCTCGGCTCGGCCCTTGTGCTGACGGCGCTCGGCGAGGAGGCCTATGGCGAGTTGATGGGCCACCACCTCAACGAGGGGTTCGGCACCACCAGGCGCCCCGATCTGGCGCAGGTATGGTATCGCGCGGCGGTCGAGGCGATAGAGAACGGCGCAACGCCGGTCTTTGCGCCGGGCGATGCCGGGCGCAACGATCTTTTGCGGCGCGCGGCCCTTGGCGGAGGGGCGGCACGGGGCGGCACGGTGCAGCCCGCCTCGGCCCTACCCACCTTCAAGCTCGACTGAGGGCGCGCGGGCGCGGACGAAAAAACCCGAAGGGGCATGCGATTTGCCCCTTCACAAGCCCCGGCGCTTTGCTTATACGGCGCGTCACCTACCTGATCACATGCGGTCGTGGCGGAATTGGTAGACGCGCAGCGTTGAGGTCGCTGTGGGGTAACTCCCGTGGAAGTTCGAGTCTTCTCGACCGCACCATTTATCAGATTATCAGGCCGAATGTGGGGCCGGCAGGGTTGATGCCGGTTCGGCCTCCCCCCGCTCCCGTGCGGTCTAGGCCGGACCTGCCCTTGATCTGGGGGCGGAATTTCTCCTCTACCCAAAACCTTGGGGCTGTCCTATAGTGCCAGTGGGCGGCTGGGCATCAGGCCCATGATCCAAGAGGCAGAGACGACAGAGGGGGGACGGCACATGCGCTGCCCGTTTTGCGGAAATATCGACACGCAGGTAAAGGATTCCCGCCCCGCCGAGGAGCATGTCTCGATCCGGCGCCGGCGGTTCTGTCCGGGCTGTGGCGGGCGGTTCACCACCTACGAGCGCGTGCAGCTGCGCGATCTGGTGGTGGTGAAATCGAACGGGCGCCGCGAGGATTTCGACCGCGACAAGCTCGAACGCTCGGTGCGCATCGCGCTCCAGAAACGCCCGATCGACCCCGAGCGGATCGAGCAGATGATTTCCGGCATCGTGCGCCGGCTGGAAAGCATGGGCGACACCGATATTCCCTCAAAGGTGATCGGCGAGATCGTGATGGAGACGCTGGCGCGGATCGACACCGTCGCCTATGTCCGCTTTGCCAGTGTTTACAAGAACTTCCAGGAAGCCGACGATTTTGACCGCTTTGTGAGCGAACTGCGCCCCGGAGAGGGCGCGGCGTCGCAAGATTGAGCGCGTGACCGGGGCCGACCGCCGCTTCATGGCGCTCGCGCTGTCGCTGGGGCGGCGCGGCATGGGGCAATGCGCGCCCAACCCGGCGGTGGGCTGCGTCATCGTGCAGGGGGGCCGGATCGTCGGGCGCGGCAGCACCGCCCCGGGCGGGCGGCCCCATGCCGAGACGGTTGCGCTTGCGCAGGCGGGCGCCTTGGCGCGCGGGGCCACCGCCTATGTCACGCTCGAGCCGTGCGCCCACCACGGCGAAACCCCGCCCTGCGCCGAGGCGCTGATCGCGGCGGGGGTGGCGCGGGTGGTGGCCCCCTTTGACGACACCGATCCGCGCGTTTCCGGGCGCGGCTTTGCGATGCTGCGCGCGGCGGGCATCGCCGTCACCACCGGCGTTCTGGCCGAGGAGGCGGCGCGCGACCATGCCGGTTTCCTGATACGCAACGAGGTCGGCCGCCCCTTCGTCACCCTCAAGCTCGCGGCCAGTTTCGACGGGCGCATCGCCACCGCGTCGGGGCACAGCCAGTGGATCACCGGGCCGCAGGCGCGGCGCGCGGTCCATGCCATGCGCGCGCGCCACGATGCGGTGATGGTGGGGGCGGGCACGGCGCGCGCCGACGATCCCATGCTGACGGTGCGGGGGCTGGGGGTGAGGCGGCAGCCGGTGCGCGTGGTGGTCTCGCGCAGGCTCGATCTGCCGCTCCTGTCGCAGCTTGCCCGCAGCGCGCGCGAGGTGCCGCTCTGGCTGTGCCACGGTGCGGGGGTGGACGAGGCGATTGCCGCGGCCTGGCGCGGGCTTGGCGCGCGGCTCTTGCCCTGCGATGTGGTGGCGGGGCAGGTCGATCCGGCCGCGCTCTTGCAGGCGCTGGGCGGGGCGGGGCTGACACGGGTGTTCTGCGAGGGGGGCGGGGCGCTTGCCGCCTCGCTTCTGGCGGCGGGGCTGGTGGACGAGCTGGTGGGTTTTACCGCCGGGCTCGCCATCGGGGCCGAGGGGCTGCCGGGCATCGGCGCGCTGGGCCTTGCCCGCCTCGACGAGGCGGCGCGCTTTCGTCTGATCGAAACGCGGGCGCTGGGCGGCGACGTGATGCATCGCTGGGAGCGCGGCTAGGCCGTCTGCCTTCTACAGCCGCGCGCGCACTTGTGCCATGAAATCCTCGCCGCGCCTCTCGAAATTGTCGTATTGATCGAAACTGGCGGCGGCGGGGGCGAGCAGGACCACCTCGCCCGGCGCGGCCTCTGCCATGGCGCGCTCGACCGCGCGGGCCATGGTGGTGCAGATCTCGGCCTCCACCCCGGCAAGCCCCATGGCGAATTGCGCCGCCTCGCGGCCGATCACGTAGGCCTTGGCCACGTGGGGCAGGGCAGGGGCGAGGGTGGCCAGGCCGCCCTCCTTCTCCAGCCCGCCGCAGATCCAGCGGATGCGCTCGAAAGCCAGCAGCGCCTTGAGCGCGCTGTCCACGTTGGTGGCCTTGCTGTCGTTGACAAAGCGCACGCCGCCCCGCTCGGCCACAAGCTGCGAGCGGTGCGGCAGCCCCTCGAAACTGGCCAGCCCTGCCTCGATCACGCGGGGGCCAAGGCCAAGGCCGCGGCAGGCGGCATAGGCGGCGCAGGCGTTCTGGTGGTTATGCGCGCCGGGCAGGCCGGGCATGGCGCGCAGGTCGATCGCGGCCACCTGACGGCCCTTGCGGTATTCGCCGAGAAAGCCCTTGCGCGCGAACACCGCCCAGCCGGGGCCGGTGAGCCGGGTGCCGACCGAGACGCGGATCACCCGGTCGTCGCCCGGCCCCTCGGCGATCTGCCCGGCCAGATAGCGCCCCTCGGCCTCGTCCACGCCGATCACCGCGCGATCCGGCCCGCCCTCGGCAAAAAGCCGCCGCTTGGCCGCGAAATAGCCGCCAAGTCCGGCGTGCCGATCGAGATGGTCGGGCGAGAAATTGGTGAACACCGCGATATCGGGGGTGAGCGCGCGGGCAAGTTCGGTCTGGTAGCTGCTGAGTTCCAGCACCACCACCCCGCCCTCGCCCGGCGGGTCGAGATCGAGCGCGCCGCGCCCGATATTGCCGGCAAGCTGCGCCGGGTGGCCCGCCTGCGTCAGGATATGGTGGATCAGCGCCGAGGTGGTCGATTTGCCGTTCGAGCCGGTCACGGCGACCACGCGCGGCGCGCGGTCGAGCCGGTCCCAGTCGGGCGTTGCAAGCGAGCGGAAGAAGAGGCCGATATCGTTGTCCACCGGCACCCCCGCCGCCATTGCCGCCGCGATGGCGGGGTGGGGCGCGGGGTAGAGATGGGGGATGCCGGGGCTGGTGACGAGGGCGCTCACACCGTCGAGCGCGCCCGCGCGGGCGAGATCCGCGACACAGAGGCCCTCGGTTTCGGCGCGCGCGCGGCTCTCGGGGTTGTCGTCCCAGACCACCACCTCGGCCCCGCCGGCGATCAGCGCGCGCACCGCCGACAGGCCCGAGCGCCCCAGCCCCAGAACCGCGACTCGCGTTCCCTCAAAACCTCTGACCGGTATCATCGTGCGCCCCCGCCCGTTTCACGGTATTTGCGCCGGATGGGATGCGCGATGCAAGGGGGCGCAGGCGGGTGTCATCCTCCGGCCTGACCGGAGGATCCCCTGCCGCATGAGACCCCCGGATCGGGCCCGAGGGTGACGCGGAGAGGAGACCGCTACCGCAATTTCAGCGTCGCCAGCCCGATCATCGCCAGGATCAGCGCGATGATCCAGAAGCGGATGACGATCTGCGGCTCGGCCCAGCCCTTTTTCTCGTAGTGGTGGTGGATCGGGGCCATCAGGAACACGCGCTTGCCGGTGCGCTTGAAATAGAGCACCTGGATGATGACCGAGAGCGCCTCGACCACGAAGAGCCCGCCGACGATGCCGAGAACAAGCTCGTGCTTGGTGGCCACCGCGATCGCCCCGAGCGCGCCGCCAAGCGCGAGCGAGCCGGTATCGCCCATGAACACCGCCGCGGGCGGCGCGTTATACCACAGAAAGCCCAGGCCCCCGCCGATCAGCCCCGCGACGAAGATCAGGATCTCGCCCGTGCCCGGCACGTAATGCAGGCCGAGATACTCGGTAAAGTCGGTGCGCCCCACCGTGTAGGCGATCACGCCCAGCGTGGCCGAGGCGATCATCACCGGCATGATCGCCAGTCCGTCAAGCCCGTCGGTCAGGTTGACCGCATTGGCCGCGCCCACGATCACGAACATTGCAAAGGGGATGAAGAAAACGCCGAGATTGACCAGCACATCCTTGAACACCGGCAGGGCCAGTTGATTTTGCAGGCCCGCGGGGTGGTTGTAGCCCGCCCAGACCGCGGCAACGAGCGCGATGGCAAAGCCGAGAAGCAGCCGCACCCGGCCCGGCACGCCCTTGACATTGCCGCGCGAGACCTTGGCATAATCATCGGCAAAGCCGATGAGCGCAAAGCCGAGCGTGACGAACAGCACCAGCCACACGAACGGGTTGTCGAGCCGTGCCCATAACAGCGTCGAGCTCACCAGCGCGCCCACGATCAGCAGCCCCCCCATGGTCGGCGTGCCGGCCTTGGCGAAATGGGTCTCGGGGCCGTCGGCGCGGATCGGCTGGCCCTTGCCCTGACGGCGGCGCAGCACGTTGATGAGGGGCTGTCCGAAGATGAAGCCGAAGACCAGCGCGGTCAGGAACGCACCGCCCGCGCGAAAGGTGATGTAGCGGAAAAGGTTGAAGATATCGCCCCCCTCCGAGAACAGACTGAGCCAGTAGAGCATTACCCGCGTTCCTCTTCCATGCCCCGGCCCGCGCGGCGCAGCGCCGCGACAACAAGGCTGACCTTGCTCCCCTTGGAGCCTTTTACCAGCACCACGTCGCCCGCGTCGATGAGGCGGTGCGCCTTGGCCGCGAGCGCCTCGGCGGTGTCCGCGCGCCGCCCCCGCTTGCGCTCGGGCAGCGCCTCCCAGAGGGCACGCATCCGGGGGCCGACGCAATGCACCTCGTCCACCGCCTGCATCGACGGCAGGCCGGCGAGGGCGGCGTGGAGCGCCGCCTCGGTCGCGCCCAGTTCCAGCATGTCGCCGAGGATGGCGATGCGCCGCCCGCGTGCGAGCCGGCCCACGTCGTTGCGCGGCGCGCTTGCCGCCAGCACCTCGAGGGCGGCGGCCATGGATTCGGGATTGGCGTTGAAGGCGTCGTCGATCAGGTCGATGCTCATGCCGTCGGCGGCCAGATCGAGCACCAGCCGCTCGCGCGTGCCGCGCCCCTCGGGCGGTGCCCAGTTGGCCAGATCCGCGATGGCCACGGCCCGGTCGAGGCCCAGCTCGCGCACCGCCGCCAGCACCGCCAGCCCGTTCATGGCGAAATGCCGCCCCGTCACGCCGATCTTGTAAAGCAGCGGCGTGCGCCAGGCGCGCGCGCGCGCCACGGTCGCGCCATCGTGCAGATCGACCGCGAGCAGGCGATGATGCGCGCCCCGCGCCGTGCCGAAGCCGATCACGCGGCCGGCGTGGCGCATCGCGGTCTCGCGCAGGATCGCGGCGGTGGAGATGTCGGCATTGACGAGCGCCGTTCCCCCCGGCTCCAGCCCCTCGAAGATCGCCGCCTTCTCGCGGGCGATGTCCTCGATGCTCTCGAACGCCTCCAGGTGGGCGGCGGCGACGGTGGTGACGAGCGCCAGATGCGGGCGCGCCATGCGCGCGAGCGGCGCGATCTCGCCGGGGTGGTTCATGCCGATCTCGATCACGGCGAATTGGGTATCGGCGGGCATCCGCGCCAGCGTCAGCGGCACGCCCCAGTGATTGTTGTAGCTGGCCTCGGCGGCGTGGGTGCGGCCTTGGTGCGACAGCACGGCGCGCAGCATTTCCTTGGTCGAGGTCTTGCCCACCGAGCCGGTGACGGCGATGACGCGGCCGCGCATCCGCGCGCGGCCCGCGCGGCCAAGCGCCTCGAGTGCCGCCTGCACGTCCGCGACGAGAAGGAGCGGCGCGTCGGCGGCGACGCCTTCGGGGATGCGGCTGACCAGCGCCGCCGCAGCGCCCCGGGCGAGCGCCTGCGCCACGAAGTCATGTCCGTCGCGCGCGGCACCGAGCGCCACGAAGAGATCGCCCGGCTGCAATGTCCGCGTGTCGATGGAAACGCCGGTGGCGGCCCAGTCAGCCGTGGCGCGGCCCCCGGTGGCGGCCGCGGTCTCGGCTGCACTCCACAGGCTCATGCCACGCCCCCGTCGAGCACGGTGACGGCAAGGCTGGCCTGTTCGGCATCATCGAAGGGCAGCACGTCGTGCCCGATGACCTGCCCGGTCTCGTGCCCCTTGCCGCAGATCAGCAGCGCGTCGCCCGCCCCGAGCGCATCGACGCCGCGCAGGATCGCCTCGGCGCGGTCGCCGACCTCGCGCGCGCCGGGACAGCCCGACAGCACCGCCGCGCGGATCAGGGCCGGATCCTCGGAGCGGGGATTGTCGTCGGTCACGATCACCGCATCGGCGAATTGCGCGGCGGCCTGCCCCATCAGCGGCCGCTTGCCCCGGTCGCGGTCGCCGCCCGCGCCGATGATGACGACGAGCCGGCCCATGACATGCGGGCGCAGCGCGCGGATGGCGGTGGCGACGGCATCGGGGGTATGGGCGTAATCGACGAAGACCGCCGCGCCATTGCCGCGCGTCGCGGCCAGCTGCATCCGCCCGCGCACCGTGGTCATGCCCGGCAGTTCCGCCAGCACGCGCGCCGGATCCGCGCCCGCGCCGATCGCCAGCCCCGCCGCGAGCGCCACGTTCTCGGCCTGGAACCCGCCGATGAGGTCAAGGCGCAACTGGTGGATGCGGTCTTCCCATGCCAGCCGGATCACCTGCCCGGTGGCGTCGAAGCGTTGCGCCAGAAGTTGCAGATCGGCCCCGCTGCTGCGCCCCACGGTCAGCAGGTCCTGGCCGCGGTCGGCGGCGATCTCGGCCATGCGCGCGCCATGGGGGCTGTCGATGTTGATGACCGCCACGCCGCTCTCGGGCAGGACGCGGGCGAAAAGCCCCGCCTTGGCCGTGAAATAGCTTTCAATATCGGGGTGATAGTCGAGATGGTCCTGGGTGATGTTGGTAAACCCCGCCGCCGCGAGCCGCACCCCGTCAAGCCGCGCCTGCGCGAGGCCGTGCGACGATGCCTCCATCGCCGCATGGGTCACGCCCTGCGCGGCGCACTCGGCCAGCAGGCGGTGCAGCGTGATCGGGTCGGGGGTGGTGTGGGTCATCGGCGCGCGCACCGCGCCCTCCACCCCGGTCGTGCCAAGATTGACCGCCTCCAGCCCGAGCCGTTCCCAGATCTGGCGGGTGAAGGTGGCGACCGAGGTCTTGCCGTTGGTGCCGGTCACCGCTACCATCGTCTCGGGCTGCGCGCCGAACCAGAGGGCTGCGGTAAAGGCAAGCGTCTGGCGCGGGTCCTCGGCCACGACAAGCGCGGCCTGGTGCGCAAAGAGCGCCCCGGCGGCGAGACGCGCGCCCGCGGCATCGGTCAGGATCGCCGCCGCGCCCTGCGCCAGCGCCGCCTCGACAAAGCGCGCGCCATGGACCTGCGTGCCGGGCAGCGCGGCGAACAGCATCCCCTCGCGCACCGCGCGGCTGTCGGTGGCAAGCCCGGTGAGGCGCGCCTGCCGCCCGCCCTTCGCGGTCAGCCCCAGCTCTGTCAATGTCCGTATCTGCCCCACGCGCGCGTCCCGCCCCCTAATGAGATGCGGGCGTTATAGCAGGCGCTCCGGCGTGTTCAATCGCGGGTCTCAGGCCAAGGAGCGGCGCGGTGCGACGCACGATCTCGGCGGCGACGGGCACGGCGGTCCAGCCCGCGGTGCGGTGCGGCTCGTCGCCCGAGGTCTCTACCGGCTCGTCGAGCGTGACGACAAGCACATATTTCGGGTCATCGGCGGGGAACATGCCTGCGAAACTGGCGATGACCTTGTCCTTGTAATAACCGCCGCCGCGCGCGTTGGGTTTGTCGGCGGTGCCGGTCTTGCCGCCGACGGCATAGCCTTCGACCTCGGCAAGGCTGGCCGTGCCTTCGCTCACCACCTTGCGCAGCATGTCGCGCATGGTGGCCGATGTCGCCTCGGATACGACGCGCGCGCCCGGTGTGCGGGCAGGGTCGCGCAGGAGCGTGGGCGTCACCAGTCGCCCGCCATTGACGATGGTGGCATAGGCGGCGGCAAGGTGCATCGGGCTGGTCGAGAGGCCATGCCCGTAAGAGATGGTCATGGTCGAGAGATCCGACCAGTTGGCGGGCAGAAGCGGGCGGCTGCCCGAGGCCTCGCTGATCTCCAGCGGCGAGGCCTGCATGAAGCCGAGCGCGTCCAGAAACGCCATTTGCCGCGCCCCGCCGATCTGGAGCGCGATGCGCGCGGTGCCGACGTTGGAGGATTTCACCAGCACCTTTTCGGCGCTGAGTTCGGGGCCGTAATTGCGGAAATCGCGGATGCGGAACTTGCCCCATTGCATGGGCGAGCGGGTGTCGATCACGCTCGAGGGGGTCACAAGCCCCAGATCGAGCGCCTGCGCCATCGCGAACACCTTGAAGGTCGAGCCAAGCTCATAGACGCCCTGCACCGCGCGGTTGAACAGCGGGCTGTCGTCGGGATTGCCCTCGGTGGGCAGGGGCGGACGCGTATTGGGGTCGAAATCCGGCAGCGAGGCCACGGCAACCACCTCGCCGGTCTGCACATCCATCAGGATGCCGGCAGCCCCCTTGGCGTTCATGATCTTCATGCCGCCGAGCAGAACCCGCTCCATCGCCGCCTGCACGCTGAGATCGAGCGAGAGGGTCAGCGGCTCATGCGCGCGGGCGGGGTCGCGCAGGCGCTCGTCGAGCTGCTTTTCGATGCCCGCCACGCCCACCACCTCGGCGGCATGCACGCCTTCGCGCCCGAAGCTCGCCCCGCCCAGGACATGCGCGGCCAGCCGGCCATTGGGATAAAGCCGCATCTCGCGCGGGCCAAAGAGCAACCCCGGCTCGCCGATGTCATGCACCGCCTGTTTCTGCTCGGGGCTGAGCGTGCGGCGGATCCAGAGAAACTTGCGCGTGCCGTTGAAATCGCGCAACAGCCGCTCGCCGTCGAGGTCGGGGAAAATCTCCAGCAGCTTTTCGGCGGCGCGCACCGGGTCCACCATCTGTTGCGGCTGCGCATAGAGGCTGTAGGTGTCGAAATTCGTCGCCAGCACGCGGCCCTTGCGGTCCACGATGTCGGCGCGCTGGGCGTGGATGCGCGCGCCCGCGCTGCTGACGCGCGGCTCGGCGGGTTCGGACTGCGCCAGCACCGCCATCTTGCCGCCGACCGCTGTAAAGCCGATGAAAAACAACCCCGCCAGCACCAGCAGCCGCCCTTCGGCGCGCCGGCGCGCGCGGTCATGCATTTCTTCATGACGCAGGCGGATGTTCTCGCGTTCGATGGCGTCGGGGTTCTCGCCGCGGCGGCGCGCCTCGAGGATGCGCGCAAGCGGGCGTAGCGGCGTGCGGATCATGGCAGTTGCTCCTCGCGGTGCGCGACATCGACCGGATTGCCGAGGCCGCGCGCCGCCGGTGCCGGATAGGCGACCTGGTCGATGCGCCCGAACTGGCGCGGTTGCAGCGGCACGAGGCCGAGACGGTCATAATTGAGATCGACGAGATCCATCAGCCGCTCGGGCCGGTTGAGATAGGCCCATTCCGCATTGAGTATCCGCAGTCGCTGGCGCGCCTCGGCGATGCTGGCCTGAAGCCGCTGGGCTTCGGCCAGCGCGGCCTGGGTGCGGTAGTTCTCACGATAGGCCCAGAAGGCGAGGCCGATCACGGCAAGCGCCGTCAGGACGTGGAGCAGGCTGCGCATCATGTTTCTCCCTTAAGCATGGGCAATCCGAGCGCGGCGGGGTCCGATCGGCCGGGCGGCGCGTCGGTGCGGATGCTGATCCGCAGCCGGGCCGAGCGCGCGCGGGGGTTTTCCGCCAGTTCCGCCGCATCGGGGGCGATAGCCTTGCGGGTTTTCAGCGTGAATTGAGGCGCGTCGTGCCGTGTTTCGGGGGCGTGGCGGCTGCCGCCGCCCTGCGCGCCCGCGCGGGTCTGCAAGAACCGTTTCACGATCCGGTCCTCGATCGAATGAAAGGTCACGACGGCCAGCTGCCCGCCCGGTTTCAGCGCGCGTTCCGCCGCCTCCAGCCCGTCGAGAAGCGCGCGGTATTCGTCGTTCACGGCGATGCGGATGGCCTGAAAGCTGCGGGTCGCGGGATGGGCCTGGCCGGGCCTGGCGCGCGGCAGGCAACGCTCGACGATGGCGGCCAGTTGGGCGGTGGTTTCGATGGGGGCCGTCTCGCGGGCACGCACGATGGCGCGGGCGATGCGGCGGCTCGCGCGTTCTTCGCCGTAAAGGTAGAGGATATCGGCCAGTTGCGCCTCGGGCGCGGTGTTGACCAGATCGGCCGCCGAGGGGCCTTGCTGGCTCATCCGCATGTCGAGCGGGCCGTCGTTGCGGAAGGAAAAGCCGCGCTCGGCGCGGTCAAGCTGCATCGAGGAGACGCCCAGATCGAGCACCACGCCGTCAAGCGCCTCGGCGAAGCTGTCCATCTGCGCGAAATTGCCCTGCACCAGCCGCAAGCGGTCGCCATGGGGCGCGCCCCAGTCCCGCGCCATGGCGATGGCCAGCGGGTCGCGGTCCACGCCGATGACCCGGTCCGCCCCCGCCTCGAGCAGCCCGCGCGCATAGCCCCCCGCGCCAAGCGTGCCGTCAAGCCAGGTGCCGTGCACCGGCGCGACCGCGGACAGGAGCGGGCGCAGCAGGACAGGGATATGCGGGGCAGGGGCAGCGGCGGCCATGGCTCAGCCCCCGTCGGGTGCGTCAAGCAGGGTGAGCGGGTCGAAATCCTCGGGGAATTCGTCGAGCCACTCGGTGACATCGGCCAGGCGCTTGGCCTGGTAGGTTTCCGGTTTCCAGATCTGGAAGGTGTCGCCGGCGGCGATGAAGAACGCCTCATCCTCGAGATCGAGCTTCTTGCGCAGCTTGGCGGGCAGCACGATGCGGCCGGTCTCATCGACCGAGGTGGGCAGCGACTGGCCCTGAAACATGTGTTCGAGCAGGCGGCGCTGTTTCGAGCCGCGCGGCAGGCGGGCGATCTTCTCGTCCACCTCCTGGATGGCCTCGATGGTGTAGCATTCGAGGAAATCGCGGCGATGGTCGCCATAGACGATGACAAGTTCGGGCTGCTTGCCGGCGGTCCAGCTGGGATCGCATTCCTGGATCACCGGGCGAAAGAGCGCGGGGATCGACACCCGGCCCTTGGCATCCACCTTGACGGTGCTTTCGCCTCTGAATACGCGACCCACTGTCCTGTTGGCCTTTCGTCATGCCCCCGGTTGATGGCCGGCCCGCCGGACGGAAAACGGCGGGTTGATCTGCTGCCACCGATCAACCCGCCGCCCTCGTCCCGCCTGGCGGGTTGTCCGACTGCGCGCGCCACCTGGGGGGATGTCTGCTCGCCCGCGCGTCGGATTCTCGTTCGATGAAAGCGGGTGCCTGTATGAAACCTGACTTGGGAGAATGTTTCGGGGTCTTGCTGCCCCTTCGTCTGTCCCGTCCTCATCGTGTATTCTGGATAGCATGGGATTTTGTCCCACTGCAAACGTTTTTTTGCATTACAGCACTGCGAATTGTTCAGCATAGGTTTCAAAATAAAGATCATGTTAAAAAATCCGGGCAAATAACAGCTTATATAGTTTCTGTTGCTAATATCTAGGCAATATATTGTGCTATTGGTCGAAGGAGATAAATTCCCATGATTTCCCGATATTTTTAATTTTTTTCCACCATCTCATGATTGTCCGCCTGAAAAACCCGTATTGGCAGCGAAACACACCGACACACAGCCGCGAATCTGCGTCAAACCCTGTGTCAGGTGGCAATCCGGTCGTGCGGAGCCATGATTTCCCGCGACGGAATATGCCGGGAACGACGGCGTAAGAATCGTCCGCCCTTACCCTGCTGGCGACAGGGAGGACCGGAGGATTCTGACTGTGGGTTTGTATCGGCGGGTTCGTCTGGTCTGCACCGACGGATGCGCCGGCAACAAGCGGCGCGGCATTGTGACATCTCGTGGTGACATCTCGGGACCGGGGCCGCTTTGACCTCCCGCCTTCGCGCGGGAGGTCTCGGCAAACCTGGCGGCGGCTCACTCAGCCAAGATCGAAACCCTCATAGCCCTTTTCGGCCACTTCTTCCAGGCGGCGCCGGTAACGGGGTGAGCCGCCGTTGTAGATGAGGTAGCGAACCCCGTCGCGCCCCTCCAGGTTCGAATTGTAGCCCGTGAACCAGGATTTCGCGGTGCGAAACAGTGTCATCTGATACAGGTCGCGGACTTCCTTCTGCCAGGCGGCAACCGCATCCTCCTGCGGCTCGACGCGCTGAATGCCCTTGTCGCGAAGGGTCACCATCAGGCTGGTCACCCAGTTGACGATATCCTCGATGCCGCGCGGAAAGTTGGTGGAGACCGAACCGCCCTGCGGTCCGGCCAGCGTGAAAAGATTTGGAAAGCCGTGCGACTGGACGCCGAGATAGGTGAGCGGCCCGTCGCGCCACTGATCGCGCAAAGCCATCCCGTTCCGGCCAACGATGTTGATCCGGTCGAACGCACCCGTGATGGCATCGAAGCCGGTGGCGTAGATCAGGCTGTCGAGTTCGTATTCCTGCGCCGTCGTGCGAACACCTTTCGGTGTAATCCGGGTGATCGGGGTGTCATTCACATCGACCAGATGAACGTTGGGCCGGTTGTAGGCTTCGTAATAGCCTGTCTCGAGCGGCACGCGTCTGGTTCCAAAGCCGTGATCTTTCGGTATCAGTTTCTCTGCCACCGCGGGATCGTCCACCCGCTGACGGATCTTGTCGGCGATGAACGCGCTGAATTCGGCGTTCGCGTCGATGTCGGTGAGCACTTCGGCGAAGTTTCCCAGCCACACCCCGAAACCGGGCGAGGCGTAAAGTTCCTCCCAGAAGGCGAGACGATCTTCCCTGGGCACCTCGGCGAACTTGCGGCGGTCGGGGCCGTGCAGAAAGGCCCCGGGGGTCGTGCTGCACTTGGCAAAAATCTCGTCGTAGCGGGTCTTGATCCTGGCCATTTCCTCGGGCGGGATCGGTGAATTGTGAAGCGGCGCGCACCAGTTCGGACGTCGCTGGAACACATAAAGCTCGCTGGCCTGTTTGGCGACCACGGGAACGAGCTGCACACCCGTCGCGCCGGTGCCGATCACGCCAACCCGTTCGCCGGTGAAATCCGTTTTCTCCTTCGGCCAGTCATAGGTATGGAAGGCCTGGCCGCCAAAGGTCTCGCGGCCCTCGATGCGCGGCAGGGTCGGCGCCGAAAGCATCCCGACCGCGGTCAGAAGATAGGTGCAGCGATAGACCGCGCCGTTCCCGGTCCGCACCTCCCATTCGTTCAGGTTTTCGTCGAAAACCGCATCGGTAACATGGCTCCCGAACACCATGTCGCGGCGCAGGTCGAACTTCTCGACCACATGGTTGAGATAGGAGAGCGTTTCCGGCTGCGGCGCGAAACGTTCCTTCCAGTCCCATTCCTGAAGCAGTTCGCGCGAGAAGGAATAACCGTAGCTGTAGCTTTCGGAGTCGAAGCGGCAGCCGGGATAGCGGTTCCAGTACCAGGTCCCGCCGGGGGCCTCGCCGGCCTCGAGAACAATTGTCTTGAAGCCCAGTTCGCGCAGGCGGTAAAGCGCGTAGATACCGCATACGCCCGCCCCGATGACCAGAACGTCGGCCCGCACCGGGGAAGCGTTCTCGTGCTGCAAGGACTGTCTGGACTGGCTTGCGGGGCGTTGCGGCTGATGTCGTGTCATCCAGGTCTCCATGTTGCTGGCGCAGCGAGGCCCGCGCCGGACGGAAGTTTTTCATACCAAAAGGTATTATCCTCGTCGGCGATCGCTGTCAACGCAGGCATCGCTGGCCGGGGGTGCCGCCGCAATAACGCCGCAATAACCATGAATTCGGCAAGTTTCCCAGAAAATTTCTCGTTGAGAGTCAGTTGAGGGCCAAGGGCGGGGTTGCCCTGTTCCAAATGCCGTTGACAGGGAATCAAAACATACCCTATGGTTTTCCGAAGAAAAACCGCTATGCGGAAAAACAGTTTGGGCAATGTCGGCCCGAGCATCAAGGGAGGAACAGAATTGTCTTGCAAGATCTCAAGGATATCCGTCTTTGCAGCCTTGGCGCCGCTTGTCGCGGGGGCCTTCTTCGGGGGTGACGCGGCGGCCAGCTCGATTACCCTGAACCAGTATGTGCTCCCCAAGCACGTGGTTGTCACCGATGGCACCATGCCGCTTATCGAAGAGATGAAGCAGGCAACCGATGGCGGGTTCAGTGTCAGGCTCTTCACCGGCGGCACACCGCTCGGCGCGCAGGCGACCATGGGCGGGCTGCAGGCGGGCGCGGTTGATGCCGGCATGGTGATACTGACCTACCATCCTTCGGAATTGCCGATGGTGCAGTATCTCAACGATCTGCCGGTTTCCACCGACGACACGCTCGTCGTCGCCGGTGCGTTCAACGAATATGTCCTGACCCGATGCCCCCGCTGTCTGGAGGAGTTCAAGGCGGCGGGCGTTACCTTCACCGGCTCCTACACTGCCGCCCCGCTCAATCTCATCAACCGAGGGGTCTATCGCACCCCCGAGGATCTTGTGGGCAAGAGGGTCCGGATCCCCGGCGGCGATTTCAACTCGCGCTGGGCGGCTTATTTCGGGCTGTCGCCGATAAACGTGGGCGGCTCGGAAGTCTATGAGATGATGAATCGCGGCGCGGTCGATATGACCCTCAACCCACCCGCGATCCTTCAGACCCATTCGCTCGCCGAGGTCGCCAAGAGCGTCATCACCCTGCCTGTCGCAATGCATCGCGTCTCGTCGCCCTTCGTGTTCTCGGCGAAGAGCTGGGCCAATCTGACCGAGCAGGAGCGCCGCGCGTTTCTCGACGCGGCTGCGGTTGCGCAAATGCGAATCACCGGTGCTTACCTCGTTGATTCCGAAGAGGCATTGGCAGATGCGCGGGCGCGCGGCATCGAAGTGTTCGAGCCGGGCGACGCTCTCAGGGCAAAGATGGCCGCGTTCCTGGAGCAGGATATCGAAACCATCTACAGGATCGCTCGCGAGCAGTATGGTATCGACAACCCCGAAGAGATCCGGGCTGAATTCAATGCCATGATCGAAAAGTGGAAGGGTATTGCCGAGGAGACCGGGCGCGACCCCGAAAAGATGGGTCAGCGTCTGCGCGAGAACGCCTATTCGGGTCTCGACGCGTCGAGCTACGGCCTCTGAACCGCGAAGACGGGCGCCGCCACCCGGCGGCGCCCATAATGCCGGAACCCGAGAGCACATGGCCTACAGGCACATCCAGACCGAACAGGCCGACGGCATCGTGCTGATCGCGCTGAACGAACCGGCGCAGCGCAACGCGCTAAGTCTCGGGATGCGGGCAGAACTCGCCGAGGCGATTACGCAGTGTCGCGACGATGCCGGCGTCCGCGCGCTCGTTCTGACCGGGCGGGGTGGAGCGTTCTGCGCCGGGGGCGACCTGAAGAGCCTCCGCGAGGGTGCCGACCGGGCGATCGCCACCCGCCGCCGCATTCAGGGGCTTCACGCCTGGTTCGCCGACTTCGTGGACTTTCCCAAACCGGTGGTGGTGGCCGTTGACGGCCCCTGCGCGGGCGCGGGCTTCAGCCTGGCGATGGCCGGCGACGTGATCCTGTGCACGCCGCGCGCCTGGTTCTGTCAGGTCTTCGGGCGGATCGGCGTGATCCCCGACATGGCGTCGCTCTACCTTCTGCCGCGCAGGATCGGGCTGCCCGCCGCGCGCGAACTGATCCTGACCGCGCGTCGCATGGGGCCAGACGAAGCCCGCGCGCGCGGCCTCGTGGCAGAGATCGTGCCCGGCGACCGGCTCGAAGCCGCAGCGCGGGACCTTGCTGCACGGCTGGCGGATACTGCGGGCGAAGGCTTCGTTGCCGGCAAGCTGGCGCTGAACCATGCCTTCGAGCGCCCTTTCTCATGACCTTGCCGCCTCGTGACCCTGCCCCCGGCCGGCCGGCCATTCCCTGTTCACCCTTGAAGGAACCACGATGACGGATTTCAAACTTCAGAGCGACGGCACGGTGACGCGCATCACCATTGACCGCCTTGCAAAATCGAATGCCCTCTCTTCCGACATGATGGAGGAGATCGCCGACATCGTGCGTGGCATCGGCGGCGCGCCTGGCGAGAAGGCCCTGGTGATCGACGCCGCGGGCGAGCGTGGCTTTTCGGCGGGCGCCGACATCTCGGAATTGCGCGCCGGGCGCGAGGGGCTCGAACGCCAGGAAAAGGTGATCCTTGCCCTCTCCGAGGCGATCGAGACCTGCCCGGCCCTGATCGTCACCGTGCTTCATGGCTACGCCAAGGGCGGCGGCACCATATTTCCCTGCCTCAGCGATATCGTGATCGCGCGCGCGGATGTGTCCGTCAGCTATCCCGAGATTCAGTTCCGCATGTATCCGTTCCTGCTGCACGCATTGTTGACGCGGCGGATCCCGGACTCGCTCGCCTGGCAGCTTTGCGCCACCGGTCGCGCGCTGGGCGCCGAGGAAGCCTTCGGGCTGGGCCTCGTGACCGAGGTGCTGCCGCAGGACGGGTTTCGCGAACAAGCCGAGGAACGGGTGCGGAACTATCTGGACATTCGCGCCTCGCTGGCATTGGGACGCGAATTTTCGGCCAAGGCCGCGACACTTCCGTTCGGCGAACAGATGAAGCTTGCCGGCGGCATGATGCATCGCAATTTTGCGGCCCCCGGCGTGGACGAGGCGATAGAGCGTCATCGGGCGCGCTTGTCGTCGAAGGCCCGGCAGGATTGAGCAAGGCGAGGAAAAGCAGATGACAACAGAGCGCCGCAGACCCGCGGAAACGGTGGACCGCGCAATGTTCCGCGAGACGTGCCGGCGTTTTGCCGAACGGGAAATCGCCCCGATCTGGCAGGAGGCTGACCGCGAAGGAAAGTTCCCGCGCGCGTTCTTCACCGCCGCCGCGAAGGCGGGCCTCATCGGTATCGCGGCACCGGCCGAGGTAGGCGGCGCGGATCTCGGTGTGCATGAGGAGGCAATCTGCATCGAGGAATGCGCGCGCGTCAATCCGGGGGTTCCCAACGCGCTGATCATCCAGGGCGTGGCTGGCGGAATCCTGCACGACTTTGGCACAGCCGAGCAGAAACAGATTGCGCGGGCCTCGATCGCGGGCGAGACGATGCTGGCCATCGCGGTGACCGAGCCGGATGCCGGCAACGACGTCCAGAACATCCAGACCGCGGCGCGGCGCGACGGCGGCGACTGGGTCCTTGACGGGATCAAGTCGTTCATCACCCTGGCCGGCGAGGCTGATGTCCTGGTGCTGCTGGCACAGACCGACCGCGCACGCGGGCGCGATGGGATGAGCTTCTTTGCCGTGGACCGCCGGAGCCCCGGAGTGGAGGTGTCGCGCATTCCCACCTACGCCAACCGGCCCGCGCCAACCTACAGGGTGCACCTGAACGGGGTGCGCGTGCCCGATGCCGGGCGCGTTCCGGCGGGCTTTCGCCATATCATGGCGGGGTTCAATCGCGAACGCATCCTGGTCTCGGCGCGCTGGTTCGGACACATGCAGCACGCACAGGACTGGGCACTGGACTATGCCAAGACACGCCATCAGTTCGGACGCCCGATCGGTGCCAACCAGTCGATCGCCTTCATGCTGGCGCAGCACCAGACCGACATCGAGGCGGCACGGCTCCTGACCTACGAGGCGGCCGATCGCTGGGACAGCGGATGCCCTGTCGCGGACCTGATCCGGCAGGTTTCCTGCGCCAAGCTGTTCGTGACCCAGGCGGTGGTGCGCGTCACCCAGTCCGCCTTGCATATCGGCGGCGGCTGGGGCCTCACCGAGGAGTTGCCCGTCATGCGCATGGCGCTCGACGCGCTCGTGGCGCCTGTCACGGTCGGCAGTTTCGAAATCCAGTTGCGTGCGATCGCCAGGCAGCTTGGCCTTCCCTGCGACTGATGCGCCGCCCCGGCAGTATGCGGGTTGCTTCTCGTGATGCATGGGCATATTGCGGCCCGCGGTGTATCCGGGCCTGGCACGCGCAAGGGAGGCATCACAGGGGTGACCATGTCGGAGCGAAACATTCCGTCGATCATGAAGCTCAGGGAAACTGATCCTGACGAAGGAACGAAACTTCCTTCGGCACCCGATGTCAGGGCGGAAGGCGGCGGCGGTTCGATCCGCGAGGAACTGCATCTCTATCGCCGCGAGCGCATCCTGAGCGTTGCCGCCGAACTGTTCAGCCAGAAGGGGTATAGCGGGGCGTCGGTCAGCGAACTGGCGGCGATGATCGGTGTGACCAAGCCCTTTATCTACTATTACATGAAGAACAAGCAGGATATCCTGGAACAGATCTGCATCGCCACGATCGACCTGCCGCATCTGGTCATGGACGAGGTTTTTTCCGAGGAGATTCCCGCATCGGAATCGCTTTACCGGTTCGTTCGCCGCTTTGCCTGGGTGCAGGGCAAAAACCAGAACTACGTTTCCGTTTTCTTTCGCGAAGAGCTCAACCTTTCGCCCGACGTGCGCCGCTATGTGATCGAGCGGCGCCGCAAGTTCGACGAGCGCCTTGAGGAGCTTCTGCGCAAAGGCGTCGAAACGGGCGATTTCCGCATAGCCGACGTGCCGGTAACGGTACGCGCCATTGCCGGGATGATTTGCTGGATCTTCACCTGGTATCGGCCCGACGCCCGCCTCACGCTCGAAGACGTGGCGCGGCTGTTTGCCGATCTGGCGCTGAACATGGTGGACGCCAGACGTCGGCCCGACCAGGCCGTCTAGGCAGATCGGGCAAGATCAGCCGGAAGCCGTGGCCTTTGCCCCTGCGATGTCCGCCTCCGCCCGAGAGACGAGCACATGCCTCTGTATCTTGCCGCTTTCGGTCATTGGGAAAGCATCGACAAAGCGCACATATCGCGGCACCTTGTAATCCGCGATGGCACCCCGGCAATGGGCGATCACTGCATCCTGGTCGAGCGGTCCGGCATCCTCCGCGCGACGAATGAAGGCGTATCCCACCTGGCCGAGCCGTTCGTGCGGCACCCCCACCACCAGCGCCTGGCGAATCGCGGGGTGCGTTTCGAGATGCGCCTCGATCTCGGCGGGATAGGTATTTGAACCGCCCACGATGAACATCTCCTTGATGCGCCCGGTGATCTTCAGATAGCCGCCTTCGTCGAACACGCCGAGATCTCCCGTGCGAAACCAGCCGTCGGGGGTGATGGCGTCCCGGGTCGCCTCCGGGTTCTTGTAATATCCCATCGTGACAATGTGGCCGCGCACCTGAAGTTCGCCTGTCTCACCGGGGCCAAGCGTCGCGCCGCTGAGAGGATCGACGATCCTTGCCTCAAAGTCTCCGCTCAACTTGCCTGTATTGCTTTCGGCGATCTCGGGCGGATCGTCATGGCGCGTGAAGGTCGTCGAGATCGTGGTTTCCGTCATCCCGTAGGAGGCCAGGACATGCGGCGTCGAGAAGACCGCACGCGCCCGGCGCACTACCTCGGGACTGACCGCAGCGCCCCCGATCCATGCGGCGCGCACCGAGGCGAGATCGCGCGGGCGTTTCTCCTGGGCATCGAAGCAATCGAGGAAGTGGGTGGGTATCCCGCCGAAATGCGCGATCTTCTCGGCCTCGACGAGATCCAGCGCATGATCGGCGCTCCAGTCGCGCATCACGATGAGGATCATTCCATGAACAGCCGCCGGCAGAATGCCCATGAACAACCCGGCCACATGGTAAAAAGGCATGTGGCCCAGAACGGCATCGCCGGTCTTCATGCCCATGGCGCGCGCGACATTCATCGACTGCCGGACGACTGCATGGGAATGTATCGCCCCTTTCGGCCGCCCGGTGGTGCCCGAGGTGTAACAGATCAGCACCGGATCCCCGGGCTGCACGGCCTCGGCGGCGGTACGAACGCGTTCGCGGTTGGCCGGCGTTTGCAGCAGCGAGTTCATGGCGATCGCGCCGGGGGGTGTCGTGTCGCCCCAGGAAAAGATCGCCCGAAGTTCGGGCAGGGCGTCGGAGCGGATATCTCCCGGTCGCTGACTGGCCAGGTCGGGGATCACGTTGGACAGAAGCTCTGGATAGTCGATGCCCCAGCAGTTGTCCATCATCAGCAGGGCGCGGGCGTCGGACTGGCGAAGAATGTATTCCAGTTCGCTCGACTTGTAGCGCGTGTTGATCGGGATCACGATCATCCCTATCCGCGCGGCGGCAAAGAGCATCCGCACCCAGTCGGCGCTATTCGCGACCCAGAGCGCCACATGGTCGCCCTTGACAAATCCCGCGGCGAGAAGACCGTCCGCCACGCGATCGACCTCGTCATCGAGGCGGGCAAAACTTATCCTCTCCGCCTCGGTCACGAGGAAGTCGGCGTCGGGCATTGCGGACGCGATTCGGCGAAGGACGTCTCCCAGGCAAAGCCGTGCCGGATCCTGATCTTGCATGGTGGTTCTCCCTCGGTCGCCGGGCAGGCAATTTCCGCGTGACGATAACCGACCGATGAAGTTCATGACATCGGTTTCTCGATAACCTTTATTTCTACCATGCGGTATTTTCCGGTCAATAGCGGCTGCCGTGACGAGCGCTACGTTTCCATATCCGTGATGCTCCGGGGATGCCGCTGGATTTCCGATTGACAGACCGAGGCGCGGACTACTACCAAGAACCCTAAAATACCAAATGGTAGTTTTTGTACGGCGTAGTTTTTGCACGGCGGTGCGTGTGCTGGCAGACGCGGACGGGAGGAGAGTGATAGCATGAGCAATGACAGCCCTGCGCGGGCGGCCGACGGATTGCGGCGCGACCTGGAAACGATTAGCTATGAGCTGCGCGACGAGGTCGCCATCGTCACCTTGAACCGCCCCGAAGCACGAAACGCCCTGGACGTTCCGATGCGCCGGGAACTGGCCGAACTGGTGGCCGAAATCCGCGACGACGAGCGCGCGCGCGCGGTGATCCTGACCGGCGCGGGCGGGGTGTTTTGTGCCGGCGGCGACATGCAGGGACTTAGCGAAAAGCGCAGCTCGGCGCAGTCATACAAGCGTATAGCCGACCTGCATGTGTGGTTACCCAGCCTGGTGAACATGGAAAAACCCGTGATCGCGGCGGTGGACGGCCCCGCCTTCGGAGGTGGGATGAACCTCGCGCTTGCCGCGGACTTCATCCTGGCCAGCGACACGGCGCGCTTTTGTCAGGTTTTCGGGCGCATCGGGCTGGTTCCCGATCTGGCCGGCATGTATCTGCTTCCGCGCCTCGTGGGTCTTCAGCGCGCCAAGGAACTGGTCTTTTCGGGCCGGACCCTGCGCGCCGACGAGGCAAGGGATATGGGGATCGTCCACAGCGTCCATGCGCCCGATCAGCTTCTGGATGCGGCCTTCGCGCTTGCCCGCCGGTTCTGCAACGCCTCGACCCTGGCGATCGGACTGGCCAAGAACATTCTCAACCAGTCCTTCCATCTCGATCAGCGCGCGATGGCCGAACTCGAGGCGATGGCCCAGGCCCTGTGCATGGACAGCGCCTATCACAAGGAGGCGGTTCAGCGCTTCCTCGACAAGAAGCCGGCGCTTTTCGACTGGGAACGCATGAACAAGAGAGAGGAAAGCGCATGAAGAAGGCTGCCATCACAGGGGCATACAGCACAAAGGTCGGGGATCTGCAGGGGGCCACCTGCATGTCGCTTCATACCGAGGCGGGGCTTGGCGCGCTTGCCGATGCGGGGCTGGCGGTGGCCGATGTCGACGGCCTTCTTTGCGCCTATTCGTTCACCGAACCGCATCTGATGCTGGCCTCGGTCTTTGCCGAATATGTCGGGATGCAGCCGGCCTACGCCTCGGCGGTCTCGATGGGTGGGGTCACGGCCTGTATGCTGGTGATGCAGGCGGCGGCGCTGGTCGAGGCGGGATATTGTCGCCATGTGCTGGTCGTGACCGGCGACAACCGCCTCAGCGGAATGCGCGGCAATGCAGTCCAGGCCCTGGCCGAGGTTGGCAACCAGCAATACGAGCAACCCTACGGCATGACCATCCCCGCAGCCTATGCGCTCGTGGCGCAGCGTTACATGTCGGAATTCGGCGTCACCTCGGAACAGCTCGCCGCGATCGCGGTGACCCATCGGGAACATGCCGCGCTCAATCCCAAGGCGCATATGAGGACGCCGATCACGGTGGACGACGTGATGAACTCGCGTTTCATCGCCACGCCGCTGCACCTGCTTGACTGCTGCCTGATATCGGACGGCGGCGCGGCGGTCGTGGTGAGCGCCGCGGATGCGGCCGCCGACCTTCCGCAACCGCGGATCGACGTTCTTGGCACCGGGCAGGGGCACACGCACGAATACATCGTCGCCGCGCCCTCGCTGACCGAATACGGCTGCAAGCGGTCCGCCGCGGATGCGTTGGGCCGGGCAGGGCTCAAGCCGTCGGATATCGACGTGGTCGAGATTTACGACAGTTTCACCATCACGCTTCTCGCCGAACTGGAATCCATGGGATTCTTCGAGCGCGGTGAGGCTGGTGTGGCCGCCGCCGCAGGCGATCTGAAAATCGGGGGCAAACTGCCCTGCAATACCCATGGCGGGCTTCTGTCATACGGGCACTCCGGCGCCGCAGGCGGCATGTTCCATGTGGTCGAGGCGGTCGAGCAGTTGCGCGGCGCGGCCTCCGGCCGACAGGTGGAGGGTGCCGAACTCGCCCTTGTCCATGGTGATGGCGGCATATTGTCCGCTCACTGTTCCGTTGTTCTGGGGAGGGCCTGACAGATGGAAAAACCCGTTCCGCGTCCCAATGCGGATTCCGCACCGTTCTGGGAGGGCTGCGCCGCACATGAATTCCGCTTTCAGCGTTGCGGCGGTTGCGGCAAGGTGCAGTTCTATCCCCGCGCCGTCTGTTCTCATTGTCAGGGCCGCACCCTGAGCTGGGAGGTTTCCGCCGGACAGGGCACCGTGCACAGCGTGACGACCGTCTATCGGGGGCCGAGCGCGGCTTTCAAGGAGGACAGTCCCTATCAGGTTGCGCTTGTCGATATGGATGAGGGATTCCGCTTCATGGCCAATGTGCGCGGCGGCGAGGCCGCGATCGGCACACGGGTGCGTGTCATTTACGAAAAACGCGGCGATCAGACGATCCCGCAGGTCGAAATCGGGGGGTAAGAATGTTCACATACGATCACTTCGAGGTTGGGAAAAACTACGGCAGCGATACCTTCACCGTGGATCGCGACCGGATCGCCAAATGGCTTGCAGTCTATCCCGATGACGACAACGGCGATCTGATGCCGCCGGGCATGACGGCGATGATCCAGATCCAGTGTTACATGGCCTGCATAACGCCGCGCCCCAAGGGCAACGTGCATGGCAGCCAGGTCTTCGAGCTGCACCGCCTGCCGAAGGTTGGAGAGACGCTGACCACCGAGGTGGAATGCACGAACAAGGAAATCCGCAAGGGTCGCAAATGGGTGGAAAGCACCTACACCACGCGCGACGGCAAGGGCGATGTCGTCTTTACCGGCGTGATGACGACCCTTGTAGCGGCCTGAGAAGGCAGGGAGGAACCGAGATGCCGAAAAACCTGGAACCCGTGAGCCTGAACGTCACCATGCCGACGATCATGGCCTATGCTGACCTCACCGACGATTACAACCCGATCCATGTCGATCGGGAATTCGCCGAAAAGACCGAGATGAAGGGCATCATCGCCCACGGCACCATGTCGCTGAACCTCATCTGGCAGTCGCTGCGCAGGTCGCTCGGAAACGAGGCTGTGGCGGGCACGCGGTTGAATATCCGCTTCGTGCGGCCCGTGCGCGAGAACGACACCGTAACCGGTGGCGGCATCGCGCAGGAGGGCGCGCCCGGCACCTATGAGGTCTGGGTGCGCAACCAGAAGGATGAGCCGGTCATCACCGGAACGGCCACAGTATCGCGATGAAGCACAAGGGCAAGCCCGGCGCGGGACGTGCCGTTGATCCGTCCGGCGCCGGCCGGTTGGATCGGATACTCAACGCGCGCAGCGTGGCCATTGTGGGCGCCTCTGACGATCTGCGCAAGCCGGGCGGCCGCGTGGTGAACGCGCTTCTGCACAACGATTTTCCCGGCAAGGTCTATCCGGTCAATCCGGGCAGGGCGACGATCCAGGGCCTCGATTGCCAACCTTCGCTCGACAAGATCGACGGTGATGTCGATCTGGTGATCCTGTCGGTGTCCGCCGACGACGTGCCCGATCAGTTGCGGCTGGCGTGTGAGTGCGGCGTCGGAGGGGTTGTGGTCTTTGCCTCGGGGTTCTCGGAAACCGGGCCCGAAGGTGCCGCGCGACAGGCCGAGATCGCCCGGATCGTGCAGGAGGCGGGCATCCCGATGATCGGCCCGAACTGTCTGGGCGTGATGAACGGCAACCGCAGGATGCTGGCATCGTCAACGGTCGTGATGGGAGGGCGAAGCCTGCCGGGGGGCAACTACGGTTTCGTCACCCAGAGCGGTGCCCTGGGCACCTACTGGCTCGACATGGCGATGAAGGCGGGGCTTGGCGTAAGCTCTTGGATTTCCACCGGAAACGAGGCGGATGTCGATCTGGCCGCCTGTCTGGATTACCTGGTCGAAGACGACGAGACCGAAGTGATCGGGCTCTATATCGAGGGGGTGCGCGACGGTGCCGCCTTTCGCGCCGCCGCGCGTAAGGCCTTCGAGCGGCGCAAGCCGGTGCTGGCGCTGAAGGCCGGTCGCAGCCGTCAGGGCGCGACGGCGGCTGCCTCGCATACCGGCGCGCTGGCGGGCGAGGACGAAGCCTATGACGCGATATTCCGACAGTATAACATCTGGCGCGCCGAAAGCCTGACCGACATGGCCAACCAGGCCGCGATCCTGCTGACGCAGCCGCGCTCGCCCGGGCAGCGGGTGGCGGTGATTTCGGTGTCGGGTGGCGCCGGCGTCCTGATGACCGATGCCGCGATCGGCGAGGGGCTGGACGTTCCCGACTTTACCCCTGAAACCAAGGCGCGGCTGGCGGAGATCCTTCCGGGATTTGCAACGCCGCAGAACCCGATCGACCTCACCGCGCAGATCGTGATGCACAAGACGATGTTGCGCGAGGTTCTCAAGATCATCAGCGACGGCACCGGATACGACGGTCTGTTGCTGTTCATGGGCGGGCTTAGCCAGATCGCCGAGGAACTGGCCGATGCGCTGGTCAGCGAGTTGCCGCGTGACATGCCCTGCGCGCTGACCTGGCAGGCGGCGCCGGAAGAGGCGGTGCAGAAGGTCCGTGAGCGTGGCATTCCCGTTTATGGCGAGATCGGCGATGCCGCGCGCGCCCTGGCCGGGCAATTCCGGCTTGGCACCGGCTGGAACGGCCCGGTGCCACCCCAGGCACCGCCGGTCCGCCAGGGGGGGCGACCGACGGGCGCCTTCGCGGTGGAGCATCGCAGCAAGGATCTGCTCTGCGGCGAGACATCGCTCGCGCGCCCCGCTGGTATATTCGTGAGCGATCCCGGCGAACTGACCGCGGCCGGGGCCGCGCTCTCCGGGCCTTTTGCGGTAAAGCTGCAAAGCTCCGCGATGCTCCACAAGAGCGGCAGCGGGGGGATCGCGCTTGGCCTTGAGAGCCTTGCGGCGGCGAGCGAGGCGGCGCGCGCGATGATCAGCGCCGCGAGCGCCCGTGGCGTCCCCGTCGAGGGGGTTCTGGTCGAGGAAATGATCCCCTTCGATCACGAGTTCATCGTCGGCCTGCGCTGCGATCCGGTCTTCGGCCCGATGCTTGTGCTGGGGCGCGGCGGGGTGACGGTCGAGCTCGAGCCCGACGTGGCGCGCGCCTTCCTTCCGCTTGACGCCGCGCAGATCGAGGATCTGATCCGGTCGCTGCGCGCGGCGCCGCTGCTGGCGGGCTTTCGCGGGGCGCCGTCCTGTGATGTCGCCGCGCTGGCGCGCACCGTGAAGGAGCTGTGTGATCTCTACCTGCGCGACGAAACGCTGGCCGAGATCGAGATAAACCCGCTCGTTGCGGACCGGGCCGGGCGATTTGTGGCGCTAGATGCGTTGGTTGCACGGACACAGTTAGGTTCCGGCGGAGACGCGCCATGACGCCGCAGCAGGGGCAGTCGGATCCATGGGAGGGCGAGGCACCCCCGCCCCTCACCGGCATGTCGGACCTGTTCGACAGCGCGCTGACCCTGCCCGCCAGGATTCTTGCCGCGTGTGCCTCCGTGCTCCTGGTTGCGATGATGCTGACCACCGTGGGCGACGTCGTCATCCGGACACTTTTTCACGGTTCCATCAAGAACGCCGAACTGATGACCGGCCACTGGTTTCTCGGCGCAACGATCTTCCTTCCGCTTGCCTATGTCGCAGTGCTCGACCGACACATTTCGGTCGAGGTCGTGACACAGTTCCTGCCGGTGCGGGTGCAACAGATCAAGATGGGGGTATTCCTTGTTTTCGGCGCGGCGATCTTCCTTCTTCTGGCGTGGCAGTCCTGGGAACTGGCGCTGGAAAAGATGCGACTCCGCGAGTACCTTTCGGGAGCGACCAGGTTCTATACATGGCCCGGCAGGTTCTTTATGCCGGCGGGAACCTTTCTTTTCGCTCTCGTGATGGCGGCACGGGCCGTCGGATATTTTTCCGGTCGCGTGCGGCTGTGATGACGTACGGAGCCTCTTCATGAGCGACTTGCAGATTGCCGGGGCGTCCCTCGCGGTTATTCTGATGCTGGTATTGCTGCGGATGCCGATCGCGATCGCGCTTCTCGGTGTGTCCTTCGGCGGCATCTGGATCGCCTATGGCTATCAGATCGCCTCTTCCATGTTGACGGCGGTGACCTTCGATTTTTCCACCCATTCGAGCCTCAGCCCGATTCCGATGTTCCTGCTCATGGGGTTCGTTGCCTATTACGGCAAGATGACCGAGCAGTTGTTCAACTTCGCCCGGGCGAGCTTTCTCAGGCTCCTGCCCGGCGGGCTTGCCGTCGCGGCGATCGGCGGCGCGGCGATGTTCTCGGCGGTCACCGGATCCAGCCTCGCCTGCGCGGCCGCCCTTGGAAGGATCGCGGTCCCCGAGATGCTCAAGGCCGGCTATCAGCCGGGTCTGGCAACCGGCGTGATCGCCGCTGCCGGCACACTTGGATCGATGATTCCGCCCAGCCTGATTCTCCTTCTGTTCGGGATATTCGCCGAAGTGCCGATCGGCACGCTCTTTCTGGGGGCAATCATTCCGGGTCTGCTGACAGCGTTCGCTTACGGGCTCATGGTTGTCCTTCGGGTGTGGGCGAACCCGGCACTGGCCCCGAGGCCGAGCGAGGCGGATCTGGCCGATATCGGCAAGACGGGCCTGCGCGACATCTGGCCCATCATATTGCTGATCTTCTGCGTCTTCGGCGGTCTGTTTGCCGGGTTCTTCACCGCCACCGAGGCGGGCGCGGTGGGGGCGATCCTGGCCTTCGTGATCACGGCGGCGAAAGGAAGCCTGTCCTGGACGGTGACAAAACGCGCCCTGGTTGACACGATCGTCAGTTCGGCGGCGATCCTCATCATCGCGATGAGCGCCACCTTCTTTGCCAGCTTCCTCGCCCTGACGCAGCTCCCGGCGTTCATCTCGCAGATCATTGCCGACATGCAACTCGGGCGCATCGAGTTGATGATCGTGGTGTTCCTGCTTTATATCGTGCTCGGCATGTTCCTCGAGGTTCTGGGCATCATGCTGCTTACGTTGCCAGTGCTTTTGCCGATCTTCGAGGCGATGGATATCAGCCTGATCTGGGTCGGCATTCTCCTGGCGAAGTATCTCGAGATGGGGCTGATCACGCCGCCCGTCGGGTTGAACGTGTTCGTCATCAAGAGCGTCGTCGGCCGCGCGGTCCGCACTGACGTGATTTTCCGGGGCATCGCCTGGTTCGTCGGTACCGACATTCTGGTTGTCGCGCTCCTGATCGCCTTTCCGGCATTGACGCTGTGGCTGCCGGGTTTTCTGGAATGAACCAAGAGTTGGAGGATAGAGGGCATGGATTTCGCACTGAACGACGAACAGAGGGAACTGCGTGACGCGATCGGCAAGGTCTGCGCGAAGTTCGATCTCGCCTACTGGCGCGACTGCGACGCGAGCGAGCGCTATCCCGAGGAATTCTATCGCGAGATGGTGAACGGGGGGTGGGTCGGACTGACCCTGCCCCAGGAATATGGCGGCGCGGGGCTGGGCATCACCGAAGCGGCGCTGGTGATGCAGGCGATCGTCGAATCCGGTGCCGGCTTTACCGGGGCCTCGACCATTCATTCCTATGTCTTCGCGCCGAACGCGATCGTCAAGCACGGAACCGACGAGCAGAAGAAGCGGATGCTGACCCCGCTCATCAAGGGCGAGGAAAGAGCCTGTTTTGCCATCACCGAACCGAATTCTGGGCTCGATACCGGCAGGCTGCGCACGCGCGCCGAGCGCAAGGGCGACCATTATGTGATGACCGGAGAGAAGGTCTGGCCCACGGCGGCAAGCATGGCGCAGCGGATGCTGGTGATCGCCCGCACCAAGCCGATCGAGGACTGCAAGCGGCCCATCGATGGGCTGAGCCTGTTCTACACGCGCATGGATCCCGAATATGTGCGAACCCAGAAGATTCCGAAAATGGGCCGCAACGCGGTGGAATCGTGCCAGGTGTTCATCGACGGGTTGAAAGTGCCCGAAGAGGACCGGATCGGCGAGGAGGGCAAGGGATTCCAGTATCTGCTCGACGGCCTGAACCCAGAAAGGATCCTGGTCGCCGCCGAAGCCGTTGGCCTTGGCCGCGTTTCGCTCAAGCGCGCCACCGAATATGCCAAGGAGAGGGTGATCTTTGACCGCCCCATCGGGAAAAACCAGGGGATCCAGCACCCGCTGGCGGAATGCTGGATGTATCTTGAGGCCGCCGATCTCATGATGCTCAAGGCCGCCGCGCTCTACGATGCGGGACAGCCCTGCGGAGCCGAGGCCAACAGCGCCAAGTTCCTCGGCGCCGAAGCCGGCTACCGCGCCTGCGAACGGGCCGTCATGACCCACGGCGGCTACGGCTATGCCAAGGAGTTCGACGTCGAACGCTACTTGCGCGAGGTCATGATTCCGCGTCTGGCACCGGTCAGTCGGGAACTGGTGATGTGCTATATTGCCGAACGCGTCCTGGGTCTGCCCAAGTCCTACTGACGACCGGCCTCGGGCGCCTTCGCCGTTGGAAATGTGGCCTCTTCGGCATATGCCGAAGGGCAGGGATGGCGTATGGCAGATGTGCGATTGCGCGCAACGTGGATTATCGTGTTCGCTGGTTTGCGCGCCGGTCATCTGCCACCCGGCCTGATCCATGAGCACGACGGCATGGGCACCCGGCGCCACGGTCCGGGCGATTTCGGCCAGAGGCAGGGTCATCGCGTCGGTATTGCAGACCGGCAGGACAAGCCCTGCGCCCTTGGCCGGGGCCGGGCAGATCGCTCCGAAGATATGGCTTGAGATGGTGCGCTGATCATGCGGTGCCGAGGGGCGTGTTCCGCGTTTCGCCCACCGGCGCGTGATCTTGGTTTTCTGACCTGCGCGGGCGTTCGCCATTGTCACTCGGACCAATGGCGTTCCAATGGCTCACTCATGGAACCACACCTCTATTGCAGAGCCTCGCGGGAGGGCTGCGCGCACCTTTTCCAGCTCGGTTGCGAAGCCGTTTTTTGAACGCCTCCAGCGCTTCGGTGTCCTGCGCATGGTGGCGGGGCCGCGCCGTGAGCCTGACATGGCCGAGCTTTCCGAGTTCCCGGCTCACGGTCGTTTCGTCCAGCGAGACCGCAAATTCCGCATGGAGCCACAAATTCCGCATGAAGCCACTGGGCCAGGTCGCTCAGCCGCCAGCGCACGACCCCGTGGACCTCCGGCGTCGGAGCGCTCTCCACGATCGCCGCAAGCGCCTGACGTTGGGTGTCGTCTTGGGTTGCAGACCCACGCCGCCGATCCGCGCCGCATCGCCGCGACGGCCGCCATCACAGATCCCGGCCAGCGCCGGCAGCCTGCGGCTCTGCTTCGCGGTCTTCGTTTTCCGGGCCAGACACCTCAATGTCGCCCCGTCAAAGTCCGCCCGGAATTCTATTGCTGCACCCATGGCCACGCCATCCCCACCTCCAGCACCATAGAGTCAGATTGTCGCCACCTCGGGAATCCCCCGCGAGTCAGCCTTCACGCGGCTTGGTATTACCTGCCGTGCACCGCGCTCCAGCGCTCGATGAGCGCCTGTTGCAGCCCCTTGGCGCGGCCATTCCATCCGCGTGCGCCGGGCGGGCTGTCGTCTTGCGCGGGGTTTATCTGCGCGCGCAGGCTGTCGCTTGCGGTGAAGATTGCAAAGACAAGATCCTTGCCCCCCGGTGTGGTGACATAGCCCGCCAGCGTGCTCACGAAATAGAGCGTCCCGGTCTTGGCCACGACTTTCACGGGATGGTTCCTGGCCACGTTTCCCCCGGCATCGCGCAGCGCGAATTCCCGCAGGAGCGGCCGCAAGAGCGCCGCGCGCCTGGCCCCTGCCAGGCCGCGTGCCATATCCGCAGCCGACAGCCGCGAGCGGTCGCTGAGGCCCGAATGATCGCGCAGCGCGGCGGTCTTCATGCCAAGGCTGGCCGCCGCCCATGCGTTCATCGCCTGCGCCGATTGCGCCAGCGTCGCGGCGCCCCCCTGCCGCCGCGAGGTGGCGGCAAGCCCCACCATCTCGGCGGTGAGATTGGTGGAATAGAGAAGCATGTCGCGCAGCACCGTCTCCAGCGCCTCGCTCTTGTGGCTCACCAGAACGCTGCCCCCGGGCGCGGCCTGCATCACCTCCGGCGCCCCGAGCGTGATCCCCTGCGCCCGCGCGAAAGTGGCGAACACCTCGCCCGCATACCGCTCGGGCTTGCGAACCGGCAGCCAGCGCGCGCCGCCGTTCCCGAGTGCCGCGCGCGCCACGCTCCACTCATCGCGCGCGCCGCCGTCCGAATAGACATAGACCGGCGCGGCGCGGTCGGCCACGCGCATCCGCGCCATGGTCACATCCGGGCGATAGCGGTCCGAGCGCGCGTCCATGGCGACGGCATATTGCGCACCCTGCCGCTTCCACTCGAAATGCACACGGTTGTAGTTGAGGTTCAGCCCCGACAGCGCCGGGTTATAGCCCGCGTGCTCGGGCTGGTCCTCGTCGATGGCGCGCCTGAACGGCACCGCACCGCCCCAGAGCCGGAACCGTCCCCGCACCTCGCGCACACCCGCCGTCCCGAGCGCCGCCGCCATCCCCGCCAGCGCATTGGTATCAAGCGTCGGATCGCCGCCGCCCGCCAGCACCAGATCGCCCTTGAGGATACCGTTCTCCACCGGCCCCGTGGCGATGAGCCGGGTCTCGAACCGATGTTCCGCCCCCAGCGTTTCAAGCGCATAGAGCGCCGTTACCGCCTTGGTGACGCTCGCGGGGGGCAACGCGGCGCTGCCGTCGCTTTCCTCCAGCATACGCCCCGTCGCGGGATCGACCACGGCAAACCCCACCCGCCCGGAGAGATTGGCCCTGGCAATCAGCGCCTCGGCGGCGGGGGCGCTGCGCGAGGCCACCGTGCCCGGCCCCCGCACGGGCCGCGCCACCGGGCGCAGCGATATCGCGGGCGCGCCTGCAAGCGCCGGTGCGGCCAGCGCGGCAAGCCCGGCGGTCAGGAAAATGCGTCTGGAAACCAGGCACGACATGGCGCAAGCCTAGCCAATCGCGCGGCTCGCGCGCAATCGCGATGATGCCTGCGTGCCGTCACTTTTCTGCAACATCCGCCGTGATTCCGCGCGCCCGCAGCGCGCTTGACGAGATGTCGGTCATCGGAACGTTGACGAAGCACCAGGCAGGTGCACGCGCGGTCCCGAGCGCGTGGCTCTGCGCGGCCGCCAGACGCGCCCCGGCATAGACCCGCGCCGCCACCGAGAGCCGCGCCGAGATGCGCTGACCGGGCCGCGCCAGCACGCCCACCGGCACGCTCTCCATGATCGCGCACCAGTTCTGCCAGAGATGCAACTGCGCGAGGTTATCCGCCCCCATCAGCCAAACGAAGCGCCGACCCGGGCAGCGCGCCGCCAGCGCCGCCAGCGTCTCGGCGGTGAAGCGCGTGCCCGCGCGCGCCTCGAAATCCGTGACCGCGATGCGCGGATGATCCACCAGCGCGCGCGCCGCCGCCATCCGCGTGGCCAGCGGCGCGGGGCCGTGCCGCTTGAGCGGGTTGCCGGGGCTGACCAGCCACCACACCCGGTCCAGCCCGAAGCGGCGCAGCGCCTCGTGGCTGATATGCAGATGCCCGGCGTGGGGCGGATCGAAAGAGCCGCCCAGAAGGCCGATCACCTGGCCGGGGCGCGAAAGGGGCAGGCCGTGGGTCATGCACCCGTCATTGCCAGCGCGCCGCGCCGTGTAAAGCGGAAATGTCCCCGGACCGCGGATCGGCGTCGTCGAGGGTGCGCGGATGCATGGTGCCCTCTCAGGGCGTGCGTGTGCTCACGCAGAGATATGCAGCATTTTAGCGGTTTTCGGCGCGGGCGCGCACGGTTTGTTAACCCGTCTCATGCCAGGGTCCGACGGCATGAACGGACCAGAACCGGGGCAGGCCGTGGCTTTTTCGGATGACAACAGCGAGGACGCAGCACAGGCGCTCTTTCGGCGCATCGTCGCTTGCGCGCAGGATGGCATCGTCGTGCAGGACATGGAAGCGCGGATCGAATGGATCAACCCCGCCTGCGAGCGGCTCTACGGCTGGACGCTCGATCAGATGCGCGGGCGCAAACCACAGGAATTCATCCTCCCGCCCGAGACGCGCCCCTCCGATACCGAGATTGCCGCTTTTCGCTACGACGCCCAAAGCGCGCTCTTTGGCCGCTATCAACTGAGCCGCAATATCCGCCGTGACGGCAGCACGTTCTGGAACCAGCAGAGCTTTGCCCTGCTTGACCTCGGCGCTGCGGGGCAGAAAGTGGTGATCACCTGCCGCGACGTGACCGATCAGGTCTCGACCGAACAGGTGCTGCGCCAGGCGCAGGTCGATCTGCGTCATGCCGCCCATCACGATGACCTTACCGGGCTGGCCAACCGCAAGAAGCTGGCCGAACATCTGGCCGCTGCGCCGGTGCGCGCGGCGATGGCGCAAGGCGCGCTCGGCGTTCTGGTCATCGACATCGACAAGTTCAAGGAGATCAACGATTCGCTGGGGCATGGGGCAGGCGACCGGACGCTCGCCCATGTCGCCGGTGTGCTGGCGCGGGTGGCGGGGCCACGGGACCTCGCCTGTCGCACCGGCGGTGATGAATTCCTGCTTGTCTGCGACGTGCCCGAGGGCGGGGAGGGGTTGCAGGCGCGCGCCGCCGCGGTGCTGCGCGCGCTCGAACCACCGTTTCACTGGCGCGACCAGACCGTGCGCATCGGGGCCTCGATCGGCGCCTGCCTGGCCTCCGGGCCGGCCACCACCGGCGAGAAGATGATCCAGCACGCCGATGCCGCGCTCTATGCCGCCAAGGCGCGCGGGCGCGGGCGCGTGGTTCATTTCAGCCCCGATCTCGGCGAGGCGCTGCGCGCGCGTCAGACGCTCGCCCGCGACCTGCGAGAGGCGGTCGCGTGCAACCAGTTCGAGATCTACCTTCAGCCGCAGCTTTGCCTCGATTCCGGGCGAATCTGCGGTTGCGAGGCGCTCATCCGCTGGCACCACCCCCGCCGTGGCATGCTCGCCCCGGCGGCCTTTCTCGAGGCGGCGGACGGGCTCGGCCTCCTGGCAGAGATCGACTACCTGTCGATGACCATGGCGCTCGATGCGCTGCTCGCGCTGACCGAGGCGGGCTTTGGCCATCTCTCCATGTCGATCAATGTCTCGGCTTCGATCCTTGCCGACAGCAACTATCCCGGCCTGCTCGACTGGGCGCTGCAATCGCGCGGGCTGCACCCCGACCAGATCTGCGTCGAGGTGCTGGAGACGACGATTCTCGACGGCTCGGGCGCGGATGTGGTCAGCGCGGTCGCGCGGCTCAAGCGGCTCGGCGTGCGCGTGGCGCTCGACGATTTCGGCACCGGCTATGCGGGCCTTGCCCATATGGCCAGCTTCGAGGTGGACGCGATCAAGCTCGATCGCTCGATGATTGCCCGGCTCGATCACGACCCGCGCAACCGCGTGATCGTGCGCGCCATCATCCGCCTGTGCCGCCTTCTTGACATGAGTGTCGTTGCCGAAGGCGTCGAGACAGCCGGGCAACTCACCATACTGCGCCGCGCCAAATGCCCGCTCATCCAGGGCTTTGGTCTCGCGCGCCCGATGCCTCTCGATGCGCTCATCGACTGGCTCGCCGCCAACGATCCCTTGCCCGCCACGGCCCCCTTTGGCGTGGCGCTGGGCGCGCCCGGAGAGGATGATGCGCCCCGCTTCATTGGCCATGCGCGCTGACCATTGCCCCCGGCCGCCGTGCCCGCTATCACCGCGGGCGATCACGAAATTCCCTAACGGAGCGGCAATCCCATGGCGTCCTATCAATATGTCTATCACATGCAGGGGGTCTCCAAGACCTATCCGGGTGGCAAGAAATGCTTTGAGAACATCAACCTGAACTTTCTTCCCGGCGTCAAGATCGGCGTTGTCGGCGTCAACGGCGCGGGGAAATCCACGCTGATGCGCATCATGGCCGGAATCGACACCGATTTCACCGGCGAGGCGCGCGCGGCGCAGGGGGCGCGGGTGGGCTACCTCCCGCAGGAGCCGCAACTTGACGAAACCCTGACCGTGCGTGGCAACGTGATGCTGGGCGTGGCGGACAAACAGGCCAGGCTCGACCGCTTCAACGAGCTGGCGATGAATTACAGCGACGAGACCGCCGAGGAGATGGCGCAGCTTCAGGACGAGATCGACACGGCCAACCTGTGGGATCTCGACAGCCAGATCGACATCGCCATGGAGGCGCTGCGCTGCCCGCCCGACGATGCGCAGGTTGCCAGCCTGTCGGGCGGCGAGAAACGCCGCGTCGCGCTGTGCAAGCTGCTGC